>NZ_JBJGZI010000021.1:0-101769 GCF_054050455.1 Geodermatophilus sp. SYSU D00684 | reverse complement strand
CCCGTCCCCACCGGCCGGTGGGGACGGGGCCCTCGTCGCGTGCGGGACCGGGGCCGCTCAGCGCTGCGTGAAGTCGCTGTGCGCGCTGTCGGTCCACCAGGCGTACAGGGTCCCCAGCCCGGCCTGGCCGCCGTTCTGGATGGCCACGATGCCCTCGGCGGCGAGGTCGTCCTGCGTCCAGTACAGGATCGCGTTGTTGTTGCCGTCGACGAAGCAGCCGAGGCGGCCGGCGTCCACCCCGCCGATCGTGTACTCGTCGTAGCCCTGTCCGGTGGCGCAGTCCGGCTGGCCGGTGAAGGCGCTGACGCCCTCGCGGGTCATGTCCGCGAGGAACACGGCGTCGACGGTCGCGGCGTCCTCGTAGAGGTAGAACGACGACGCCTCGGGGCCGGGCTGGGTCGCGGCGGCGCCGCAGTTGACCGCGGCGACGTCGCCGTCGCCGGCCGGGTCCGCGGTCTCGCAGGTCGCCGGGTCGAAGTCGCCGGGGATGATCCCCAGCAGCTGGTCCCGGGCGTCGGTGGAGGCCCCGCCGCCGGTGCTGCCGCCGGAGGTGTTCCCGTCGGACGAGTTCCCCGTCGACGTGTTCGCGTCGGAGGTGTTCTGGGTCGGGGTGTCGGTGTCGTCGGCCCGGACGTCGTCGCCGCCGCTGAAGCCGCCGGCCAGCGCGATGACCCCGACCACGACCGCGATCAGCGCCACCGCGGCCCCCACGATGAGCAGCGGCAGCTTGCTCGAGCCCTTCCCGCCGCCCGAGGACGAGGAGCCGGCCGGCGGGGGGAACCCGGGCCCGGCCGGCGGCGGGAAGCCGGTGGGCGGGCCGGGGTTCGACGGCGGCCCGTAGCCGGTGGGCGGGCCGGGGTTCGACGGCGGCCTGTACCCGGTGGGCGGGCCCGGGTCGGACGGCGGGCCGTACAGCGCCGCGGGCGCGCCCGGGTGCGACGGCGCCCCGTAGGTGCCGGCGGGGCCGGGGTTCGAGAAGCCCACGGTCTGCGGGTGGGCGACCAGCGGGGCGACCGACGTCGGCGGCGCGGCCTCGGGCCGCACCGTCACGCCGGCCGAGCTCAGCGCCGCCCGCGCGGCCGCGGCGAACTCGCCGCAGCTCGCGTACCGCTCGTCGGGCTCCTTGGCCAGGCCTTTGAGGACGACGTCGTCGAGCCCGCGGGGCAGGCCCGGCCGCAGCGCGGACGGCGGCTGCGGGGTCGTGTTGAGGTGCGCGTACATGAGCGTGGCCAGGCCGTCGCCGGTGAACGGCCGCCGGCCGGTGAGGCACTCGAAGAGCACGCACGCCAGCGCGTAGACGTCGACCCGCTTGTCGATCGGCTTCTCGAGGAACCGCTCGGGCGCCATGTAGTCGAAGGAGCCGAGCGCGGCGCCGGTCTGGGTCAGCGCCGGGCCCTGCGCGTCCGACGTGGACCGGGCGATGCCGAAGTCGACGAGGTAGACGAACTCGTCGTCGCCGCTGCCGGTCAGCAGCACGTTGGAGGGCTTGACGTCGCGGTGCACCAGGCCGTCGGCGTGCGCGGCGTCGAGGGCCCGGGCGGTCTGGCTGACGACGTCGACCGCCCGCTCGGGGCTCATCGGCCCCTCCTCGGCCAGCACCGCGGCGACGTCGCGGCCGGGCACCAGGCGCATGTCGAGGAACAGCCGGCCCTCGATCTCGCCGTAGCGGTGGATCGGGACGATGTGCGGCTCGTTGAGTCGCGCGGCCAGGTGCGCCTCGCGGCGGAAGCGCTCGCGGTAGCCCCGGTCCGCGGCCAGGTGCTCGGAGAGCACCTTGAGCGCGACCGTGCGGTCGTGCTCGGTGTCGAACGCGCGGTACACCTCTCCCATCCCGCCGCGGCCGAGCAGTGCCTCGATGCGATAGGGGCCGAACTGTTGCAACTCCACCGGTGATCCTCCGTGTGCCGCAGCTCCGGGCGCTCGTCGGAGCCGGCGCCGGGTGCGGGTCGACGGCGGAGTCTAGGGACGCGTCCCGGGCCCGACCAGCGTCTCGGCCGCGGCTCGTCGGCCGGCGGGACGCGGTGGACACGGGCGGCGGACCGTGACCGGCCCGTGACCCGGCGGCAGAACTGCCGCGCGCGAACCTGTGGTCGGGACGGCGGGGTCTCCCTATCTTCCTCTCGCTCTCGGGCCCCCAGCGCCCGTCCCCACGAACGGAAGAAGCAGATGAGTCAGCCCCCCGGCCAGTACGGCGCGCCGAGTCAGTACGCGCAGCCCGGTCAGTACGGCGCGCCCGGTCAGTACGGCGCCCCCGGCGGCTACGGCGCGCCCGGCTTCGGCCCGGGCGGCGGCCCCGGCTTCGGTCCGGGCGGCTACGGCCGGCCGCCGCAGAAGAAGAGCGTCCTGCCCTGGGTGATCACCGGGCTGGTCGTGGTGCTGGCCGGCGTCGGCGTGCTCCTGTTCTTCCTCCTCCGCGGCGACGACACCCCGGCCCCGGCGGCCCAGGAGTCCTCGACGTCGGCCGACGCCTCCGACGACGGCGACGAGGACGGTGGCGAGGGCGGCGGCGACGAGGGCGCGGACACCGGCTCCGACACCGGGTCCGGCACCGGCTCGGGGATGGGCATGGACATGGGCGGCCCGGTCGGCGTGCCGCCGGGCGCCGGCACCCCGGGCAACGGCGGGGGCGGCGGCACCGGCACCCCCATGGGGAACGACACCGGCGGCGCCGACGCCGGCCAGATCCCCGGCTCCTCCGACCTCGCGCTCGCGTGGGTGCAGGCGGTCTACGACTTCGACTTCGCGACCGCCTACGGCCTGTCCTGCGCCGAGCTGCAGGCCGCGGCCCAGCAGGGCTCGGCCGGCACCGAGTACGGCCCCGAGGAGTACCTGACGCTGTACTTCTACAGCCAGGTCCTGGGCGGCCAGACGATCGCCGACGGCGGCCTGGTCAGCATCGAGTACGACCCGGCCAACGCCGTCGACGTCGCGACCTTCGAGCTGACCCTCGACGACGGCACCACCCAGAGCGTGCAGGTCTGGGTCGGCCAGGACCTCACGGTCTGCAACTTCGGCTGACGCACCCCTCCGACGGCCGGTCCCCGCAGCGCGGGGGCCGGCCGTCGGCGTCTGCGCCGCCGGCCGTGCGGCACGATGGGCCGGTGTTCGCGGTGACCCGGCTGCGCGTGCCCGAGCCCGAGGCGGCCTCCCTGGCCGCCGCCGTCGACGGGCTGCTCGCGGCGCTGACCGCCCGGCCCGGCTGCCGCGGCGGGGAGGCCGGCCGCTGCGCCGACGACCCGACGCTGTGGGCGCTGGTCACCCGCTGGGACGGCGTGGGCGCCTACCGCCGCGCCCTGTCGGCCGCGGAGGTCAAGGTCGCCGGCGCGCCGGTGTGGGTGCACGCCTTCGACGAGCCCGGCGCCTACCTGCCCGTCGACGAGCCCGGCGAGCGCCCCGCCGCACGGGCCCCGGGTGCGTAGCCTGCCCGGGACAGTCCGCACCGGCCCGGGAGGGGCGCGATGAGCCAGCCGCCGCAGGACGACGGGACGCCGCCCCCCGACCGCACCCGCGAGGTGCGCCTCCCGCCGCCGCCCCCGCCGGCGCGGCCGGACGAGCCCACCGACCGGCTGTCCGGTGGCCCCGTGCCGCGCGACCCCACCCTGCGGATGGGCGCCCCCGGGCAGCAGCCGGGAGCCCAGCAACCCGGACCGCAGCAGCCCCAGTACGGCCCGCCCGGGTACGGGCCGCCCTCCTACGGGCAGGCGCAGCCGGGCTACGCCCCGCCGCCCCGGCCCGGCTATGGCCGGCAGCCCCCGTACGGGCCGCCGCCCGCCGGTGCGCCGGGGTACGGGCCGCCGGGCTACGGGCCGCCCGGGTACGGCGCCCCGCCGCAGCCGCCGCGCAGGAACCGTGGTCCGCTGGTCGCCCTGCTCGTCACGCTCGCCGTCCTCGTGGTCGGCGGCGGCGTGCTCGCCGCGGTCCTGCTCTCCCGGGACGACGACGGCGGCGGCCCGGCCGCGACGGCGACGTCGGCGAGCACGTCGGGGTCCACCTCGTCCTCGCCCTCGTCATCCTCGCCCGGGTCGTCGTCCGGGGAGGGCGGCTTCGGTGGCGGCGCCGGCACCCCCACGGGGGGCGGCGGGGGAGCGGGCGGGGACCTCAACGTCCCCGGCAGTCCGGAGTTCGCCACCTCGTGGGTGCAGTCGGTGGTCGAGCGCGACGCGGCCGCGGCCTACGACGCCCTGTGCGCCGACGGGCAGGGCCAGTTCCCCGACGGGGAGGCGGTGCTCGCCGACTTCGACACCTTCCTCGGCGGGCGGATCACCGACGGCTCGGCCACCGACGCGGCCGCGGCCGGCGACGTCGACGAGGTCACCTTCGAGGTGACGCTGGACAGCGGGCAGCCGGCCACGTTCGTCGTCACCGTGGTGGACGAGGACGGCCCGGCCGTCTGCGGCTACACCTCGTCGTAGGGAGGGTGGCCGCGGCGGCGGGGGGCCGCGCAGGCGGGGCGTCTACCGTGGGCAGGTCAACCGCCGACCGCCAGCCGGATGGAGCACCGAGCTCGTGAGCGCCAGCAACACCACGCACGACCCCGCCCGCCTCGACAAGGTGGTCAACCTCTGCAAGCGCCGGGGGTTCGTCTTCCCGTCGGGTGAGATCTACGGCGGCACCCGCTCCGCCTGGGACTACGGGCCGCTGGGCGTCGAGCTCAAGGAGAACATCAAGCGGCAGTGGTGGCGCACCGTCGTCCAGAGCCGCGACGACATCGTCGGCCTGGACTCCTCGGTGATCCTGCCGCGGCAGACCTGGGTCGCCTCCGGTCACGTCGGCGTCTTCACCGACCCGCTGACCGAGTGCCAGAACTGCCACAAGCGCTTCCGGGCCGACCACCTCGAGGAGGCCTTCGAGGCCAAGAAGGGCCGGCTCCCGGAGAACGGCCTGTCCGAGATCACCTGCCCCAACTGCGGCGTGACCGGCCGGTGGACCGAGCCGCGCGACTTCAACATGATGCTCAAGACCTTCCTCGGCCCGGTCGAGGACGAGTCGGGGCTGCACTACCTGCGCCCGGAGACCGCGCAGGGCATCTTCGTCAACTTCGCCAACGTCATGGGCGCGGCGCGGAAGAAGCCGCCGTTCGGCATCGGCCAGATCGGCAAGTCCTTCCGCAACGAGATCACCCCGGGCAACTTCATCTTCCGCACCCGCGAGTTCGAGCAGATGGAGATGGAGTTCTTCGTCGAGCCCGGCAGCGACGAGGAGTGGCACCAGTACTGGATCGACGAGCGCACCCGCTGGTACACCGACCTGGGCATCTCCCCGGACAACCTGCGGCACTTCGAGCACCCGAAGGAGAAGCTCTCCCACTACTCGAAGCGCACCGTCGACATCGAGTACCGCTTCGGCTTCCAGGGCTCGGAGTGGGGCGAGCTCGAGGGCATCGCCAACCGCACCGACTTCGACCTGTCCACGCACACCGAGCACTCGGGCGTGGACCTGTCCTACTTCGACCAGGCGACCAACACCCGCTGGACGCCGTACGTCATCGAGCCGGCGGCCGGGCTGACCCGCTCGCTGATGGCCTTCCTCATCGAGGCCTACACCGAGGACGAGGCGCCCAACGCCAAGGGCGGCGTCGACACCCGCACGGTGCTGCGGCTGGACCCGCGGCTGGCGCCGGTCAAGGCCGCCGTCCTGCCGCTGTCGCGCAACGCCGACCTCTCGCCCAAGGCGCGTGACCTCGCGGCCGCGCTGCGCCGGAACTGGAACGTCGACTTCGACGACGCCGGCGCCATCGGCCGCCGCTACCGCCGGCAGGACGAGGTCGGGACGCCGTTCTGCCTCACCGTCGACTTCGACACCCTCACCGACGACGCGGTGACCGTGCGGGAGCGCGACTCGATGAGCCAGGAGCGCATCGGCCTGGACCGGGTGGAGGACTACCTCAAGGCCAAGCTCCCCGTCTGCTGACGGCGTGTGCACTTACGCGGCCCTGGTCCGGGCAGGTCCGCGGCAGTGCACACGAGCCCGCCGCGCCGGTCCGTGCGGGGCCGCCTCGCCGCGGGTGACCCCGGCCACCGGGTGCGGCCACCTACCCTGGACGGCGTGACGAGCACCCTGGCGCCGGCGGTCGCCCCGCTGCGGCTGGGGCCGCTCACCGTGGACCCCGCCGTGGTGCTCGCGCCGATGGCCGGCATCACCAACCCCGCGTTCCGCACGCTGTGCCGCGAGTTCGGGGCGGGGCTCTACGTCTGCGAGATGATCACCACGCGGGCGCTGGTGGAGCGCAACGAGAAGACGCTGCGGATGATCCGGGCCACGCCCGAGGAGGCTGCCGCCGGCTTCTCCGTGCAGCTCTACGGCGTGGACCCGGCCACCGTCGGGCGGGCGGTGGAGATGCTCGTCGACGAGGAGGTCGCCGGCACCCGCCCGACGCACGTCGACCTGAACTTCGGCTGCCCCGTGCCCAAGGTGACCCGCAAGGGCGGCGGGTCGGCGCTGCCGTGGCGGCGGGTGCTGTTCCGCGACATCGTGCGGGCCGCCGTCCGCGCCGCCCGCGACGTGCCGGTGACGGTCAAGACCCGCATCGGCATCGACGCCGACCACGTCACCTACCTCGACGCCGGCCGGATCGCGCAGGACGAGGGCGCCGCCGCGATCACCCTGCACGGGCGCACCGCCGACCAGCTCTACAGCGGCACCGCCGACTGGGGACCGATCGCCCGGCTGGTGGAGACCGTCGACATCCCGGTGCTCGGCAACGGCGACGTCTGGGAGGCCGACGACGCGCTGCGCCTGGTCGCCGAGACCGGGTGCGCCGGCGTCGTCATCGGCCGCGGCTGCCTGGGCCGGCCCTGGCTGTTCGGGGACCTCGCCGCCGCCTTCGCCGGGGAGTCCCGGCGGGCGCTGCCGACGCTGCGCGAGGTGGCCGCGGTCATGGTCCGGCACGCGCAGCTGCTGTCGGAGGGGCAGGGCGAGCTGCACGGCTGCACCGACTTCCGCAAGCACGTGGCCTGGTACCTCAAGGGCTTCTCGGTGGGCTCCGACGTCCGCCGCGCGCTGGCGATGGTCAGCTCGCTGGACGAGCTGGCCGGCCTGCTCGACCGCATCCCCGACCAGCCCTACCCGACGGCCGTCCTGGGCGGCCCGCGGGGCCGGACGAGCAGCCCCCGGCCGGTGGCGCTGCCCGAGGGCTGGCTCGACGACCGCGACGACCCGCGCCCGCCGGCCGGCGCGGAGCTGGAGACGAGCGGCGGATGAGCGGCCCGTACCTGTACGACGAGGGTCCCGAGGCGCTGCACACCGGCACCCCGCGGCGCCGCAACGGGCTGCTGCTGGGGATCTTCGGCGGCACGGTGGCGCTCGCCGTCGCCATGGTCGTGGCCCTGCCGCTGGTGAAGGGCTCGGGGGACGAGCAGGCCCGGGAGGCGGTCGGCGTCTTCCTGGCCGCGCTCCGGGCCGGCGACACCGAGACCGCCGGCGACCTGCTGTGCCAGGCCGAGCGCGACCACGGCGCCGTCGGGGACGTCCTCGACGGGTACGAGCACCCCGGCGACGCCCGGGTGGTCGGCGTCGCGGAGGGCCGGCTCGGGGACCAGGACAGCCAGGAGGTCCGGGTCCGCTGGGACGACGGCGCGGAGGCCACGCTCGCCGTGGTGCTGGAGGACGGCCCGCGCGTCTGCGGCACCTCCGGCTGAGCGCGCGGGCGCCGCGAGCGGATCCCTTCTCGGAGCGCCACTGGGCTGTCACCATGTGCGCCGCCCGGCTGGAGGTCCACCGGGCCAGCCCGAGAGGAACCGCGTTGACGCAGCCGCCCCACCCGCCCGTCGCCCCCGCCGCGCCGTACGCCCCGCCCGGGGCCCACGCCGGGTCCTACGCGCCCGCTGCGCCCTTCGCGCCCGCCGGGGTCGCGCCCGCCGGCCTCGCCCCCGCCTCCGTCCCGGCGCCGGCCGCGCCCACGCAGGTGGCCTTCCCCGGGCAGGTCCAGCTGCCGCCGCAGCCGCAGTTCGCGCCCACCCCGCAGCAGGCCGCGCAGGTGCAGCGCGGCGCGCCGGCCAGCGGCTTCCCCCGCTACGTCCCGCCGCCGCCGTCGCCGGTCAACCGCACCGGCCTGTACGTCGGCATCCTCGTCGTCGTGCTGACGCTGCTGTTCGCCGTCCTCGGCTTCGCCCTCGTCGCCTGACCCCTCCGCCCGGCCCGGCTCGCGCCCCGAGCCGGGCCGGCCGTCCGCTGCGTGAGGCCGCTCACCTCCGTGTACCGGGACGAGACACGGGCTGGCGTGTCCCCGTCCGGTGGGTCACGATCGCTGCCTGGCTCCGGGTGGACGTATGAGACGTCTACCCCCGACCGGGGACCCGGGGCCGCGCTCGCCGGAGCGGCCGACGGGGACCCCGCGACGCCGCACCGGCAGCGGACGGGCGGCCGGCGAGACGAGCGCGGAGGTGCACGGTGGGCAGCGTCACGAGCACGACCACCTGGGTCTACGACTTCAGTGAGGGCAGCAAGGACCAGAAGGACCTGCTCGGCGGCAAGGGCGCGAACCTCGCCGAGATGACCAACCTCGGGCTGCCCGTGCCGCCCGGGTTCACCATCACCACCGACGCCTGCCGCCACTACCTCGAGCACGGCAGCACCCCGCCCGACCTCGCCGACCAGGTGACCGAGCACCTGACGGCGCTGGAGAAGGCGATGGGCAAGACCCTCGGCGACCCCGCGGACCCGCTGCTGGTCTCGGTCCGGTCCGGGGCGGCGGCCTCGATGCCCGGGATGATGGAGACCGTCCTCAACGTCGGCCTCAACGACGAGTCGGTGCAGGGACTGGCCGCGCAGTCCGGCAGCGAGCGCTTCGCCTGGGACTCCTACCGCCGGCTGATCCAGATGTTCGGCAAGACGGTGCTCGACATCGACGGCGAGGCGTTCGAGCACGCCCTCGACGAGGCCAAGCGCGAGCAGGGCACCGACCTGGACCTGGACCTCGACGCCGAACACCTGCGCGACGTCGTCGGCCGGTTCAAGGCCATCGTCCGCGAGCACACCGGCCGGGACTTCCCGCAGGACCCGCGCGAGCAGATGGACCTGGCGATCAACGCCGTCTTCGACTCGTGGAACAGCCCGCGCGCGATCCTCTACCGCCGCCGCGAGCGCATCCCCGGCGACGCGGGGACGGCGGTCAACGTCTGCTCGATGGTGTTCGGCAACCTCGGCGCCGACTCCGGCACCGGCGTCGCGTTCACCCGCGACCCGGGCAGCGGCGAGCAGGGCGTGTACGGCGACTACCTGCAGAACGCGCAGGGCGAGGACGTCGTCGCCGGCATCCGGAACACCGTGCCGCTCACCGAGCTCGAGCGGATCGACCGCGGCGCCTACGACGAGCTGCTGCGGATCATGAGCACCCTCGAGTCGCACTACCGCGACCTGTGCGACATCGAGTTCACCGTCGAGCGCGGCAAGCTGTGGATGCTGCAGACCCGCGTGGGCAAGCGGACGGCGGCCGCGGCCTTCCGCATCGCCACCCAGCTGGTCGACGAGGGCCTCATCGACATGGACGAGGCGGTCCGCCGGGTCACCGGCGACCAGCTCGCCCAGCTGATGTTCCCGCGGTTCGTCTCGGGCGGGGACGCCCGGCAGCTCACCCAGGGCATGAACGCCTCGCCCGGCGCCGCCGTCGGGAGGGCGGTGTTCTCCTCCGAGACCGCCGTCCAGTGGGCCGACCGGGGCGAGAAGGTGGTCCTGGTCCGGCGCGAGACCAACCCCGACGACCTCGCCGGGATGATCGCCGCCGAGGGCGTGCTCACCAGCCGCGGCGGCAAGACCTCGCACGCCGCCGTCGTCGCCCGCGGGATGGGCAAGACGTGCGTGTGCGGCGCCGAGGAGCTGCAGGTCGACACGACGAACCGGCGGTTCACCGCGCCCGGCGGCGTCACCGTCGAGGAGGGTGACGTCGTCTCCATCGACGGCTCCACCGGCCGGGTGTGGCTCGGGGAGGTGCCGGTGGAGGACTCCGCCGTCGTCCGGTACTTCGAGGGCGAGATCGGCCCGGACTCGCCCGAGGCCGACGACCTCGTGCGCAGCGTGCACCGGATCCTCACCCACGCCGACGAGGTGCGGCGGCTGGACGTGCGCACCAACGCCGACACCCCCGAGGACTCCGCCCGCGCCCGCCGCTTCGGCGCCCGCGGCATCGGCCTGTGCCGGACCGAGCACATGTTCCTCGGCGACCGCCGGCAGCTGGTGGAGAAGCTGATCCTCGCCGAGACCGACGAGGACAAGCAGGCGGCCCTCGACGCGCTGGCCCCCCTGCAGAAGCAGGACTTCGTCGAGATCTTCGAGGCGATGGACGGGCTGCCGGTCACCGTGCGGCTGCTCGACCCGCCGCTGCACGAGTTCCTGCCCGACCTCACCGACCTGTCGGTGCGCGTCGCCGTCGCCGAGGCGCAGGGCCACCCCGACGAGGCCAACCTGCGGCTGCTGGCCGCCGTCCGCCGGCTGCACGAGCAGAACCCGATGCTCGGGCTGCGCGGCGTCCGGCTGGGCCTGGTCGTACCGGGACTGTTCGCCATGCAGGTGCGGGCGATCGCCGAGGCGGCGTGCGAGCGCAAGAGGGCCGGCGGCGACCCGCGGCCGGAGGTGATGATCCCGCTGGTCGGCGCGGTGCAGGAGCTGGAGGCGATCCGCGAGGAGTCCGAGCAGGTGCTCGCGGCGGTGTTCGAGGAGTGCGGCGTCGAGCTCGACGTCCTCATCGGCACGATGATCGAGGTGCCCCGGGCGGCGCTGACCGCGGAGGAGATCGCCCGGTCGGCGGAGTTCTTCTCCTTCGGCACCAACGACCTCACCCAGATGACCTGGGGCTTCTCCCGCGACGACGTCGAGGCGGCGTTCTTCCACGCCTACCTGGACAAGGGCATCTTCGGCGTCTCGCCGTTCGAGTCGCTGGACCGCCCGGGCGTGGGCCGGCTGGTGGAGGTCGGCGTGCAGGGCGGCCGGGCCGCGCGGCCGGACCTCAAGCTCGGCGTCTGCGGCGAGCACGGCGGCGACCCCGACTCGGTGCACTTCTTCCACGAGGTGGGCCTGGACTACGTGTCCTGCTCGCCGTTCCGGGTCCCGGTGGCCCGCCTGGAGGCCGGCCGGGCGGCGCTCGGCGGGGAGCGCGCCGGGTCCTGACGGCCGCGCGGCACGCCCGTCGCACCACCCCCACCCGGCGCACGACCCGTGTTATCCATGAGCGGTGACGCGGGTCGGGGCACTGGTGACGCGGGTGTTCGGCGCCGTCGTGCTCGCCGCCCTGCTGCTGGTCGCCTCGACCGCCGCCGCCATCTGGTGGACCGCGCGGCAGGACGCCCGGCCGGCCTCCGACGCGATCGTCGTGCTGGGCTCGGCGCAGTACAACGGCGTCCCGTCGTCGATCTTCGAGGCCCGGCTCGAGCACGCGGTGTCGCTGTGGGAGGACGGCGTCGCCCCGGTGGTCGTGACCGTCGGCGGCAAGGCGGCCGGCGACCAGTTCACCGAGGCCGAGGCCGGGCGCGACTACCTCATCGGCCAGGGCCTCCCCGAGGAGTCGCTGCTCGCGGTGCCCGAGGGCGTGGACACGCTGGAGAGCATGCGGGCGGTCGGCGCCGCGTTCGGCGAGCGCGGGTGGACCAGCGCCGTCGTGGTCACCGACCCCTGGCACGCCATGCGCGCCGTGCGGATGGCCGAGGACGCCGGCATCAGCGCCGAGAGCTCGCCGACCCGGCAGGGCCCCGCCGTCCAGACCCGCAACACCCAGTTCCGGTACATCCTCCGGGAGACCGCCGCCTACCTGCTCTACCGCGTGACCGGGGAGAGCGTCGCGGGTGCGCCGGGCATCGGCTGATGAAGGACCCTCCTGCCCCCCACCGCTCGCACGCTCGCGGCGGGCCCCTGCAGGAGGGCCACCCGCCCTGCGGGACGGCGAGGTCGTCGGCCGGCTGCGCTCCACCGACTCCTGGCGGGAGGCGTCGGTCGCCGTCGTCGGGGACCGCGAGTGGGTGCTCGAACGGCGGAGGGGCGGGGTGCCGGCCGGCCGGTGGGCGACCGAGCCCGCGGACGCCGCCCGGTTCACCGCGCGGCAGGTGTCGGCGTGGCGGGGCACCTGGCGGGTGGAGGCCGACGGCACCGCGGTCGACGTCGTCCCGGCGTCCTGGTGGAAGGGCACCCACCGGTTCACGGCGGGGGAGCGGGCGGTCGCCGGGAGCGGCTCCACCGGCGGCTGGTCACCCCGGCCCACGCTGACCGCGGACGACGACCTGCCGCTGGACGTCCAGGTCCTCCTGCTGTGGCTGGTCCTGGTGCTGCAGCGGCGCACCTACGGCGCGGCGGTCGCCGTCGCCGCCGGCGGCGCCGCGGCCGCGGGCAGCAGCTGAGCCCACAGTGGGCGAGGGCCGCCACTCGCCGTCGTCGCGACGGGGGATGATCGGTGCGGGACGCGCACGGGCGTCCCGGCAGCAGCACGACGGAGGAGGCCCATGGCCGGCCGGGGACGCATCCGAGCGGCGGACATCGCGCTGGTGCGCGAGCGCAGCCGGATCGACGAGGTGGTCGGCGAGCACCTGCAGCTCAAGCGCGCCGGGGGCGGCAGCCTCAAGGGCCTGTGCCCGTTCCACGACGAGAAGTCGCCGTCGTTCCACGTCACGCCCTCGAGGAACCTCTACCACTGCCTGGCGGGTGAGACCGGCGTCCTCACCGAGGACGGCGTCGTGCCCATCGCGGAGCTCGCCGGGCGGACGGTGCGGGTGCTGAACGGGGACGGCGGCTGGGTCGAGGCGCCGTTCCGCTCGTACGGCGTGCAGCGGCTCATGCGCGTCGTCGTGTCCCGCAACGGCCGGGAGAAGGAGCTCCACGCCACCGACGAGCACCGCTGGTTCGTCCCGGCGGGGAAGCTGCGGCAGGACCGCCGGGAGAAGCTGACCAGGGACCTGCGGCCGGGCGACCAGCTCTCCCCGTCGTTCCCGATGAGCCGGGTGATGCACCCGGCCACGCGACCGTCCCCGTTCGGCATCGCCCGCGGACTGGTCTACGGCGACGGGACGCGAGCGGGCGCCCGCTCGATCGCCAACCTCTTCGGCGAGAAGGACGCGCAGCTCTCGCGGTACTTCGACGGCTGCCGGAGCTGGGAGGGCGAGGGGGTCACCAAGTACCACGGCCTGCCGGCCTACTTCAAGGACGAGCGCCCGGCGCTCGACGAGGACGCGGCGTACCTCCTCGGCTGGCTCGCCGGGTACGTCGCCGCCGACGGGTGCGTGGCCGACGACGGGGACGCCGTCCTCAACTCGGCCCGCGTCGACGACCTGGAGTACGTGCGGACGCTGTGCACCCGGCTGGGCATCGGGACCTACGGCGTCGCCAAGCAGACCCGCCTCGGCATCGACGGCGTGATGAGCGACGTCTACAACGTCCGCTTCATGACCAAGGGGTTGCCCGACTCCTTCTTCCTGCTGCAGCAGCACCGCGAGCGCATCCTCGCCAACCGCAAGACGTACGAGCGCAAGCGCTGGGTGGTCCGGTCGGTGGAGTGGAGCGACCGGGTCGAGGAGGTCTACTGCGCCGAGGTGCCCGGCACCCACGCGTTCACGCTCGAGGACAACATCCTCACGGGCAACTGCTTCGGCTGCGGAGCCGGTGGCGACGTCATCAGCTTCGTCCAGCAGATCGACCACCTGAGCTTCACCGAGGCGGTCGAGCGGCTGGCCGCCCGCGCCAACATCGACCTGAAGTACGAGGACGACGGCGGCCGGCCCACCGGCGCGCCGGACCGGGCGCAGGCCGGGCAGCGCGCGCGGCTGGTCGCCGCGAACACCGAGGCGGCGGCCTTCTACGCCGCGCAGCTGCGCACCCCCGAGGCCGCGCCCGCCCGGCAGTTCCTCGCCGACCGCGCCTTCGACCGGCAGGTCGCCGTCGACTTCGGCTGCGGGTACGCGCCCGGCGGGTGGGACGCGCTCACCCGGCACCTGCGCGCGAGGGGCTACAGCCAGCAGGAGCTGGTGACCGCGGGGCTGGCCAAGGAGTCCTCGCGCGGCACCCTCATCGACCGGTTCCACCGCCGGCTGGTCTGGCCGATCCGCGACATCACCGGCGACGTCATCGGCTTCGGCGCGCGCAAGCTCATGGACGACGACCCGGGCCCGAAGTACCTCAACACCCCCGAGACACCGCTGTACAAGAAGAGCAGCGTCCTCTACGGCATCGAGCGCGCGAAGCGGGACATCGCCAGGAAGCACCAGGCCGTCGTCGTCGAGGGCTACACCGACGTCATGGCCTGCCACCTGGCCGGGGTGACGACGGCGGTCGCGTCCTGCGGCACCGCCTTCGGCGCCGAGCACATCGGCGTGCTGCGCCGGCTGCTCATGGACCAGGACGAGTTCCGCGGGGAGGTCGTCTACACCTTCGACGGCGACGCCGCGGGCCAGGCCGCCGCGCTCAAGACGTTCAAGGAGGACCAGCGCTTCGTCGCGCAGACGTTCGTGGCCGTGGAGCCCGACGGGCGCGACCCCTGCGAGCTGCGCCAGGCGCACGGCGACGCCGCCGTCCGGGACCTCGTGGCCCGGCGGACCCCGCTGATCGAGTTCGTCCTGCGCACCACGCTGGCCGAGTACGACCTGGACACCGTCGAGGGGCGGGTCGCCGCGCTGGACCGGACGGCGCCGCTGATCGCCCAGGTCAAGGACCACGCGCTGCGCCCCGCCTACGCCCGCCGGCTGGCCGGGCTGATCGGCGACACCGACGAGGGGGAGGTGCTCGAGCGGGTGCGCCGTATCACCGGCGGGGAGGTGGCGTCCTCGCGGTCGCGCCCGCGGGTGCCCAAGCGCACCCCGGACGACGCCGCCCTGGCGGTCGAGCGGGAGGCGGTCAAGGCGGCGCTGCAGGTGCCCGAGATCGCCGGGCCCTCCTTCGACGCCGTCCCGCCCGAGGCCTACACCGACCCGGACTACGCCGCCGTCGCCGCGGCCGTGGCGCAGGCCGGGGGGGCGGCGGCCGCGCGGGTCACCGGGCCGGAGTGGCTGGACCTGGTGGCCGCGCACTGCGAGCGCGAGACCGCCCGCGCCCAGCTCACCGCGCTGGCGGTAGAGCCGCTGCGGTCGGTGGGGGAGGGCGACGCCGGCTACGTCTCGGCGGTGCTGGCCCGGCTGCAGGAGATGGCCATCGTCCGGCAGGTCACCGCGCTCAAGGCCAGGCTGCAGCGCATGAACCCGGTCGAGGAGGGCGACGCGTACATGCGCGCCTTCTCCAAGCTCATGGCGCTGGAGCAGGAGGCCATCTCGCTGCGGCAGCGGGCGATCGGCGGGCTCACGTGAGCCTCGCGTCCGCCCTGCGGCGCCGGCTCACCCGCCCGCCGGAGCCGGTGCGCGCGGTCGTGCAGGCCTCGGCCGACGCCGACGAGCGGGTGCTGGCCTGGGGCACGCTGGTCCGCGGGCAGGGCTGGCTGGTGGCCACCAGCCGCGGGCTGCGGGTCGTCCCCGCGGACCTGCCGCTGGACACCGCCGGCGACGTCGGCGTGCTGCGCTGGCACGAGGTCGGCTCGGCCCGCTGGGCGGCCACCAACGACGGCGGCGGCAGCTTCACCGTCAGCGCGCTGGCCGAGGTGGAGCCCGGCGTGCAGGCGCGCGAGCCCGCGCAACGGCACGCGCTGAGCGACGCCGGCGACCTGCCCGCGGTGGTGCGCCGCCGGGTGGACCAGACGGTGGTCGCCAGCCGCCGCTCGCCGCTGCCGAACGGCGGCGGCGTGGTGCTCGTGGCGCGCCGGGTGCCCGGCCAGGCAGCGCGCGAGTGGACCGTCGTGTTCGACGACGACGCCGACCGCAGCGACCCGGGGGCGCGCGAGGTGGCCCGCCGCAAGCTCGAGGAGGCGCTGGCCGCGGAGCGGCCGGGCTGAGTGCGGTCGGGGCGGCCCGCTCAGGCCATCGACGGCGGGTCGACCGGCAGCGAGGTGAGGTCCGGCGACTCGGTGGTCGTCGACGGCGGCGTCGTCGTCGTGCCGGTGCTGCGCGGCGCCGCGCCGTTGGAGCCGGTGTCCCGGCCCATCTTGGCCTTCACCGAGCTGACGACGTCGTCGGCGCGGGCCTGCGCCATCCCGGCCAGGCCCTGCAGCTGCGGGTTGTCCTTGGCGTCGGACCACAGTCCGCGGATCTGCTCGTAGCGCTCGCGGCCGGCCCGGGCGCCGAGCACGTATCCGGCGCCGAAGCCGAGGAGGAAGGAGAACTTGGCCACGGGGACCTCCGAGGTCTCAGGGGCGGACTGGCTTCGTGATCACGCTACGGCGGGACGCGGACGTCCGCGATCCGGAGGGCCTGCGCAGGGCGCCGGAGGGCGTGAGGTACATTCGTGAGGCGCGCGGGTCGCACCCGCCCATCCCCCGTAGCTCAATTGGCAGAGCATGCGACTGTTAATCGCAGGGTTATTGGTTCGAGTCCAATCGGGGGAGCACAAACCCGCAGTTCAGGCGTGGGGTCGGGCGTCCCGGCCAGCGTCACCGGCCGGGACGCCCACACAAAACCCACACCCATGGTTTCAGGCCGCCGTCGGCTCGTCGCCAGGTCCAGGCCGGCGCTGGCCCCGGTGGGCACCTCGGGCGTCGCAGGTCGGGCATGAGTGGCCCACGTAGCTGTCCTCGCCTACGTCCACCCACTCCTCGAGCTCCTCCGGCAGGAACATCAAGCGCCTGCCGATGTGGCGATGCGGGATCTTGTGGTCCCGGTAGCGCGTCATGAACTTGAGTCCCACGCCGAGGTACTCGGCAGCCTGCGTGCGGCTCATCAGCGGCCGGCGTGGTGGCCTGCTGGGGAAGGACGGAGGCGAGGACGGGGGCCGCGTCGCGGTCATTGGGGTCACCTTCATCGAGTCGGCGGTTGCTGTGGGAGGACGAGCGGCCTCGGTGGGTGAGAGCCCGCTGTGCCTGAATGACGCTGCGAGGTCCTCCTTCGGCCCAGGGCACCCCCTCTGGTGCCTTGTGAGGTCAGGAGACGGCCAATGTCAAACGAGGCTTGCCGGCACAAGTACTAGACGCAGCGCGTCCTCTGTGGTGCCTCCGCGTGAGGCGCTCCAACGGGCTGTAGCGACAAGCCGCGTCGGGTCTCGCTTTTTCACAGGAGGAATTAACAAGAGTGTTACATGGCGCCAAGGTGCAAGCGTCCGACCTCCCGGGCCCTCGCCGATGGATGCTCCGTCGAACTCTCACAGGGCTCTGTGGTTTCAATGCTCGGCCAGAACCTCCTGGGTGAGCATGTGGATGACCGAGCCTCGGCCGGGCCGCTGTGGCGACCCGGCCGAGGCTCGGTATGCGCAGGAGCAGTTGATGTCAGTCGGTGACGAAGAAGCTTCGTTACCGACCCTGCCAGCGCCCTTCTGCCTGCTTCGTCCCGCCTAGAGCCTTGATGAGTTGCGCGCCCTCCAAGCCGGTGTCGAAGCCGGGAGTCAGGAATCGCTGCCCTCGGGCAGCTCGCTCGGTCATGCTCCCAACCTCGACTACACCGGGTCGCATGACAGTCGCGGCCGTGGCCTCGTCCCAGATGTCGAGCACTAGGCAGACAGTCCACTGCTCGCGGTCAGGTCCGGCCGGCATGCCAACGACGCGCTTCCGGATCTCGTAGGCGATGGCGGGATGTACGATAGGAGGCTCCGCGAGCAGCGCAATCGCCGCATTCTCGACGGCGGACAGGTTGTCCTCGCGCGATGGGGTAGGCACGGCCGCAACGTATCGCCAGAGGTGCTGGCAGTTGTGGAGGCAGGCCGAGGCTCAAGCGTGCATAGGGTCAGTTATGCACGTATGGCTCAAGACTGCTGCGGCGCACCCCGCGGCCTTGCCACGAACGTTGGACCCCGACGGATCGACCAGCTGCACCCGACGAATTAATGGTCGAGCACGAGCGCGCCCAGCGAACCTATGAGCGCCATCTGGTCTACCGGACCCCAATCGCTCAATGGTCAGCCCGCAGGTGACGCCCCATCGCCGCTGCATGGTCACTCGGCCTGCGCACTACCGTTCTTTGACGAAGCCTAATCCTCCGACTCAATCGTGATATCGAAGCATATTTTCGGTCCCGGCCAGCCCTGAGGAACAGGAATTATTGGAACAGGGTAAAAGGGGCTGTAGCAGATCCGTACTCCAGCGCCACTTTGTGCAGAGCCGGAAGGCCCTCCCAGAGTGATCCTTTGTGTGACAGATACTTCCGCAGTAACTTGGACCCCTTCCGGCAAGCGGACTCCTAGTTCTCTCAGGGCCTCGACATCCGTCAGTGCGAGTAGCCGCTGTAGTCGTGTATCCGTTGGAGCAGTCGCTGCATCTATAACCGCGCGACGAAACTCCGGTTGTCTGATCGCCGCGAGGAGAGACAAGCGCTGGCGTCGGATTTCGAGGTCCAACTCGCTCATGACGCCCCCTCACCACCATTCAAGATCGACATTGTCTATCACAAGCTCGAAGCATTCCTCCCATTTCAGCCCTGGCCATGGGCTCTCAAGGCAAAATTCAAGAACGACTGGGACTTCGGCAGCGATGTCATTTGGGTCCAGGGCGGAGGGTTGGACGTTGAGGCTGCTTTTCGTCCCCTCGGGCAGTTGAATTCCTCGCTCCCTGAGGGTGTGAACGTTGAGAAGTTCGAAGGCGCGGTTGATGCGCTCCGACGATGGAGCCGAGTCAATCTCTGCCAAGACTGTCTCGAATTGAGGCTGTCTCGACAGGCTGGACAATAGCGCCGCATCCTCAATCGCCCTTGCGCGCATCAACTCCGCGATACGGTCGGACATGGCATCCCCCAGCATGTGGACGAGATCAGATGGTCGTGCGCGGAACATTCCCTCGGTGGCGTTACACGAGGGAAACTGACCGTACTGAGGACCCTACCCTTAGCAAAGGGTCTTTGGACCCAGTCGGTGTGTCTCCATATGCCGCGCCGGAGGGCTCGACGTGACACGAGTTCCTCCTCGTCGAGGTCGGGATCTATGTATATGGCTAGTCATGCACATGACACATTGAGGGTGCACCAGTTTTATAAGACGACCCTCTAAGTTGTCGGCCCATGGCACGTCCTCGCAAGGAATCTGAAGGCTTCGCAGCCGGCACCCTCACCTTTCGCCTCGGCGACAGGCATCGCGGCGTGCCGGAGTCACCCAGCGGGCGCTACGTCGTGGTCGGCAACAACCTCATCGACCTCCAGTCCGGCGCCACCATCTGCGGACAGGACTCTCTGTGGTGGACCGCCGTCGACGACGACGGCCGCGGCTGGGGACGCCTCGAGGGAACGACCACGCTGCGGGTGACGTAAGACTTCGCCACCGGCTCGGTCACCACCGCCGAGCTGCCCGATGTGCAGACCCGCTCGCCCTCACCCGGGACCGCCAGGGCGTGTTCGGGACCACCCTCGACGGCATCGAGGCGGTGCTGCTGGCTGCCCAGCGGGCCACGTGTACCGGGTCGCAGCCGTCTGACCCGTCGGGCAGGGGACGGTCAGCCGGCGAGCAGCCGGACGAGGTGCGCCCGCTCCTCGTCCCGGACCACGCCCGGCTCCTCGCCGACCAACCGCCAGGATGCGGTGGCGCCGTCCGGCCCGTGCGCTTCGCCGGCGAGCAGCGCGGCGCGGATCAGCGTCCGCACCCGGGCCTCCTCGGCAGGAGGTGCGGCGAAGAGGACGCGCAACCGCACGCGGTCCCCCTGCCGCTCGGCCGAGGTGTGGTGTGAGGCGAGGGGACAGGGGCCGTCGTGCGACCAGCCGCCGCACAGCGCGACGGTGATGGCTCCACCGGGAGCGCGCTCGTCGCCGTCGGACTCCATCGCGAGGACGGCGTCGTGGGCGAACGGCGCGCGACCTCCGGTCACGGCGCTCAGCCTGGCGCCGTCGCAGGACGGTGTCCAGTTCGACTGGTCGATCGGCCCCCTGGCCCGGGTTCGATCGCAGCGGTGCGACCCGGGCGGTGCAGGGGCGGCGCAGGTGCGTGCCGTGAGGCCGCTGCAGCGCCCGTCGGCACGCGTTCGGACGCCGGAGCCCGACGGCGCTCGATCCCGGGGGCCCCGGCAGCGGGCCGCCCGTGGGGTTGCGCTCGACTTCGCGTCCTCTCCCTGGGGCCTCGGGGGCGGGGTTGAGCTGTTCCGGGCGCGGGTAGGGCGGCTCCGCTCACCAGGGCTGACTCGAGACCAGGGTCGATGGCCACCCCTCCGCCGGTCTGCACGAACCGGCCGGGAGAGACATGACCAGCGAGCGCATCACGTGGGAGACCTGTCCGTGCTGCCGTCTCACCGCGGCCGTCGGGTGGCTGGACGGGGTACCCGTCGAGTTCGACTGCACGGCCGGGTGCACACCGGGTGTTCAGGTCCTGACGCGGTTCCAGCAACCGGCTGGTGGCTCGGCCGCGGGGGAGTGCGGGGCAGGCGCGACGCGGCGCTCGGGCTGAGTGCTCCCGGCTCGTCCCAGCCGGGGACCGACGCCCGGCACCGCAGACCCGGGGGTCCGCAGCCCTGCGATGGCCGTCGCCACCCGCCTCCTCGGGGCTCTGCGGGCTGACGCCGTCGGCGGTCACGGTGCTGCGCGGCCACGCCTGCGTGGCCGGCCGGACCGCCGACGATGTCGCCACCGACCCGGTCGGGCCGCCGGTCGCCCGAGCGGCTCGGCACGGACGCCGGCAGCGGTCGCTGACCGGCCGAGCGCAGGTACCGCACCTTCCTCCTCCGGGTACGGGGGAGCTGCGTCGCGAGTCGGGGCGGAGAGCCTCAGCCGCCGTCCTCGGCCTCGGCTGGGGAACAGTCCTGCGCGGCCCGGCGCAGGTGCCGGTCGGCGTCCTGCGCGAGCTGGTCTGCCCGCTCGTGCACATGTGGGGGGTCGGGCAGCCTGTCGGCGGCGAGGTGCATCAGTTCTGCGGTCGCGCGCTGTGCGGCGGCGACGCGGGCATGGCTGTCGGCGATGCGGCGCCGCAGCTCGGCCCGTGCTGCCCGCGTCTGCCGCGTCAGCTCCGCGAGGTCGTCCGCGCTTCGCACCCCCGCACCGTAGAACCGTCGGCCCCCGCCCGGGCGGTGCAGGCGGCCCGCGCGGCGCCCTGGTCCGTGGGGAGTTCGTGACGCGGCCGCGTCGGACAGAGACCCGGATCGACGGCGACGATGCGCGGCGTCCCGCCGGCGGTCGCGGTCCCCGCGCGTGTCGTCAGGTGACGCGGCGCCCCTCGGGAGTCGCCGCCGCCTGCTGCAGGGCTCTGCCCGTAACGCGCCCCGCGACGACAGCGCCGGCGACGGTGGGCAGCGGCGTCCGGTGCGGCGGGCGCGGGTGCGCATGAGGGGAAGGCCGCCTCCAGGACTCGTGAGCGTGTGCCACCAGTCGCAGGTTGCCGGGCTGGTCAGCGAGCAGCAGCCCCGCGGTGTCGGTGTCGACGAGCTCCACGCAGCGCTCGGTGAGGAAGCGCTCGGGGAGGATCTGCAGCAGGTCCACCACGTCGAACTCCTCGGCCAGGGTGTCGGCCAGCTCGACGAAGACCTCGGCCAGGCGCTGCTCCTGCACCATGCACTCCTCCGGCCGCGGGCCGGCGCCCGTGCCGCCGTGCCGCGGTGCGGCGTCGGTCAGTCAGGGTCGTCGTCCTCTCGAGCCGGACCACCCCGTCGAGAGCCTCGCGTGCCAGGTCCCCGATCGGGCGGTGCTGGGCGTAGGCCGGGCGCGCAGCAGCGCCAGCGCCCGGGCCGGGCTCACTCCGGCGCGGACGGAGACCATCCCGGTCACCTGGTGCACCGCCGCTCGGTCGTCCGGGGACGGCCAGGGTGGGCGGTGGCGAGATCCCCCGGGCGGTGTCCCGGGCCTGCAGGTCCAGCAGCAGCTGGGTGGCGGCGGCGAACGACAGCGCGTCGGCGAGCACTCCCGGGGAGAGCTCGCCGACGGTGTCCACCTGTCGATGGCCGGCGTCGTGGCCGAGGAAGGCGACCTGGGTGGACAGGACGCCGAGGGCTGCCGCGGTGGGCAGCTGCCACCAGGTCGCACCGATCAGCGCGAAGGGCACCCACGCCGCGCCGAAGGCGGCCCAGGGCTGTCCGCCGGCCGCGCCGTGCGGACTCCACGGCTGCGCCCGTGGCCGGCGGTGGGGGCCGCCCGGCACGGGCGGTGCACCGGTGGTGGCTCCGGCGGAGGAGGCCGCCCTCCACCCGACCTGCGTGGTCGGACCCCGGGACCACCGGGCCCCGGGTCGGGGTCCGCCCGGTGCCGCGAGGTCAGTGCTTCTTGTCGGTGGTCAGTTGCTCCATCTGGGACCTGCTGTCGACCTTGGCCTTGCGCTCCGAGCGCTTCTCCTTGATCGACTTGCCGGACTTCTTCGACATGGACTGCCGCGGCGACTTGTCGGTCATGACCTTCTCCTGTTCAGCGGCCCCGGGGGGACGACGTGGGGCTGCGGATGAGGCGTGCGCCGGCGCCCCGGACAGCGGACGGCGGGCGTCAGCGAGCCGGGTGGCCGCCGTCGGTGTCCCAGGCCGCGGCCGCCCCGTCGTCGGGAGTGGCAGCGGCCGCTCGCGGGGGCGGCACCGGCAGGTCACCCGTGCCGAGGCCGTCGAGCAGCGCGGTGGGTTCGTCCCGGTTGGCCCGGTCGGTGGCCGCGTCGAAGGCGCGTTGCGCGACTCCCGCCGTCGTCGACGGGGGCACCACGAGGAGGTCCAACCGGGCGCGGCCCAGGTCGCCGGTGAGGTTCAGCAGGTGCCGGTCGATCCGGCGGAACCAGCCCAGGCGGACGGTCCTGCCACCGGTCTGCAGCCGCCGTGTCGTCGGCGGCCAGGAGTCGGGGTGGAAGGTCACGCGCGTGATCCGGATGCCCCGGCGATGGAGTTCCTCGAGGAGCGGGGGCAGCTCGGCGGTCAGGTCCGACGTGCGCGGCCACCACGCCCCGTCCAGCGTGGTGCGCGGAGCCACCGGGTCGATCAGGGCCAGGCGGACGGCGTCGGCACCGGCGCGTCGGGGTGGTGCTGACGGGAACCGGGACGCCGCCTCCGCGGTGTCGACAGCCGGAGTCCGGGGACGCCGGGTCACCCGGATGGTCGTCACGACCGGCCCGCGGTCGGTCGGGAGGACGTCTGGAGCGTGGTGAGTCCCATATCAGGGACCGCCGATCTCCCCCCGCCAGCGGAGGGACTGGGCGCCGGAGTGGCGCCACCCAGGAAGCTACACCGCTCCGGCGATCCGAGCCGCGCCCGCTGGGGGGAGCGGGCCGGTCAGCCGGAGCGCCTTCCCTGCCTGCCTGCCCGGTCGGGGGCGCGGCCGGATCGAGGCCGTCAGGGGCGGCATCGCGTACGGGGCACCGTTCACCCCGTTCGTGCCGTTGTCCAGAGGGTGCGAGCGCAGCCTCGCAGCTCCACGGCCACGCCCGAGCCGGTGCGAGGAGGGCCGGCTCCCTCGTTAGAACGCTGAGCCGGGCCGCCTCGCTGCCGGTGGTCGAGGACTCTCGACGCGGCCCTGCGGCGAGCGGAGGGAGACGACACGGGGGGCGCGGGCAGCCGCGGGGCCTCGGGTGTCCGTGCGATCCACCGCGTGGGTGGGGTGGTCCGACAGGCGGCCGCACCGGGTCGACCGGTCCTGGCGGCCCGACGCGAGACCGGACCTCGGCACGGGCGGCCTCGGGCCTCCGCGGACGACGTCGTCCACCGAGGGCTCGTGCCACGCGACGCAGGGCAGCCCGGCCCGCACCGGAGGGCCGCTCCGGCGCGGTGGAGTGGCAGCGCGCGCCGGTCGGGAGCGTTCTGACCGACGAGCCGGGCGTGCCCCGGAGCGGCTCGCTGTCCCGTTCCTGCACCGGGCCGAGGGCATCCACGTGGTCGGCGCCCCGAGCCGGCCGATGGTGATGAGGTGACCGGCGCCCGGGCCCGGCGGGTCGTGGTCGAGACAGCCGCACGGCAGACCTCGTGGCGCGGCTCCGTCCCCGTGTGGAGCGGGGGCGTACCGGTCTCTCGGCGCTGCAGCGGCGCACCCAGGTCGCGATCCTCGCCACGCAGCTGCGCGACCTCCTGGGCGAGGGGCCCGGTCGGTCCGCTGCGGCCGGCCGCTCGCCGCTGGGGTCGCTCGCCCCGCAGCAGGGCCCGGCGGGGAATCCGACCGACTGAGCGGTTCCCGGGCCGGTCGACCGGCAGGTGGGCGGCACAGCCGGGCTACTGGGCGCCGTACCGGTCGGTCGACCACGCTGCCCCCTGCGCACCGGATCCTCGGCCCCGTCTCACCCCCAGGAATCGGCGGTCGACAAGGGTGTGGAACGGGCGGTGGCGGCCGACGGCCCTCCGCAGAGGCGCGGCTCAGGGGCTGATCCGGAACGGACCAGGCCTCGAGGATCAATCACCACCGGCCGATCCCGGAGTCGTCGGTTGGAACCCGAGCGGGGGGAGAACAACCGCAGATCAGCGCCCCGCCCGGTCTGAGGCGAGGGGCGCAGCGAGCCGGAGACGGCGCGCGGATCCTCAGCAGGGCCCGGTCGACGGCCGTGGTCGGTCCACGTCGGACGGGGTCGGCGCAGGCTCCGGAGCGCGGCAGGGCCGCGCCTTGGGGACACGACCACGGGCCGGGCCGGCCCCTGACCGACGTCCGGTCCGGACGACGGCGCCGCGCAGGGCGGTGAGCCCCGGGCGGAGACGCAGCTCTCCTGACGCGGCGGCTGAGCGCCCACCCCACGGGGGAACCGCCCTCCGGCACACTGCTCGGGCACCGGCGGAGGGGGCGCGATGGACAGGCCCGTGCTGATGGCGGTGGACGACGATCCGGCCACGCTGCGTCCGGTGCAGGAGGAGCTGACCAAGCGGTACGGCACCGACTACGACGTCCGTTGCCTCACCTCGGCGGAGGAGGCGCTCGGCGACCTGGCGCGGGTGCGGGCGGCGGGTGGGGAGGTGGCGCTGGTCCTCGCCGACCAGTGGATGCCCGGGATGACCGGCATCGAGTTCCTCGACCGGGTGCGGGCGCTGCACCCGGCGGCGAAGCGGTCGGTCCTGATCACCTGGAACGACCGGTCGATCGCGCCCGTGCTGCCGGTGTCGGTGCTGCGGCAGATCGACTGGGTCACCAAGCCCTGGCAGCCCGGGGACGAGCACTTCCACCAGGCGATCGGCCAGTTCCTGTACCAGTGGGCGCTGCCGAACCGTCCGCGGTTCCTGGCGGCCCGGGGTGGTCGGGGAGCGCTGGGCAGCGCGGTCGCACGAGATCCGGGACCTGCTCAGCCGCAACAGCGTGGCCTACGGCTTCCTCGACGTGACCTCGGAGGAGGGCCGGGCGCTGCTGCGGGAGGTGGGCCGGCCGGCCGGTCGGCTGCCGGTGGTCGTCCTCTTCGACGGACGGGTCCTCGAGGACCCGTCCGGTCTGCAGATCGCCGACGCGCTCGGCGTCCGGACCCGGCCGGATGCGCGGCCCTACGACGTCACGGTCGTCGGTGCGGGCCCCGCGGGGCTGGCCGCGGCGGTCTACGGCGCCTCCGAGGGACTGCGCACGGTCGTGCTGGAGACGGAGGCGGTGGGGGGTCAGGCCGGCACCAGCTCGCTGATCCGCAACTACCTGGGCTTCCCCCGCGGCATCCCCGGCGCCGACCTGGCACAGCGGGCCTACGAGCAGGCCTGGCTGCTGGGCGCGGAGTTCGTCTACGGACCGCGCGCGGTCGGCCTGGAGGCCTCGGGCGCCGGACCCGTCGTCTCGCTGAGCGACGGCAGCACCGTCACCAGCCGCGCCGTCGTCCTCGCGACCGGGGTGACCTACCGGCGGCTCGGGGTCCCGTCCCTCGACGCGCTCGTCGGGGCGGGGGTCTTCTACGGCGCCGCGGCTCCCGAGGCGCAGGCGATGGCGGGGGAGGAGGTGTACGTCGTCGGCGGGGCCAACTCGGCGGGTCAGGCCGCACTGCACCTGGCCCGCTACGCCCGGCGGGTGACCCTCCTCGTGCGCGGCGCCTCGCTGGCCGCCACCATGTCCGACTACCTGATCCGCGAGATCGACGCGGCGGCCAACGTCACCGTCCGCCACGGCGCCGAGGCGGTCGGCGGTGGCGGGGAGGGGCGTCTGACCCACCTGGTGGTGCGCGATCGCGGTGGCGGGGACACCGAGACGGTGCCGGCCGCGGGCCTGTTCGTGCTGATCGGCGCCGAGCCGCACACGCAGTGGCTGCCCGACGCGATCCACCGGGACGACGCGGGCTACGTCCTCACCGGCGCCGACCGGCGTGGCAGCCCCGCCGGCGGTGGGAGCCACGCGTTCGAGACCAGCGTGCCCGGCGTGTTCGCCGTCGGCGACGTCCGGCACGGATCGGTCAAGCGGGTGGCCTCCGCCGTCGGTGAGGGCGCGATCGCCATCCGCATGGTCCACGACCACCTCGGCCGCGGGTGAGGGCCCTCACCCAGGGTCGGGCCTGCCGTCGCCCTCTCGGAGGCCCGTGCGTTCGTGCGGCAGCCGGGGAGCCGCGCGCTAACCTCGGGGAGGACCGGGTCCGGGAACCGGAGGTCCGGGATGCGCTTCGTGTTCAGTCCTCCCGCCGAGGCGGCGGCCGATCTGCTGACCCTGCCCTGGGACGTCCCGCTCTCGCAGTGGACCGACGACCGGATCGTCGAGATCCCGCAGCACGGGCGCTCCCGTCACGTCGTCCGGTTCGTGGCCGAGGCCGGAGGCGTGTTCGCGCTCAAGGAGCTGCCCGAGCGACCCGCTCGCCGCGAGTACGAGGTGCTGCGCCGGCTGCACGAGCTCGGCATCCCGGCGGTCGAGGTCGTCGGCGCCGTCGTCGACCGGCCCGGGGACCAGCAGGCGGTGCTCGTCACCCGCTTCCTGGACTACTCGTCGTCCTTCCTCGCGCTGTTCGCCAACCCCCGGGGTGCGCACCTGATCGACCGGGTGATGAACGCGCAGGTCGAGCTGCTGGTCCGGCTGCACCTGGCCGGCATCGTGTGGGGCGACTGCTCCCTCGCCAACACCCTGTTCCGGTTCGACGCCGGGACGCTGGCCGCCTACCTCGTGGACGCCGAGACGGGGGAGGTGCACGAGCGGCTCACCCAGAGCCAGCGGGACCACGACACCGACGTCGCCTATGCCCGGGTCGTCAGCGAACTGACGGACCTGCGGGAGAGCGGCTCCCTGGCCGGGGACCTCGACCCGGCACTGGCGGCGGCCGACCTGGTCGCGCGGTACGAGCAGCTGTGGACCCAGCTGACCAGCGAGGAGGTGGTGTCGCGCGAGGAGCAGCAGCTCCGCGTCGCCGGGCGCATCCGCAGGCTCCAGGACCTGGGTTTCGACGTCGGCGAGGTGGAGCTCGTCGAGGACCCGGCCGGCGGGAGCCGCCTGCGCCTCACCACCCGCGTCGCCGAACCCGGCGACTGCCGGCGGGCGCTGTTCAGCCGGACCGGGCTGGACGTCCAGGAGAAGCAGGCACGCCGCCTCCTCGCCGACATCGTGAGCTACCGGGCCGCGCTCGAGCAGGCGGGAGGAGGCCCGGTCTCCGAGACCGCGGCCGCCATCCGCTGGCTGACCGAGAGCTACCAGCCGACGATCGCCGCCATCCCCGCGCACCTGCGGAGCCGGCTGGACACCGCCGAGGTCTTCCACGAGGTCCTCGAGCACCGGTGGTTCCTGTCCGAGGCGGCCGGCCGGGACGTCGGGATGCAGGCCGCGGTGCGGGACTACGTCGACCGGGTGCTGCCGGCAGTGCCCGGCGACCTGGTGACGCCGCCACCCCCGAGCGCCGACCCGGGACCCCGAGCCCCGCTGAGCGACTCCTCGTAGGGCCGGTCCCACCGTCCTCCAGGCCCGCGGTCGACGGCGCGGACCGAGCGGCCGGAGGCCGGTGTCAGCCGTCGGCGGGATCCCCGTTCCCGTCCCGCGCCGTCCGGGGCTCCCGTCGCACCGCGGATGCCCTCTCCTGGTACACCCCGTGACCGCCGGTCACGCCTCGCCGGGGGAACGCGAGACCGGCAGGCGACCGCGACCACCGCAGACCTACGCTGGGATTCCAGAACGGCAACGGACGCAAGGCGTACGGCCCCTGCGCCCCGCACGACCGCCGAGGCCTCGAGTGGACGCGTTCCACCTGGTGCGGGGCTCGGCTCCTCCCCGAGCAGAGGGTGACCGATGGACCAGGTGCCTTGGACCCAGCGACCGCTCCCGACCGTGCCCGACGTCGCCCTCGCGGTCTGGCGGCGGGAGCTGTGCACGCCCATGGACCTCACGGTGAGCCGGAACGATCTCCAGGCGACGGTGCGCACGGCGGGGCTGCGAGACCGCGCGCCGGTGGACGCCGACGAGCTGCTCCTGGTCTTCGAGGAGCTGACCTCCAACGGCCTGCGCCACGGGCGGCCGCCGGTGACCGTCTGCGTCGTGGCCGCCGGCGGCGGTTGGCTCGTCGACGTCACCGATGCCGCGGTCGAGAGTCCTCCGGTGCCGACCGTCGACCGTGACCCGGTCGACGGGGGTCTGGGCCTGCACCTCGTGGCCCAGCTGTGCCGCACGCACGGCTGGATGGTCGACGACGGCCGCAAGCACGTGTGGGCGTGCGTCGCCGCGGCGTGAGCCCGAGCGGGGACGGTGCCCGGCCGCGGCGGGGTGGTCGGGTCGCCCGAGCGGCCCCGGGCGGCCGGCCCCATCCGGAGATGCGGGAGGCCCGTGGCCACGGCACGAGCGTGACCACGGGCCCCGGACCCGCCGGTGGTCGGTCAGATCAGCCGGGGGTCGCCCACCTCGGCGGCCGACGCCGGCAGCCCGTTGGCCTCGAGGATCTCGACCAGTGAGCCGTCCGCGCGCATCTGCGTGACGTGCTCGTCGATCGCCGTGGCCAGGGCGTCGTTGCTCGGGTCGAGCAGCAGGCTCGTCTGCGAGGGCTCCTCGGTGGCGGGGACCCGCGGGTCGGTCTCGAGGACCTCGATCCGGAAGTCGGTGCCCTCGGTCGACTGCGCCGCGGCGCCGTAGCCGTCCAGGCCGATGTCGAGGCGCCCGGCGGTCAGGTCCTGGGCGAGGCTGAGCGAGTCGGGGTAGGTCCGCAGGCTGTCGCCGAGCAGCTCGCGCAGCGCGTCGACCCAGAGGTAGCCCTCCACGGTGCCGACCTGCTTGCCGATCAGGTCGTCGACGGTCGAGACCCCGTCGGCCGACATCACGGTGAGCTCGTCGAGGTAGACGGGGGCGCTCAGCGTGACGACGTCGCCGCGCGCCGCGGTGCGGTAGAAGCCGCCGACCGCGACGTCGACCCGGCCGGTCTCCACGGCCGGGACCGCGGTGGCGTAGGTGTAGGCCTCGTACTCGATGGTCAGGCACTCGTCGGCGGCGATCTCCTCGAGGATGTCGCTGTCGATGCCCTCGGCCTGGCCGCTCTCCTCGAAGGAGTAGGGCGGGGTGTTGGTCAGGGCGACGGTGAGCACGCCGTCCTCGACCGTCTCGAACCGGTGGGCGGGCTCGCAGTCGGCCGCCACCTCGCCGGCCGGGTCCGATCCACAGCCCACGAGGGCCACGGCGGAACCGAGGGCGAGGACGGCGGCGCCCAGGCGGTGCGTCTTCACGGTTGTCTCCTCAGGACGAACGGGCCCGACGGCGGGATCGCCGTCGCGCTGCGGTGCGGTGGGTGGAGCGGGTGGTGCGGTCAGAGGTGGCGGGACAGCCGCCGTTCGGTGCCGTTGGTCAGCCAGCCGGCCGGGATCGTCACGGCCAGGTAGAGCAGCCCGGCCAGCACGAGGACGTCGAGGTAGCGGAAGGTCGCCGCGCCGATGGAGTAGGCCTGGCTGAGCAGCTCGACGACCGAGATGGTGAAGGTCAGCGAGGTGGCCTGGAAGATCAGGATCGCGAAGCCCATGAGCGAGGGCAGGGCGATCCGGACCCCCTGGGGGACGAGGACGTAGCGGAGCGTGTCCCGGCGCGACATGCCCAGGGCACCGGCCGCCTCGGTCTCCCCGGCCGGCACCGCCTGCAGGCCGCCGCGGAGGATCTCGCTGGTGTAGCCGGCCGTGGTGAGCGACAGCGCCGCGATGGCGGAGACGAAGGCGGTCAGGGACAGCCCGGCCGACGGCAGCCCGTAGTAGACGAACTGCAGCATGACCAGCGCCGGCGTGCCGCGGCCGATCTCCACCAGGCCGATGGCCGTCCACCGCACCGCCCGGCTGCGCGCCGAGCTGAGCAGGGCGAGCACCAGGCCGAGCGGCACACCGATCAGCAGGCTCACCACGGTGAGCTGCAGGCTGGTGAGCAGGCCCTCCAGCAGCCGGGGCAGCCAGTCGCCCCACGAGGACAGCAGGCCGGTCATCGCGCCACCCGCGCCCGGAGCCGTGCGTCGAGGCCGCGGGACAGCCAGGCCAGCGGCGCGCTGAGCAGGATGTAGACCGCCGCGGCGACGAAGAACGGGGTCAGCCCCGCCCCCATCGACCGGGCGCTCTGCGTGGCCCGGAACAGGATCTCGGTGACGCCGATCGCCGAGACGATCGTGGAGTCCTTGAGCAGGCTGATCGCGTAGGTGGTCGCGGCGGGCAGGGAGACCCGGAACGCCTGCGGCGCCACGATGCGGACCAGCGTGTCGCTGCCGCCCATCCCCAGTGCCGAGGCGGCCTCCCACTGCCCGCGGTGCACCGCGGACAGCCCGCCCCGGTAGATCTCGGCCAGGTAGCCGGCGGAGATGATCCCGAGCCCGATCACCCCGGCCTCGATCGGCTCGAGCCGGATCAGGTCCCGGCCGAGGCCGAAGAAGATGAGGAACAGCCAGACCACCGGCGGGATCCCGCGGACGACGTCGACGACGACGCGCCCCAGCCAGCGGACCGGCACCACCCGCGACCGCCGGGCCGCGGCCAGGGGCACCGCCAGCACGGCACCCAGCGCGAAGGCCAGGACCGTGACCAGCAGGGTGACCGGCACCCCCAGCAGCACCGCCTCGAGGACGTCCATCAGCGGTCGACCACCGCGCTGAGGAAGCGCCGGGCACGGTCGGTGGCCGGCGTGCGCAGCACCTGCTCCGGGCTGCCCTCCTCGAGGATCGCGCCGTCGGCCATGACGACGACGCGGTCGGCGACGTCGGCCGCGAAGTGGATCTCGTGGGTGACGACGACCATGGTCATGCCCTCGGCGGCCAGCTCGCGCATCACGGCGAGGACCTCCAGGCCCAGCTCCGGGTCCAGCGCGGAGGTCGGCTCGTCGAAGAGCATGACCTCCGGGTCGAGGGCCAGGGCGCGGGCGATGGCCACCCGCTGCTGCTGACCGCCCGAGCAGCGCGAGGGGTAGGTGTCGGCCTTGGCGCCGAGGCCCACCCGCTCGAGCAGCTGCCGGGACCGCTCGTCCGCCTCGGCGCGGCTGCGGCCGAGCACCCGCTCCTGCGGCAGGGAGACGTTGCGCAGCACGGTCATGTGCGGGAACAGGTTGAACGACTGGAAGACCATGCCGACGCTGCGGCGCAGGGCGGCGAGGTCGCGGTGGGCCACGCCGGCGCCGGGCTCGACCGCCCGGCCGACCACCTCGACCCGGCCGGAGTCGGCCCGCTCGAGCAGGTTGATGCAGCGCAGCAGCGTGCTCTTGCCCGACCCGCTGGGGCCGATGATCGCCACGACCTCGCCGCGGGCCACCGACAGCGAGACGTCCTCGACGACCACGAGGTCGCCGAACTGCTTGTGGATCCGGTCGAGGACGACGACGGGTTCCTGCGCGACGGCGCTCACGCGGCCACCTCCACAGCGGCGAGGACGGCGGCGAGGACGGCGTCCACGTCGTCGTCGGTCATCGGGGTCGAGAGGGCGAGCAGGCCGTTGGTGCCGGCCAGCACCCCCCGCTCGTAGAGCCGCCACCAGGTGGCGCCGGGGTCGGGCAGCAGGAGCCGGACCAGCGAGCCCGAGCCGCTGACCGGGACGCCGCGGCCGGCGAGCTCCTCCCGGAGCCGGTCGCCGCGCGCGTTGAGGGCGGCCACCTCGGCGGCGCCGAACAGCCGCAGGGCCGCGGTGCCGGTGCGCATGGTCACCGGGTTGGCGCTGAAGGTGCCGCCCCAGCTGACCGCGCCGTCGGCGAGCGGGCTGAAGGCGTCGAGGACCTCGCTGCGCCCGCCGACGCCGCCCACCGGGAAGCCGCCGCCGATCACCTTGCCGACGGTGACCAGGTCCGGCTCGACCCCGTAGCGGCTGTGCAGGCCGCCGACCTCCAGGCGCAGGGTGATCACCTCGTCGACGACCAGCAGCGCGCCGGCCCGGCGGGTCAGCCCGGCCACCAGCTCGACGAACGACGGGTCGGCCGGCCGCAGCCCCGCCCGGTTGGGCATGAGGTCGACGAGGACGGCGGCCACCTCGCCGCCCCGGGCCCGCATCAGGTCGGCGAAGGCCCCGGCGTCGCCCTGCGGGAGGGTCACCACGGCCTCGGCCACGCTGCCCGGGACGCCTGGTGCGGTGGGGTCGACGACGGCGTCGTAGGTGCCGTGGTAGCTGCCGGCGAAGCGGACGACGAGCTCGCGACCGGTGGCCGCGCGGGCGCCGCGCAGCGCCATCATCACGGCCTCGGTGCCGGAGTTGCAGAACCGCCAGCTCGGCAGGCCGACCCGTTCCCGCAGCAGCTCGGCGCAGACCACCTCGGACTCCGTCGGGAGCCCGAAGGCCGACCCGGCGGCGACCGCCTCGGTGGCCACCGCGACCAGCTCGGGGTGGGCGTGGCCGTGGATCAGCGCCGTGTAGTTGTTGTTGCAGTCGACGACCTGGTGCCCGGTGGCGTCGGTGACGACGCAGCCGCTGCCGGACACCGCGTACGGCGGGTGCGGCGGCACGAAGAGCGTGCTGCGGGTGTTGCCGCCCGGCATGACGCGGCGGGCGCGGTCCCGGAGCTCGGCGACCGTCACGGTGCCTCCTCGGTCGGTGGGGTGGGGGTCGGTCAGCCGGCGACGGTGCGCGACTGCTCGCGCATGAAGCCGGGCAGGTACCAGGGGCCCAGGCCGCCCTTGCCGGACGAGCCGCTGGCCTTCCAGCCGCAGAAGGACTGGATGCCGGGCCAGGCGCCGGTGGTCGCGCCCGCCCGCCGGTTGACGTAGACGACACCGGCCTCGATCTCGTCGAGGAAGCGGTCGACCTCGTCCGGGTCGCCGGTGAAGACGCCGGCCGACAGGCCGTAGTCGACGGCGTTGGCCTCGGCGATCGCCTCGTCGAACCCGTCCACCGCGGTGACGGTGACGAACGGCGCGAACAGCTCCTCGCGCGTCAGCGGGTGGCCGGGCGGCAAGTCGGCGACGACGACCGGGCGGTAGAAGTTGCCGTCCAGCTCCTCGGCGCGCCCGCCGGTGACCACCCGGCCGTCGCGCGCCGCCGCGGCGAGGGCGTCGTCGATGCGCCGGCTGACGGCGTCGTCGGCGACCGGGCCCATGCCGGTGCGCGGGTCGGCCGGGTCACCGACGACGACCGCCTCGGCCGCGGCGGCCAGCCTGGCGACGAGCTCGTCGGCGACGCGGCGGTCGACGACCACGCGGCGGCAGGCGCTGCACTTCTGGCCCGAGAGGCCGAAGGCGGAGCGGGCGATGCCGTGGGCGGCGGCGTCGAGGTCGGCGGTGGCGGTGACGATCGCGGGGTTGCTGCCGCCCATCTCGGCGAGCACCGGCCGGGCGTACGCGCCCTGGCCGAGCTCGCGGACCAGCTGCCAGCCGACGGCGGCCGAGCCGGTGAAGGCGATCCCGTCGACGGCGGCCCCGGCCAGCTCGCGACCGGTGTCCGCGCCGCCGTGCACGACGTTCAGCACGCCCGCGGGCAGCGCCGCGCCCAGGATCTCCCAGGCCAGCGCCGTGGAGCGCGGCGTCTTGTCCGACGGCTTGGCGACGACGGTGTTGCCGGTGACCAGCGCGGCAGCGGCCATGTTGACGGCCAGGGCGACGGGGAAGTTGAAGGGCGCGATGACGGCGAAGACGCCGAAGGGGCGCAGGACGTCGGTGTTGCGCTCGCCCGGTGCCGACCGCAGGGGGGTGACGAAGCCGTCGTTGCGCTCCATCTCGGCGCAGTAGTGCTCGACGAGGTCGACGGCCTCCTGGGCCTCGGCCAGCGCCTCGAGCCGGGTCTTGCCGGTCTCGGCCGAGACGACGCCGGCGATCTCGGCGGCGCGGTCGGCGAAGCCGGCCTTCGCCTGCCGCAGGGCCGCGATGCGGTCGGCGGGGGGCGTCGTCCGCCAGCCCCGGGTCGCGGCGCGGGCGGCGGCCGCGGCGTCGGCGACCACGGCGGCGTCGGCGGTGCGCGCGGTGGAGACCACGGTCCCGGGGGCGCAGGGGTCCTCGCGGGTGAACGTCGCGCCACGCTCGTCGGGCCGGCCGGCGATGACGTGGGCGAGCACCTCGCTGCCCTTGCGGGCCTCGGCGAGGGCGGCCTCGAAGCGGGCGTCGAGGGCGGCGTCGCCGAGGTCGGTCGATCCGTAGTCGAGCCTGGTGGTCACGGGGACTCTCCTTGCGTGCGGGGGATCGGACGGGGCGGTCAGGGGGCCTGGGTGGCGGCCGGCGTCGTCGGCGCCAGGCGGGCCGGGTCCCAGCCCGGGTCGGTGGCGGCGAACGTCGGCTCGGGGACCCCGACGAGCGACTCGGCGGCGACCCGGCCGATGGCGGGGGCGAGCTGGATGCCGTTGCCGCCGCCGCCGACGGCGCAGACGACGTCGGCGCGGGAGGGGTGGCGCCCGACGATCGGCCGGTGGTCGGGCGTCATCGGGTAGAGGCCGGTCCAGCTGCGCCCGATCGCCGCGCCGTCGGTGTCGGCGAGCCGCTCGGTCAGCCGCTCGACGAGCTCCTCGAGGAAGGCGTCGTCGACCCGGCCCAGGGGCACGTCGGGCGAGACGGCCTCGGCGACCGCCTCCTCCACGTGCAGCCCCGCGATGAGCTGGTCGGCGCGCTCGGAGCGGAAGTAGACGCCGGCCCGTCCGGACCCGGGCACGTAGTCCATGACGAAGGGCAGCAGCGGGGTGAGCGGCTCGGCCAGCTCGATGGTCACCGCGCCGTGCAGCTGCGGGACCAGCGGCACCGGCGCCCCGAGCAGGTCGCCGACCGCGCCGGCCCACGGGCCCGCGGCGTTGACCACGACGTCGGCCTCGACCGTCCGCCGGGGGGTCCGCAGCGTCCACCCGCCGGACGAGGCCTCGGCGCCGACCAGCGGCTCGTTCGTCAGGACCCGTCCGCCCCGTTCCCGGACGAGCCGGGCGGCCAGCGTGCAGTACTCGTAGCCGTCGATGTGCCCGTCCGAGGGACCGAAGAGCCCGCCGACGAGGTCGTCGACCACCAGCTGCGGCCACCGCCGGGCGATCTCGGCCGGGGTCAGGACCTCGGCATCGGGCACACCCGCGGCGCGCTGCCGCTCGATGCTGCGCCCGTAGGCGTCGAGGTCCGCCGTGCTCCGGGCGGTCCGCAGGTAGCCGCCGCGGACGAAGGTCAGGCCGTGGTCGCGTGCCAGGCGGTCGTAGTGGCGACGGCCGTGTGCCCGGACCGCGATGTCGGCGGTCTCGACGTACTGGGTCTCGACCATGCCGACGGACAGCCCGGACGACCCGTCGCCGGGGTGGCCGGCGTCGAGGACGACGACGTCCCCGACGCCGAGGTCCTGGAGCTCCGTGGCGGTGGACAGCCCGCAGACTCCGGCGCCGATCACCGCGACACGGACATCACTCACGTCGAACTCCTCGGGGTCGGCAGGGGGCCTCAGCGGGGGGGACCTCGTCCAGCGGCCGCGCGGGTGTCCGGCCTGCTGTGGCTCCGGATGGACGTCGGGGCCGGGTCGTCGGCCGCCGGTCCACCTCGGCGTGCGGGTAAACATATAGGTCTGTCGGTTTGAGTCAACGGTCGGCTGCCGGGCGGTTACCGGATCGTGTTCTGAGCGGGTCCGGCCGGTGCCCGACACCGCGAGGGGGTGCACTGAGCGCATGGGTCCGGGTGCTGACCACGACGTCCGGTACGGGGGCGTGACCGTCCTCGCCTCCCCGGAGGCCGGCCGCTATCCCTGCGGCAACTCGCTGCTGGTCTCCGGGTCCGAGGCCACCGTCCTCGTCGACCCGTCCCTCGAGGTCTCGCGCCGCGGGCGGGCCACGGGGGCGGTCGACCTGGTGGCGGTGAGCCACGGCCACGAGGACCACGTCTCCGGGCTGCACGTCTTCCCCGAGGTGCCGGCCCTGGTGCACCCGGCCGACGCCCCGGCGGTCCGGGACCCGGAGGTCCTCCTGGCAGGGTTCGGGATGGCCGGCTCCGAGGCGGCGGAGTTCCGTGCGACCCTGCGCGACACGTTCTCCCTCGCCGGTCACGAGGACGTCCGGCCGGTCGCGGACGGTGAGGTGATCGACCTCGGCGGCCGGTCGCTGACCGTCGTCCACCTCCCCGGGCACACCGCGGGCCACTGCGGCTTCCTCGTCGAGCCCGACGGCTTCCTCTTCACCGGGGACATCGACCTGACGTCCTTCGGCCCGTACTACGGCGACGTCGGCAGCGACCTGGACGCCTACGAGGCCTCCCTGGCGCGGCTCCGGGACGTCGAGGCCCGCTGGTACGGCACCGCGCACCAGCGCGGGGTGGTCGAGGGCCGGACGGAGTTCCTCGCCCGGCTCGACGAGTTCGCCGCGGTGATCGACCGCCGCGACGAGGCGCTCCTCGCGATGCTGGCCGAGCCGCTGACGGTGGCCGAGGTCGCCGCCCGGCGGCTGGTGTACCGCCCCCACGTCCGGCTGCCCTTCGTGGCCGCCGTCGAGCGCCGGACGGCCGAGCTGCACCTGGAGCGCCTGCGGCGGGCGGGGCGGGTGCGTGAGGACGACGGTGTCTTCCAGGCCCTCTAGCCCGGGTCCGCGCCGGCCGGGCGCACTAGGGTGGCCGGCGGGATCGGCGTCCGCGACGCCACGGGACCGGAGGTGACGTGCGCACCGATCTGCTGTCGACGCTGACGCGGCGGGTGCTGTTCGCGCCGCTGGCCGACCAGGGCCGGGCGGACGTCGTGGCGGTCCGGCTGCGCACCGCCATCACCCTCGGGGTGCTCGCCGAGGGTGAGCAGCTGCCCGCCGAGGCCGACCTCGCGGCGCAGTTCAACATCTCCCCGGTGACCCTCCGGGAGGCCCTCACCCAGCTGCGGGACCAGGGCCTCGTCACCACCAGGCGTGGTCGCGGGGGCGGCACCGTCGTCACCGCCGGGCGGCCGGACCAGCTCCGTGCGGCGGCGGAGCAGGCCCGCCCGCTGTCCGGTCTCGACCTGCGCGACCTGGCCGACTGGCGGCGCGCCGTCGCGGCGGAGTCCGCGGCGCTCGCCGCCCGCCGGGCCTCCGCCGAGAACGTCGCCCTGCTCGAGCGGGGCAGCGACCGGCTGTCCACCGCCGGCGACGAGGTGGAGGCCCGCCGGGCCGACAGCCGGTTCCTCATCGAGCTGGCGGCGGCGGCGCAGTCGGTGCGGCTGAGCACGAGCATGATCGGTCTGCAGGTGGAGTACGCGCCGTTGCTGACCCTCGCGTACGTGGACACAGGTGTGAGGTCGACCGTGTCGCAGTTGTTCGAGGCCACCGTCCGCGCCGTCCGCGACGCGGAGCCCGACGTCGCCCGCGGGTGCGTGGTCCGGGCGGTCGACCACGTGGCCGGCCGGGTCGCGGAGCTGCGCACCCGCGGGTGGGCCGTCTGATGGCCGGCACGGCGCCGGCGTCCGCCGACGGTGCGCTGCGGGACGTCGCCGCCGGTGTCGTCGAGCTCACCGCCCCGGTCTTCCACGACCTGGCGGGGCTCGGGGGGACGGCCGCCCGCCGGCTGGACCTCACCCGGCACCCGGTCTTCGGTGAGCAGCGGGCCTGGGACGCCCTCGAGCCCGACGTGAGCGCGATGCTCCGGAACCGGGCGCTGGTCACCGGCGCCGGCCTGGCGGTCCGCCCGCCGACGGAGTCGGGGGCGGGGGTGCCCTCGATGGCGTGGTGGGTCATCCGGGACGGCGAGGTCCGCGTCAAGCAGCACGTCCTCAACCCCCGGTCCGACTCCTTCTACGACGTCCCCCGCGCCCGCTGGTTCCGGGTGCCCTACGCCAGCGGGGCGCCCACGCTGCTCTCCCCGTACGTCGACAGCTGGGGGACCGACGACGTCACGATGACCGCGGCCGTGCCGCTCGCCGTGGGCGGCGAGACCCTGGGGGTGGTGGCCGCCGACCTCGACGTCCGCGCCTTCCTCGACGCCGTCGAACGACTGCTCGTGGAGGCGGGGGCCACCGCCCTGCTCGACGAGGAGGACCGGGTCATCACCGCGATCCACCCGCACCTGGAGACCGGGACGAGGCTGGCCGCCACGGAGGTGGGCCCGGTGACGGCGCGCGCCGGGATCACCGAGTTCGGCTGGGCCGTCGTCCGTCTCTGACCACCGCCGCGGGGGCCGCGGTCCGGGAGGCCCCCGCCGCCGCAGGGCAGCGGAGGCCTCCCGGACGGTCGGTCAGACGTGCCAGGCGGCGGCCGCCTCGTCGTGCACGAAGTCGGCGATGAGCTCCCGGGTGGCGGCGGTGAAGTGGCCGTAGCCGGCGAAGGCGTACGTCCGGTCCGCGTCGGGGGTCACCCAGGCCTCGGGCCCGCAGGCGAACCCGCCGTCGGTGCACGCGTCGCCGTCGACGACCTCGAAGCCGTGGTCGGCCGGGGAGGCCTCGACGTCGGCGAACAGGCCGGCCACGTCCACCAGCCGGACCCGGCGGTCCTCGGGCAGCGCGTCGGCCAGCGCCAGGTTGAAGGTGGTGGTGAGCGCCCCGGCCAGCGCGTTGCCCCCGGCCTGGATCCCGGGCCCCTCGGCGGTGATCCCGAGGTCGATCATGTTCAGCACCGCCACCCGCTTGGCCCCGGCGGCCAGGACGTCGGCGACCAGGTCCGCCTCGCGCCGGGCCACCGCCACGATCTCGTCGGTCGCCTGCTCGATCTCCTCGCCCGTGAGGTCCCCGACGACGAACCGTGCGGCCTGCTCCTCGTCCCCGGCCAGGTGCGTGAGGATGTCGTTGCCGCCCGCCCAGACGGTGACCAGCTGGTGGCTGTCGAAGGCGCCGTGCTCGTCCAGGAACGTCTCCAGCTGGGCGGTCATGGGGCGGGGGGTGCCGTCCGGGTCGTCGGTGATCGGCGCGACGAAGGCCCCGCCCTCGGCGTAGTTCAGGCCGCCGACGGTCTCCTCGGACACGACGGCGCCGTCCTCGCCCTGCGTCACGACGCGGTTGACCTCCTGGTCGGCGCCGTACTCGGCGGCGAGCAGTTGCGGCCACGCCTCGCCCGGCGTCGTCCCGAAGACGAAGCCGAAGGTGCCGGCGTCCGACCAGCTGTCCCCGAAGGACACGACCTCGCGGACCGGACCGGTCGACTGGTTGCCGGCCCTGTTCTCCGGGGCCGCCGCCGCGGCGGAGGAGGCGCAGACGGTCGGGACCAGGACGGCGGCGAGCACGGCCGCGCGGGCGGAACGGCGGGCGGTGGGCATGGGGACCTCCGGGCGAGCGCTGGGGTGGGGCGGTGAACCTATAGCGCTGTCGTTTTTACGGTCAACGTGTTGCCCTCGTGTGGCCGACGTGTGTCCATCGCGCCGAGGGAGCATCGGTGGCGACGTCGGCCGGCGGGGCCCGCAGCGGTGGCCGCCCGCAGCTCGAGGTGCATTGCCCCGGTCGTCCGGGCCTCCTACCGTGATCCGCAGTCAGCGCCAGCCACGGTGATGACGGAGGCGGACCATGACCATCGCCCCGGCGCCCATCGTCAGTCGCCCGTATGCGCAGCCCCCGCCCGCCCGGGGGTCCCGGCTCAGCAACCTGCTGCGGACCACGGACCACAAGACCATCGGCCTGATGTACCTGGTCGCGTCGTTCGCGTGGTTCATCGTGGGCGGCTTCATGGCGATGCTGATGCGGGGGGAGCTGGGCCGCCCGGGACTGCAGTTCCTGTCCCCGGAGCAGTACAACCAGCTGTTCACGATGCACGGCACGATCATGTTGCTGCTGTTCGCGACGCCGCTGTTCTTCGCGTTCGGCAACTTGATCATGCCGCTGCAGATCGGCAGCCCCGACGTGGCGTTCCCGCGGCTGAACGCCTTCTCGTTCTGGCTGTTCTTCTTCGGCGGCATCATCGCCGCGGCGGGCTTCTTCACGCCCAGCGGCGCGGCCGACTTCGGCTGGTACGCCTACACCCCGCTGTCCGACGGCACGCACTCCCCGGGGATGGGAGGGAACCTGTGGATCGCGGGCCTGGCGGTCGGCGGCCTGGGGACCATCCTCGGCGCGGTCAACTTCGCCACGACGATCGTCTGCCTGCGGGCCCCGGGGATGACCCTGTTCCGGATGCCGATCTTCACCTGGAACACGCTGGTCACCAGCGTGCTGGTGCTGCTGGCGTTCCCGATCCTCACCGCCGCGCTGTTCGCGCTGCTGGCCGACCGCCACCTCGGCGCGCTCGTCTACTCGGACGAGAACGGCGGCCCGATGGTGTGGCAGCACCTGTTCTGGTTCTTCGGCCACCCCGAGGTCTACATCATCGCGCTGCCGTTCTTCGGCATCATCACCGAGGTCATCCCGGTGTTCTCGCGCAAGCCGCTGTTCGGCTACAAGGGGATGGTCGGCGCGACGCTGCTCATCGGCGGTCTGTCGGTGACGGTGTGGGCGCACCACATGTACACGACGGGCGCGGTCCTGCTGCCGTTCTTCGCGTTCCTGACCTACCTCATCGCCGTGCCGACCGGCATCAAGTTCTTCAACTGGATCGGCACCATGTGGCGCGGCCAGCTGACGTTCGAGACACCCATGCTCTGGTCGATCGGCTTCCTGGTGACGTTCCTCCTGGGCGGCCTGACCGGCGTGCTGCTGGCCAGCCCGCCGCTGGACTGGCACGTCAACGACAGCTACTTCGTCGTCGCGCACTTCCACTACGTGGTCTTCGGCACGGTGGTGTTCGCGGCCAACGCCGGCATCGCGTTCTGGTTCCCCAAGCTGTGCGGCCGGATGATGGACGAGCGGCTGGGCAAGCTGCAGTTTTGGATGACCTTCATCGGCTTCCACGGCACGTTCCTGGTCCAGCACTGGCTGGGCGAGGAGGGCATGCCGCGGCGGTACGTCGACTACCTGCCCACCGACGGGTTCACCGCGCTGAACACCGTCTCGACGATCTTCTCCTTCGTCCTCGGCGCCTCCATCATCCCGTTCCTCTACAACGTGACGAAGTCGTGGCGGTACGGCCGGCCCGCGCTGCGCGACGACCCCTGGGGGTACGGCAACTCGCTGGAGTGGGCCACGTCCTCGCCGCCGCCACGGCACAACTTCACCGCGATCCCGAAGATCCGCTCCGAGCGCCCGGCGTTCGAGGCGCACTACCCGCACCTGGTGGAGCGGCTGCACGCCGAGGCGCACGTCGGCAAGCGGCGCGAGCCCTACGGCGGGGTCAGCGAGCTGGTCGAGGGCACCGGCCCGCGTCAGGGTCCCAACGACCCCGACTTCACCTGACCCGCCGGCCCGGACGGCGCGCCGGTCCAGGGCCCGCCGTCCGGGCCGGTCAGTCGACGGCTCCGGGGACGACGGCGAACATCCGCTCGCGCACCGTCTCGCGCACCTGCAGCGTCTGCTCGATCCGCAGGAGCTGCTCCTCGGACGCGGGCAGCCCGAACACGTCGGAGAGGAAGCGGGGGAGGTCCGCGCGGTAGTCGTGCTGCGTCGCCCCGAAGGGTCCGGACGTCTGCGCGTTCTTCATGTCCACGAGGCTCTGGAAGAACGTCGTCAGCGGACGCCACCGCATCGCCGGGGGGATGCCGCGGGGACTGCCGGCGGCGACCGGCTCGGAGCGCGGCCGCGCGGCGCCCAGCCAGTCCGGGGGGTACCAGAGCAGATCCGGGCCGAACCTCGTCACGCCGTCGTTGTCGTGGCTGAGCAGGACGAAGCGGGGCGGGCGGCCGCGTCGCCCGGCCAGGGCGGCGTACTGCGCGTGGTCGTTGACGACGGCGACGGCGTCGGGGTCGACGTCGAGGCGGTCGCCGCGGGTGACCTGGCGCATCCACCCACTCCCGTACGGCGTGCCGATCCACAGCGCCCGGTCGATCCCCATCGCGTCGAGCCCGAGCGTGCCCCAGTGCAGGAACACGTCCTGGCTGGTGTGCGCGCCCAGGCTCTCGCCGAAGACCACGACGCGCGGACGGCGGCCGGGACGGTCGCGCAGGCGCTGGAGGACCCGCAGCCACAGCAACCGGTTCTGCTCCCGGGCTCGGGGGACCATGCCGAGGGACAGCGGTGACGGGCGGCGGGAGTACTGCAGGGCCACGGTGGCGACGTCACCGAGCGCGAGGTACTGCAGCGCGGCCGTGGCGACGTAGTTCACGTAGCCGGTGCCGGTCGGCGAGATCAGGACCAGCAGCGACCGGTCGAACGCGCCGGTCCGCTCCAGCTCGGCCATCGCGAGGTCCACCCGCGCGCGAGGGGTCGGCGCGTTGTCCAGCCCGACGTACACCTGGACGGGGGCGGCGCGCGCGGGCGTGCCCATGACGGTCTCGATGGACAGGTCCGGCACGCCGTCCGGGAGATCCGCGACCGGGCGCGGGCGGACCGAGGCGAGCGCGTGCAGCCGGCCGTCGCGCCCGAGGCCTCCCCAGGAGACGAGGCTGCCCGGGCCGCCGCTGACGGTCGCCGGCACCCACCGGTCGCTCTCGCCCGCCTCGAGCACCGGGACGTCGACCGACGTCCTCGCCTCGATCCGCCGCATCGCCCGGTGCCAGACGGTGGAGGCCCCCAGCCCCAGGCCGGCGAGGAGGCCCGCGTGGCCCACCGGGCGCCAGATCTCGGGAGGCCCGGGCAGGACCGTCCCCAGCCGGCGGGCGAGGAGGTCGACGAGGGCGTGCTCGCCGTAGGCGACCCCGGCGAAGGAGCCGACGACCCCCGTCGCGACCCCGAGGGACGACAGCGGTGACGGGGCCTCTGCGCCGGCCGTGCTCCCCGCGTGTTCACCCGCCCGCAACCGGTCCAGCACGTAGGCGACCGCCAGACCCAGGGGGACCGCCAGCGGGACGGAGGCGAGGCGCCCGTGCAGCCGCAGGCGGTCGTCCAGCGCCTGCGCGCCGAGCCGGGCCCCGCCCAGCAGCGCGCTCCCGAACCCCGTGACACCCAGCCGCCAGGCCGCCTGGCGCACGGCGCCGCGGAGCGGGTCGTCGGCCCGCGGCGGGAACGCCCGGAGCGCCGCCAGGCCGAGCGGCACGGCCGCGCAGTCGACCGCGATCGCCCCGGCGCTCCGCGCCGACCCGGACGGCGCCCCCCTGGGGAGCAGGCGTGCCGTGGCCTCCAGCGCGTCCTGCGTCCCGGCCGAGAGCACGTAGTGCAGTCCCGTGGCCAGCCCGGTCACCAGTCCCTGGTCCGCCGCGCTGCGGGAGGAGAGGGAGGGAGCGAACGTCCCGGGGGCCATCGCCGCGGCCACGACCAGCCCCACGTCGGGTGCGGTGCTCGCGGCCGGGGTCGCCCCGCGGCCCTGCCGTCCCGCTCGTGTCCGTCCCGTCCGGGCTCGTGCACGTCCCATGGGCGCATGGTGGGCCGGGTGGGGTGGATCGCGGCTCACCCTCCCGGTGCGAGCCTGCAGGGTCGCCACCCGGGTCCGACGCCGTCCGCGCACGCCGTTCCCGGGCGCCCCGTCCGTCCCGCGGGCGGCGCGGTCAGCAGCGCGAGGTCGTCTCCTCCAGGAGGGCGTCGGCTTCCTGGACGAACGCCCCGACGGCGGTCGCCGCCGTGCCCAGCGTGCCGGCGGACGGATCGGCCTGCGCCGCGTCGACGGCCTCCCGGACGGCGTCGGCCTCGGCCTGCACGTCGTCGACCTCGTCGCCGTACTCGGTCCGGGCCGCGTCGGCGAACTGCGTCCAGTCCTCCTCCACCGTGGCCCACGCCTCCTCCAGCGCGGAGGTGCCCTGCTCGACCACCGGGACCTCCCGCAGCGCGGCCAGGGAGGCGCGCAGGTCCTCCGCGGGGCCGCACACCCCCGCGCTCGCGGACGTCGCCGAGGAGGTCGCCGAGTTGGTCGCCGCCGGGTCCTCCGCGTCCGACGACGAGCAGGAGACCAGCCCCGCCCCCAGCGCCACGACCGCCAGCGGGGACACCCACCTCGACATGCCGCCGACCGTGCCCGTCGACGGCGGGCGCCGCGTCCTCCGCGGCGGATGAGACCCGCGGGACCACCACCCCTGACGGCCACGCCGGTGGCGGTGCACGACGATCATCCCGTGGACGCGAGCCCGGTACCCCTGTGGCAGGACGAGCCGTACCACCCCCGGGGCCCGCTGGAGGGGGAGGCGCGGGCGGACGTCTGCGTGGTCGGCGCCGGCGTCGGCGGGCTGGCGACCGCCCGGCGGCTGCTCGACGCCGGCCTCTCGGTGATCGTGCTCGACCGGCACGAGGTGGCGTCGGGCGCCAGCGGCCGCAACGGCGGCTTCTTCATCGCCGGCGCCGCGCCGATGTACCACGAGACCCGCGCGCTCTGGGGGCGCGAGCGGGCGGTCGCCGTCCACGCCGCGACGCTCGCCGCCCAGCGGGAGATGCTCGAGGTGGCCGAGGCTGTCGGCGCCCGCGCGCACTTCCGCGTCGACGGGCTGCTCCGGCTCGCCGTCGACGCGGCCGAGGCCGACGACGTCCGGGCCAACGCCGCGGCGCTCGCCGAGGACGGCTTCCCGGGGACGCCGGTCGCCGGGGACGACCTCCCCGGGCCGCTCGCCCGGCCGGAACGCGCCGGGCTGCTCTTCCCGCACGACGGCTCGGTGCACCCGCTCCGCTGGCTGCGGGCGCTGGCCACCGCGCTGGAGGCGCGCGGCGCACGGGTCTTCGAGCGCTCCGCGGTGGTCGCGCCGCCGGCCGCCGACGGGGACGGCGTCGTCGTGCGGACGGCGGCCGGGACGGTGCGCTGCGACCGGGCGGTCGTGGCCGTGGACGGCGACCTCGCGGCGCTGGTGCCGACGGCGGCGGCCGTGCGCCCGCGGCGGCTGAACATGCTCGCCACGGCGCCGCTCGGGCGGGCGGTCCTCCCGTTCCCCGTCTACGCCCGGTACGGCCACGAGTACGTGCACCAGACCGCGGACGGCCGGATCGCGCTGGGCGGCTTCTCCGACCTCGACGGGGACGCCGGCTGGACCGACCGCGCCGAGGTCTCCGCGCCGGTGCAGGCGCGGCTGGACCGGTGGCTGCGCGAGGAGCTGCGGGTCGACGCGCCGGTCACGCACCGGTGGGCCGGCGTCGTGGGCTTCGCCGCGGACCCCCTGCCCCGGTGCGGGCCGGTGCCCGGCACCGACGGTCGGGTGCTCGCGCTGGGCGGCTACAACGGCACCGGCCACGTGCAGGCGTGGGTCGCCTCCCGCGTGGTGGCGGACCTGGTCGTGAGCGGCGCCAGCTCCTCCGCCGGGCTCTACGCGCCCGTCGACGCCTGACCGCCGAGCAGCCGCCGGTGGACGACGGCGCCGGGGCCGAGGGCGAGCAGGGCGTCGGTGAGCGCGTCGGCGGCGGCGTGCGCGTCGTCGTCGGTCACGGGGTCCAGGACGTCGAGGACGAAGAAGGCGCTGGTGGTGCCGGTGGTGATCCGGGTGCGCACGCCCTGGCGCCAGTTCCAGCGGCGGCAGGTCACGCCGGCGTCGTCGCGCCACACGACCTCGCCGGGCTCCGGGTGCTCGACGGCGGGCTCGCCGCCGGCGGTGGTGTCGAAGGGCTCGCTGCCGTCGGCGCGCACCAGCCGCGGCGGCCCGGCGTAGGCGGCGCGGTCCTCCCCGCCGAGCGGCAGCAGGTGGGCGATGGAGACGGCGTTGTAGACGTCGGTGATCCGGTCGATGCGCGGCAGCCCGTCCGCGTCCAGCCGGCGCAGCAGCGCCTCGACGCTGGGCCGGGTGCGCTGCGGCTTGGCGCCGAAGGCCCGGTAGGCCTCCCGCCAGGCGGCCGGGTGCGGCAGCTCCTCGGGCCGCCGCCCGTTCAGCCGCTCCCGCGCGGTGGCCTCGGCGGCGGCGAGGACGCGCTCGCTGGCCGCGTCGCTGGGGCCGCCCTGCAGCCCGTCGGCGGTGAGCAGCAGCGCCCGGTAGTCCGGGCGCAGGGCGAGCACGGCGTCGTCGACGGCGGCCGCGGCCAGCCACTCCTGCGGGTCGGTCATCTGCGTCCTCCGGTAACGGCGGGCTGGAACACGGTCAGGGCGAAGCGGGCGGGGGCGGGCGCGTCGGCGGGGGCGGCGTAGCCGTGGGGGACGTCGCCGGCGAAGGCCGCGGAGTCCCCGGCGGCCAGCCGGTCGGTGCGGTCCCCGACGCGGAGGTCGACCGTGCCCTCGAGGACCAGCAGCAGCTCCCGGGTGCCGGGGCTGTGCGGCTCGCTCGCGTGCTCCTCGCCCGGGTGGAGGGTCCAGTCCCACAGCTCGACGACGTCGGGTGGCTCCGTGCCGGCGACCAGCAGCGCCCGCCCGCCGTGCGGGCCGCGCCACAGGACCGGTGCCCGTCCGGCCGCGGTGACGGCCAGCGCGCGGGGGCGCTCGACGTCGACCAGCACGGGCAGGCCGACGCCGAGGGCGTCGCTGATGCGCAGCAGGGTGGCGATGCTCGGGTTGCCCTCGCCGTGCTCGATGGTGATGACCATCCGGCGGCTGACGCCGGAGCGGTCGGCCAGCTCGTCGAGGGTCCAGCCGCGGGCGGTGCGGTGCTGCCGGACACGCTGCCCGATCAGCTCGTTGACCCCGGGCGCTTGCGCCATCCCTGCTCCCTCCTCGTACGCTGCCTCTCGAAGTGCAACATACTGCATCGGAGGAGGCGGTGTCCGTGGAGCTGCGGATGGAGACCCGGCTGGCGGCCCTCGGCCGGGGGAGCGGAGCGCCCGGGCAGCCGCTGAACGTCCCGATCGTGCCGGCGTCGAACTTCCGCGCCGCCCCGGCCGGGACGGCGGGGCGGGAGTACTCCCGCGACGACGGCACGCCCGGCTGGGAGGCGTTCGAGGAGCTGCTCGGTGACCTCGAGGGCGGCACCGCGGTGGCCTTCTCCTCGGGGATGGCGGCGATCGCCGCGGTGCTCGATCTGCTGCCGGTGGGGGCGCGGGTGGTGGTGCCGCAGGACAGCTACACCGGCCTGCGCGCCCTGCTCGCGGACGGCGCGGCGGCCGGCGGGCGCTGGGCGGTGCGCACGGTGGACGTGGCCGACGCCGGCGCGCTCGCCGCCGCGGCCGGCGACGCCGACCTGGTCTGGCTGGAGACGCCGAGCAACCCGCTGCTCCAGGTCGTCGACGTCGCCGCGGTGGCCGCGGCGAGCGGCGCGCTCGTCGCCGTGGACAACACCTTCGCCACCCCGCTGCTGCAGAACCCGCTGCGGCTCGGTGCCGACTTCGCCGTCCACAGCGCGACCAAGGCGATCGGTGGGCACTCGGACCTGCTGCTCGGCGCGGTGGTGTGCCGCCGCCCGGAGGACCGGGCGCGGCTGGCCCGCCGGCGCGAGGTCGCCGGGGCCACGCCGGGCGCGCTCGAGGCCTTCCTCGCGCTGCGCGGCGCCCGCACCCTCGCCGTCCGGCTGCGCCAGGCGCAGGAGTCCGCGGGCGAGCTCGCCCGCCGGCTGGCCGCGCACCCCGCGGTGCTGCGGGTGCGCTACCCGGGCCTGCCCGGCGACCCGCACCACGACCTCGCCGCGCGGCAGATGCGCGGCTCCGGGACGGTGCTGGCCTTCGAGGTCGCCGGCGCCGGCGTGGCCGACGCGGTCTGCGCCCGCGTCCGGGTCGTCGCCTCGGCCACCAGCCTCGGGGGCGTGGAGTCGACGGTCGAGCGGCGGGCGAAGCTGCCCGGTCAGGAGCACGTGCCGGCCGGGCTGGTGCGCCTCAGCGTGGGGATCGAGCACGTCGAGGACCTGTGGGCCGACCTCGCGGCCGCGCTGGAGGCCGCGGGGCAGGTCCCCGGGTTCCGCCCGGCGAGGCCGGGTACCGGCGGGGAGGGCCGAGACCGGGGCCCGGCATCATGACCGCACCACGGATCCGGAACGGGTCCGGCCGAGGAGCGGAGGGATCCCCGTGGCCGACAGCCTCCCGCCGGTGGTCGAGCGCATCCACGAGGAGGTGCTGCGCCGCAACCCCGCGGAGCCGGAGTTCCACCAGGCGGTCCGCGAGGTGCTCGAGTCGCTCGCCGTGGTGCTCAGCCGGCACAGCGAGTACACCGAGATGAAGACCGTCGAGCGCATCTGCGAGCCCGAGCGGCAGGTCATCTTCCGGGTGCCCTGGCAGGACGACTCGGGCGAGGTGCAGATCAACCGGGGGTTCCGCGTCGAGTTCAACTCGGCCCTGGGTCCCTACAAGGGCGGGCTGCGCTTCCACCCGTCGGTCAACCTCGGGATCGTCAAGTTCCTGGGCTTCGAGCAGGTGTTCAAGAACGCGCTCACCGGCATGCCCATCGGCGGCGGCAAGGGCGGCTCGGACTTCGACCCCAAGGGCCGGTCGGACGCCGAGGTCATGCGCTTCTGCCAGTCGTTCATGACGGAGCTCTACAGGCACCTCGGCGAGTACACCGACGTGCCCGCCGGGGACATCGGCGTGGGCTCCCGGGAGATCGGCTACCTGTTCGGCCAGTACAAGCGGATCACCAACCGCTACGAGTCGGGGGTCATCACCGGCAAGGGCCTGGGCTGGGGCGGCGCGCTGGTCCGCACCGAGGCCACCGGCTACGGGGCGGCCTTCTTCGCCGAGGCGATGATGGAGGCGGCCGGGGAGTCGTTCGACGGCCGGCGCGTCACCGTCAGCGGGTCGGGCAACGTCGCCGTCTACGCGGTCGAGAAGGTGCACCAGCTCGGGGGCACCGTGGTCGCCTGCTCGGACTCCAGCGGCTACGTCGTCGACGAGAAGGGCATCGACCTCGAGGTCCTCAAGCAGGTCAAGGAGGTCGAGCGGGCCCGGATCGGCGAGTACGCCGAGCGGGTCGGCTCGGCGTCGTTCGTGGCCGACGGCAGCATCTGGGACGTGCCCTGCGACGTCGCGATCCCGAGCGCGACGCAGAACGAGCTCGACGGCGACGCCGCCGCCGTCCTCGCCCGCAGCGGCTGCCGCTACGTCGTCGAGGGGGCCAACATGCCGGCCACGCCCGACGCGGTCCGGGTGTTCCGCGAGGCCGGGGTCGCGTTCGCGCCCGGCAAGGCCGCCAACGCCGGGGGAGTGGCCACCTCCGCCCTGGAGATGCAGCAGAACGCCTCGCGCGACCGCTGGACCTTCGAGCACACCGAGGCCCGGCTGGAGGAGATCATGCGGGGCATCCACGAGCGGTGCCACGCCACCGCCGAGGAGTACGGCTCCCCGGGCGACCTGGTCCTCGGCGCGAACGTGGCCGGCTTCCTCCAGGTGGCCGAGGCCGTCCACGCGCACGGCCTGGTCTGAGGCGGGGGCCGAAGGAGACCGGCCCGGTCTCCGTTGCCCCTGCCCCCGGGCCGGGGCTAGCGTCCGCGGACGTCAGCACGGGGGACCCGTCCCACCCCTCGGGAGCCGGCCATGCTGGACGACAGCCGCGTCGCGGCGAACATCCCGGCGAGCGACATCGACCGGGCGCGCACCTTCTACACCGACAAGCTGGGCCTCACCCCGGTGCGCGAGCTCATGGGCGAGGTCCTGGAGTACGAGACCACCGGGGGCACCCGCTTCTCGGTCTACCGGACCGACTACGCCGGGCAGGCCGGGCACACCATCGCCCAGTTCCACGTCGACGACGTGGAGGCCCAGGTGAAGGAGCTCAAGTCCCGCGGGGTCGCCTTCGAGGTGTACGGGGACATGCCCGGCGTCGAGTGGAGCGGGGAGATCGCCTCGGTCCCCGGCATGGGCAAGGCGGCCTGGTTCACGGACAGCGAGGGCAACGTCCTGTGCATCGACCAGGAGGACAGCCGCGCCTGACGCGGGTCACCCCGGGAGCGGGACGGCGGTGCCGCTCACCTCGATGCCGCCGCTCCCGGCCGGCACGTGCACCGACAGCGTGCTCGGCCGGCCCGTGTCCGCGCCCTGCGGCACGGTGAGCCGGGCGGGCACCGGCACGTGCCCGCCCTCCCGCAGGTAGCCGCCCAGCGCCGCCGCGGCCGCGCCGGTGGCCGGGTCCTCGACGACGCCGCCGGGCGGGAACGGGTTGCGCGCGGCGAACGTGGTCGCGTCCTGGCGCCACACCAGCGCGACCGTCGTCCAGCCGCGGTCGGCCATCAGCGCGCCGAGCCCGGGCACGTCGTGGTCGAGGACGGCCGGCCGCTCGCGGGAGGCGAGGGCCAGCACCGGGTGCCACGCGCCGGCGTAGGCCACCCGCGGCGGCAGTGCGGGGTCGAGGTCGCCCGGGGTCAGCCGGAGCAGCGCCAGCAGGTCGCGCAGGTCGGCGTCGGCGAGGGGCGCCGTCCGCGGCGGGACGCTGGTGAGGGTCGCCGTCCAGGCGCCGTCGGCGCCGCGCTCGGTGCGGACCGGCACCTCGCCGGCCGCGGTGCGCAGGTGCAGCGTCCCCGCACCCGCGCGCTCGGCGTGCGCGACGGCGGTGGCGATCGTCGCGTGGCCGCAGAAGCTCACCTCGGCCAGCGGGCTGAAGTACCGGGCGTCCGGGCCGTCGGGGCCGGGCAGCAGGAACGCGGTCTCGGAGAACCCGACGCCGGCCGCGATCGCGAGCATCTCGTCGTCAGTCCGGCCGGTCGCGTCGAGCACGGCCCCGGCGGGGTTGCCGCCGGACGGGTCGGCGCTGAACGCGACGTACCGCAGGACCTCGGGACGGGGGACCGGAGCCGTGAGCACGCCGACGTGAGACAGCACGGCCCGCCTCCCCGGGAGGGGAGACGGGCCGTGGGCGTCCAGGGTCAGCGCGGGTCGCCGGCCGGCGCCGGCTCGCGCGCGGGCCCGGGGTGCCGCTCCAGCGCGGCGCCCTCGACGTCGAGCACCGGCAGCCAGCGCAGCCAGCGCGGCAGCCACCAGGCGGCCTTCCCGAGCAGCGCCAGCGCGGCGGGGACCAGCACCATCCGGACGACGAACGCGTCGACCAGGATGCCGATGGCCAGCGCGAAGGCGATCGACTTGATCGTCGCCTCGCCGGCCGGGACGAACCCGGCGAACACGCTGAACATGATCAGCGCGGCGGCGACGACGACCGGTGCGGCCTGCCGGAACCCGGTGCGGATGGCCTCCAGCGGCGGGGTGCCGTGGCTGTGCGCCTCGTGCATCCGCGACACCAGGAACACCTGGTAGTCCATCGCCAGGCCGAACAGGATGCCGATGACCAGGATCGGCGTGAGGCTCAGCAGCGGGCCGGTGGTGTCCAGGTTGACCACGTCGGCCAGCCAGCCCCACTGGAACACCGCCACGGTCGCGCCGAGCGAGGCGCCGATGGTCAGCAGGAAGCCCAGGACGCCGACCAGCGGCACCAGCAGCGACCGGAAGACCAGCACGAGCAGCACCAGCGCCAGCCCGACGACGAGCAGCAGGTACTTCGGCAGCGCCTCGTCCAGGCTCTGCGCGACGTCGACGCTGACCGCCGTCGCGCCGGTGACGTAGGCGTCGACGCCGTCGAGGTCGGCCAGCTGCGCGCGCAGGTCGGCGACGAGCTGCTCGGTGGCCCGCGTGGTCGGGCCCGACTGGGGGACGACGGTGAGCAGCGCGGCGGTGTCGTCGGCGTTGGGGACCGGCGGCGCGACCAGCGCGACGTCGTCGAGGCCGCCGACCGCGCCCGCGGCCTGCCCGGCCGCCTCCGCGGCGCGGTCGCCCTCGAACAGCACGGTGATCGGGCCGTTGAAGCCCTCGCCGAAGCCCTCGGCCAGCAGCGCGTCGGCGCGGGCGGCGGAGGTGCCCTCGGCCGGCGTCTGGATCAGCGTGGTCTGCATGGAGGCGACCGGGATGGCGATCACGCCGAGGCCCACGATGGCCAGCAGCAAGGAGGCGGTGCGGAACCGGGTGACGGTGCCGACCCAGCCGCCGAGGAAGCCCCGCCCGCGGGCCGGCACGGCGGTCCCGGCGGTCGCCGCGGCGCGGCGCCTGCGGGGCAGCACGCGGTGGCCGAGCAGGGCGAGCACCGCGGGGACCAGCGTGAGCGCCACCAGCACGGCGACGACGATCGTCGCGGCCGCGGCCAGACCCATCTGGGTGAGGAACGGGATGCCGGCGACGAACAGCCCGGCCAGCGCGATGACGACGGTGAGGCCGGCGGTGACCACCGCGGAGCCGGCCGTGCCGACGGCCAGCCCGATGGACCGGTGGACGTCGGTGCCGCGCAGCAGCTCCTGGCGGTGGCGGGTGACGATGAACAGCGTGTAGTCGATGCCGACGGCCAGGCCGAGCATCGCGGCGAGGATCGGCGTGGTCGAGGACAGGTCGACGAAGCCGGTGGCGATGGTGATGCCCAGGACGCCGACGCCCACGCCGACGAGCGCCGTCAGCAGGTTCATGCCGGCCACGGCGAGCGCGCCGTAGGTGACGGCCAGGACGACCAGCGCGACGACGACGCCGAGGACCTCGGCCGGGCCGCCGACGGCCGGCACCTCCTCCAGCGCCTGCCCGGTGACCTCGACGGTCAGCCCGGTGTCGCGGGCGTCGGCGACGGCGTCGCGCAGCGCGTCCTGCTCCTCGGGGGTGACCCCGCCGGCCTCGGCGTCGTAGGTGACGGTGCTGTAGCCGACCGTCTGCTGCGGGTTCACCGACGGCGCGGCCGGGTCCAGCGGGTCGGTCGCGGAGACGACGCCGGGCAGCTGCCCGAGCGTGCCGGCCAGTCCGGTGACCGCGGCGGCGTTCTCCGGCGTGGTCAGCGTGGCGCCCTCGGGCGCGGCGACGACGACCCGCGCGGACACGCCGCCGGCCCCCGCGCCGAACTCCTCGCCGATCCGCTCCAGCGCGGTCGTGGACTCCTGGCCGGGGATGGAGAAGCTGGTCGACGTCGGCCCGGAGAGGGTGACCGCGCCGACGCCGCCGGCCACGAGGACCAGCAGCCACACGGCGAGGACGGCGAACCGGTGCCGCGCGGAGGAGGTCCCGAGACGGGACAACAGGACTGCCATGGACGATCAGGCCTCCGCCTGGGTGGGGTGGGAAGGGGGCGCGCCCGGGCGGCGGTGGCCGAGCGCGTCGAAGCAGGTCGCGACGACGTACGGCCGCCACGCCAGGACCAGGTCCGCCTGGCGGGCGGCGAGGGTGAGGACGGCGAGCGCGCCGAGGGCGCCGACGACCCGGACGCACCGCTCCGGCTCGGCGGTCTCCGGGTCGACGCCGAAGGCGGCCAGTGCCATCGCGCCGGCCCCCTCGGTGAGGGCGCCCTCGGCGCCGGGCTCGCCCTGCGTGGCCGGCGCCAGGAGCATGGCGACGACGCCGGGGTGGGCCAGGGCGACGTCGACGAGCACCTCGACGGCGCGGAGGTCGCGCGCCGGGCCCAGCGGCAGGTGCGCCACCTGGTCGAGCACCCGCTCGCCGAGCGTCTCGGCCTGGGCGAGCACGGCCTCGTGCAACGCGTCCTTGCTGGGGTAGTGGTGCAGCAGCCCGGCCTTGGACAGGCCCACGGCGTCGGCCACGTCCTGCACCGACGTCTTGGCGTAGCCGCGCCGGGCGAAGAGGGCGGCGGCGCGGTCGAGGATCCCCTCGTCGATCTGCTGCCGGAACGGGCGGGCCACGCTGCCAGGCTACGGCGGACCGACCGATCCGGTCGGCCGACCGCCCGATCTGGTCGGCGTGGGGTCGCTCACAGCGTCCCGCTGGCCGGGAGTCGCTCCCGGGTCCCCGCCCGTGGCGGGCGAGGATGACGTCATGACGACACGCAGGAGGGTCGGCCCGGCGGACGCGCGCTCGTGGCTCCTCGTCAACGGCGCCCGCCCGGAACTGTTCGCGGAGCGGTACGCCTCGCGCGCGGACCAGGTGGTGCTCGACATCGAGGACGCCGTCGACCCGGCCCGCAAGGCCGAGGCCCGCGCCGGCGTCGTCGACTGGCTGCAGGACGGCGAGCGGTCGGCCTGGGTGCGGATCAACGACCACTCGACGCCGTTCTGGGAGGACGACGTCGCCGCCCTGGCCGGGCTACCCGGGCTGGCCGGGGTCATGCTGGCCAAGACCGAGGCCGGCGAGCACGTCACCGAGACCTTCGACCGGCTCGGCGGCTCGACGCCGGTGCTCGCGCTGGTGGAGTCGGCACTGGGCATCGAGGAGGCGGTGGGCATCGCCCGCGCCCGCGGCGCCTTCCGGCTCGCCTTCGGCAGCGGCGACTACCGCCGCGACACCGGCACCAGCGCCGACGACCTGGCGATGGCCTACCCGCGCTCCCGGCTGGTCGTGGCCAGCCGGATCGGCGGCCTGCCCGGCCCGATCGACGGCCCCACGGTGAGCACCAGCCACCCGGTGCTGCGCGAGCAGTCGGCGGTCACCGTGACCCTCGGCCTCACCGGCAAGCTGTGCCTGGACCCCGAGCAGGCACCGGTCATCAACGAGGTGATCAGCCCCGCGCCGTCCGACGTCGCGTGGGCGCTGGACTTCCTCGCCGACTTCGAGGCCCGCGGCCAGGTCATCCGCGACGGCAGCGACCTGCCCCGGCTGGGCCGGGCCCGCAAGATCCAGCGGCTGGCCGAGACGTTCGGGGTGCGGCCCGCCTGATCGGGCCACGCGGCGGCCGGGTCGTGGTGCCGGGGGCGTCCAGGGCCCAGGATGGGGATCCCGTCCCGTCCTGAGCAGGAGGTCCCATGACCCGGCAGCTGCCCCGCTCGGCCTCGGTCGTCGTCGTCGGCGGCGGGGTCGTCGGGCTGGCCACGGCCTACGAGCTCGCCCTGGCCGGGGTGCCCGACGTCGTCCTGCTCGAGCGGGACGCCCTCGGGTCGGGCTCCACCTGCCGGGCCGCCGGGGGCGTGCGGGCGATGTTCTCCGACCCGGTGAACGTCGCCCTCGGCGCCCGGAGCCTGGAGACCTTCCGCGACTTCCCGGCCCGCTTCGGCCAGGAGATCGACTTCGCCCCCGTCGGCTACCTGTTCCTCCTGGACGACGCCGCGGCCGTCGCGGACTTCGAGGCGGCGGTCGCGCTGCAGAACGACCTCGGCGTGCCCAGCCGGATGGTCGACGTCGCCGAGGCGGTGCGGCTGTCCCCGATGGTCGACCCGGACGGGCTGCTGGCCGCCGCGTGGTCGCCCACCGACGGGCACTGCACGCCCGAGTCGGTCGTGCTCGGCTACGCCTCCGCCGCGCGGCGGGCCGGGGTCACCGTGCTGCCGCACTGCCCGGCGACCGGGATCGACGTCCGCGACGGGCGGGTCGCCGCGGTCGCCACGGCGGCGGGCACGATCGAGACCAAGGCCGTGGTCTGCGCGGCCGGCCCGTGGTCGGCGCAGGTCGGCGCGTGGGCCGGCGTCGACCTGCCGGTGAGCCCGCTGCGCCGGCAGATCCTGGTCACCGAGCCGGTGCCCGGTCTGGACCCGCACACGCCGTTCACCATCGACTTCGGCACCTCGTTCTACTTCCACCGGGAGGGCGAGGGCCTGCTCCTGGGCATGTCCGACCCCGACGAGACCCCCGGTTTCCGGCTCACCCGCTCCGACGCCTGGCTGCCGCGGCTGGGCGCGGCGATCGAGCGGCGGGCGCCCGCGCTGGCCGGCGTCGGCGTCGCCAGCGGCTGGGCGGGCCTGTACGAGATGACGCCGGACCACAACGCCCTCATCGGCCGCGCCGCCGACATCGAGGGGTTCCTGTACGCCACCGGCTTCTCCGGCCACGGCTTCCTCATGGGGCCGGCGGTCGGGGAGGTGGTGCGTGACCTGTACGTCGGCGCGCAGCCGTTCGTCGACGTCTCCGGGTTCGACGTCCGCCGGTTCGCCGGCGCCGGCGTCCGCCCCGAACTGAACATCGTGTAAGGGCCCCTCTGCCCCCCACCGCTCGCGGCGGGACCCTGCAGAGGGGCCGGACCAACTCGAACACCGTCCTTCGACCCGAGGAGTGCCCCCTGTGACCACCCTGCCCACCGCCGAGGACCTCGCGCGCCTGGCGGCCGACGCCGCCGGCCGCTGCGGCGTCGACCTCGACGCGATCGCGGGCGACTTCCCGGTGACCTCCCCGGTGAACGGGCAGCGGGTCGCCGCGCTGCGCCGGGACACCGCGGCCGACGTCGCGGCCGCCGTCGAGCGCGCGAGCGAGGCGTTCCGCACCTGGCGGACGGTCCCGGCGCCGGTGCGCGGCGCGCTGGTCCGCCGGTTCGGCGAGCTGCTGCGCGAGCACAAGGCCGACCTCGCCACGCTGGTCGGCGTCGAGGTCGGGAAGATCACCTCCGAGGCGGCCGGCGAGGTCCAGGAGATGATCGACATCTGCGAGTTCGCCGTCGGCCTCTCCCGGCAGCTGTACGGCCGCACGATCAGCTCCGAGCGCCCCGGCCACCGGCTGATGGAGACCTGGCACCCGCTCGGCGTCGTCGGCGTCATCAGCGCGTTCAACTTCCCGGTCGCCGTCTGGTCGTGGAACACCGCGCTCGCGCTGGTCTGCGGCGACCCCGTCGTCTGGAAGCCCTCGGAGCTCGCGCCGCTGTCCGCGCTGGCCTCCGCGGCGCTGCTGGACCGGGCGATCGCGGAGACCGGCGCGCCGGAGGGCCTGAGCCAGGTCGTGCTCGGCGGTGCCGACGTCGGCGAGGCGCTCGTCGAGTCGCCGGGGGTGGCGCTGCTGTCGGCGACCGGGTCGACGCGGATGGGCCGGCTGGTCGGGCCGCGGGTGGCCGACCGCTTCGGCCGGTCGCTGCTGGAGCTCGGCGGCAACAACGCCGCGATCGTCACGCCGTCGGCCGACCTCGACCTCGCCACCCGCGGGATCGTCTTCTCCGCCGCCGGCACCGCCGGGCAGCGCTGCACCACGATGCGCCGGCTGATCGCGCACGTCGACGTGGTCGACGCCCTCACCGAGCGGGTCGCGGCCGCCTACCGCCGGCTGCCGATCGGGTCGCCGCTGGAGCCGGGCACGCTGGTCGGGCCGCTGATCCACGACGCCGCGTTCAAGGCGATGCAGGACGCGCTCGAGGCCGCCCGGCAGCAGGGCGGGGAGGTGCTGGCCGGCGGGGGACGGCGGCTGGCCGACGAGGCACCGGACGCGTACTACGCCGAGCCCGCGCTGGTCCGGATGCCCGGGCAGACCGACATCGTCCGGCAGGAGACGTTCGCGCCGATCCTCTACGTGCTGCCCTACCGCACGCTGGAGGAGGCGGTGGCGCTCAACAACGACGTCCCGCAGGGGCTGTCGTCGAGCATCTTCACCTCCGACCAGGCCGAGGCCGAGCGCTTCCTCGCCGCCGACGGCTCCGACTGCGGCATCGCCAACGTCAACATCGGCACCTCCGGTGCGGAGATCGGCGGCGCGTTCGGCGGGGAGAAGCACACCGGCGGCGGCCGCGAGTCCGGCTCGGACGCGTGGAAGGGCTACATGCGCCGCGCCACCAACACGATCAACTTCTCCGGTGAGCTGCCGCTCGCCCAGGGGGTCGAGTTCCCCATCTGACGGCGGCGGGGTGACCCGGGCCGGCCGCCCCGGTCACCCCTCGCCGTGGAGGGCGAGCACCCGCGGGCCGAGGGCGTCGAGGGTCAGTCGTGTCCCGTCGACCGCCACCCGGGTGCGGGTCCGCTCGTGCGGCCCGCGGCCGGCCAGCCGCACGGCGACCAGGGCGGTGAGCGCGGGCACCCGGTCGCGGGGGACCGCCGCGGGGATCCCGGGGAGCCGGGCGGCCGGGCCGCGCCACCCCGGGAGCGTGGCGCTCACCAGGCGGGTGACCCGGACGGAGCGGCGGAGGGGGTCGGCCAGGAGCAGGTCCAGCACCTCCTCCGGTCGCTCGCGGGCGGTCAGCACGACCGCGGTCCCGGCTCCGGTCACCCGGTGCGGCCAGTCCGCGTCCGCGGTGTCGACCGCGCCGGGGACGGTGTCGCCGTGCACCAGAGTCACCGGACGGCGCCCGTGCGTCGGCAGGTGGTCGCCGGGCGCGGGCGGCAGGTCGACCTCCGCGCCGGGATCGGCCGCGACGGCCTCGACCAGCCGGGTGACCGTGCCGGCCACGGTGGTCCCGCCGGTGGGACGGGCGACCGTCCACCCACCGGGGACCGGCCGCACGCGGACGCCGCGGGGAGCGGCGGCCCCGACCACCGCGGCCACCGCCGACCGCGCCGCGGAGGAGCCGAGGACGGGGGAGGCCCAGTCCTCGGCCGGGCCGGCACCGCACGCACCGCACACCTGGGGACCTCCGGTCGGCCGGCGGGCGCTCGGCGCCCGCCGGCGGCGGGTGGGGGAGCCGGCCGTCAGGCCGGGCGGGGTCGGCGCGCCACGAAGTCGTCGGCGATCTGGTCGAAGGTCGTCCAGCGGACGCCCTCGTGGCCGTTGACGTGCTCGATGAGGCGCTCGAGCATGAGGAGCACCTGCGGCCGGCCGGACACGTCGGGGTGCACGGTGAAGGTGACCACCGCGTAGTCCATCTCCCGGTGGACCCAGTCGAACTGGTCCTGCCACATCTCCCCGAGGTGGCGGGGGCTGACGAACCCGTGGCTGTTCGGGCTGGCCTTGACGAACATCATCGGCGGGAGGTCGTCGAGGTACCAGTTCGCCGGGATCTCGACGAGGTCGGTCTCCCGGCCCCGGACGAGCGGCTTCATCCAGGTGTCGGCCGGCTGCGAGTAGTCGATCTTCGTCCAGCTGTCGCCGACCCGGACGTAGTAGGGCTCGAAGTCCCGGTGCATCAGCGAGTGGTCGTACTTGATGCCGCGCTCGAGCAGCAGCTCGTTGGTGACGGGGGAGAACTCCCACCACGGGGCGACGTAGCCGGTGGGACGGCGGCCGGCCCGTTCCTCGATCAGCTCGATGCAGCGGTCGAGCACCGCGGACTCCTGCTCGCGGCTCATGGCGATGGGGTTCTCGTGGCTGTAGCCGTGGACGCCGATCTCGTGCCCGGCGGCCACGCAGGCGTCGAACTGCTCGGGGAACGTCTCGATGGAGTGCCCCGGCCAGAACCACGTGCTCGGCATCCCGTTGCGGCGGAACAGCTCGAGCATGCGCGGGACGCCGACCTCGCCGGCGAAGACGCCGCGCGAGATGTCGTCCGGCGAGTCCTCGCCGCCGTAGGAACCCAGCCAGCCGCCCACCGCGTCGACGTCGACGCCGAACGCGCAGAGGATCTCCTTGGGCATGACCTCTCCTCTCGGGTCCCCCGGGCCGCCACCTGCGGCCGGGTCGTTCCTGCCGGCCGGTGCCGGTCAGCCGCCGGTCCGGGCCCGCCAGCCGGCGCGGACGGCGTCCGGGTCCCGGTCCAGCCCCAGCAGGACGGCCAGCAGCACCCTCGCCTGGGAGGGGCGCAGCAGGCCTGCGGGGAGCGCCCCGGCGGCGAGCAGGTCGGTGCCGCCGCCGTCGCCGTAGAGGGCGGCGACCGGGCCGGCCGCCACCCGGGTCGAGGTGACCACGACGACGCCGGCGTCGGTGAGCTCGCGGACGGCCCGGCAGACGACGGGGTTGGCGTTGCCGGCGCCGGTGGCCTCCAGGACGATCCCCCGGGCGCCGGCCGCCGCGAACGCGTGCAGCGCCGTGGCGTCGGCGTCCGGGTGGCAGGCGACGACGTCGACGCGGACACCCGCCGGGTCGACGCGGGCGAGGTCGAGGGGAGCGGGGCGGCGGGCCGAGCGCTCGAGGAGGAGGGCGCCGTCCCGGACCCATCCCAGCGGACCCGCGTCCGGCGCGGTGAAGGTGTCGGCCGCCAGCGTGTGGCCCTTGCGCGTGCCCCGTGCCGGGAACACCCGCCCGCCGAAGGCGATCAGGGCGCCCTGGTCCCGGGCGGCCGGGCTCGCGGCGACGGTGACCGCGTCGGCGAGGTTGCGCGGCCCGTCGCTGTCAGGAGCGTCCGCCGGCCGCTGGGCGCCGGTGAGCACGACCGGCCGGGGATCGCGGTGGACGAGGTCGAGGAAGAACGCCGTCTCCTCGGTCGTGTCCGTGCCGTGCGTGACGACGACCCCGTCGACCTCCGGGTCGGCCAGCTCGCCGGCCACCGCGGACGCGACGGCGTGCATGCGCTCGAGCGTCATGAGGTAGCTGCCGACCCGCAGCACGTCCCGGACGCGCAGGCGGGTGCCGAGGTCCCCGGCCAGCCGGGCGACCAGGTCCGCCCCGCTGTCCTGTGCCGTCGACACCCCGCTCGCGTCGGCCCGGGTCGCGATCGTGCCGCCGGTCGCCAGCACCGTCACCAGGGACACGGGAGACCTCCGGGGCGCGGGTGTCGGGGACCGGGACAGGGTGCGCTGACGCCGTGTTCCGTGCGCCGGGACGCGGCGTCGGCGCACACGCTCCCGGCCGCTAGACGGCGGTGGCGGTGACGAAGGTGCAGACGCCGTCGCCGGAGGTGGCCCGCTGCCGGATGCCGAGCAGCCGCAGCACCGCCATCTCCACGCGGTAGGCCAGCCGCATCGGCCCGGTGTAGAGGGTGTCGCCGGCGGTGGTGACCTCGATCCGGTCGAACCCGGCCAGCCGCACGTGCTCGGTGAGTATCCAGTCCGGCAGCAGGGTGATGTGGCCGGGGGAGTGGTAGTGGCTCGGGCCGAAGATGTACGGCGCCCCGCGCAGCAGGGTGAGCAGCCGGGAGTGCGGGTGCGTGACGTTCGGCGTGCTCACCAGCAGCCGGCCGCCGGGGCGCAGCAGGGCCCGGATCGAGCGCAGCACCTGCCGCGGGTTCTCCACGTGCTCGAGCGTCTCCACGCACACGACCAGGTCGAACGGGCCGCGGGTCTCCTCGGTCCAGTCCGGGTCGTCGAGGTCGAGCCGGGCGATCCAGTCGTGCGGCGGGTCGAGGTCGGTGGGGACGACGTCGACGCCCGCGTCGCGCAGCCGCAGCGCCAGCGCGCCGCAGCCGGAGCCGACCTCGAGCACCCGCCCGCCGTCGGGGAGCAGCGTCCGGGCCAGGCCCGCGGCGTACTCGTGCACGCCGGGGGCCGCGTGGATGCCGTGCCCCTGGTAGGTGCGGACGGCGGCCGTGCGGCGGCCGTCGCGGTGCTGGACGTCGGTCACCCGTCCACCCTGGCATCCCCGCGCACGTCCCGCAGACGGCGCGCAGACGTCACGCCGGACACCACGGTGTGTCACCGGCAGGCCACCCGTCGGTCACCTCGGTCCTGAGTATGGGTCGGGGCCGGACCGCTCCCCGCGGCCGGCCCTCCTGTCGCCGCTCCCCGAGGAGAGACGTGTCCGGTCCGCACCACCACCACGACCACGGCCACGACCACGAGCACGAGCCCGCCGCCTGGACGCCCTACAGCGACGTCTCGGTCCCCGACCAGGACCTCTCGCCCGGCGACCTCTCGCGCCGGCGGTTCCTGCAGGCGGCCGGGGTCCTCGGCCTGGCGGTCGGCGCGACGGTGGCCGGTGCGCCGCGGACCGCGCAGGCCGCCCCCCGCGCGGGCAGCGGCAGTGCCGGCGGGTACACCTGGCTCAACGGCGACCACCACATCCACACGCAGTACAGCTCCGACGGCCTCTACACCGTGCGGGACCAGGTGGAGCAGGCCCGCCGCAACGGCGTGAACTGGCTGGTCATCACCGACCACGGGTCCGCCACCCACGCGCGCCTGGGCGTCGACCTGGTCAACCCCGACGTCCGCGCCGCCCGGACGGCCTACCGGGACGTGCTGGTGTTCCAGGGCCTGGAGTGGAACATCCCGGCCGCCGAGCACGGCACCGTCTTCGTCGCCCCGGGCGACCACGAGGTCACCGTGCTCAAGGAGTTCGAGAGCCAGTTCGACGGCGCGGTCCGGGGCACCTCCGCCAGCTCGCCGGCCAACGAGGCGCAGGCCGTCGCCGGCATCCGGTGGCTGGGGCAGCAGATGCTCGCCGGCCGCACCCCGAACGCGCTGTTCCTCGCCAACCACCCGGCCCGCAACGGCCTGGACTCGCCGCACGAGATCCGCGCCTGGCGCGACGCCGACCCGCGGGTGGCGATCGGCTTCGAGGGCGCGCCCGGGCACCAGGCCGCCGGCATCCCCACCCCGCAGGGCCCGGGTGACGCGCGCGGCTTCTACGGCAACTCCCCGAACGCCAACAGCTGGCCGGGCTACCCGCCCGAGTCCTACCGGACGTTCGGCGGGTTCGACTGGATGACGGCGAAGGTCGGCGGGGTCTGGGACTCGCTGCTGGCCGAGGGCCGGCCGTGGTGGATCACCGCCAACTCCGACTCGCACTCCGTCCACCTCGACCGGCTGGTCCGGCCCGCCGGCCAGGACAGCAGCGCCTGGTTCACCGCCAACGGCCGGTACGGCGACCCGGTCGACAGCGGCACCCCGCAGGTCGACCGCGGCGACTACTTCCCCGGCTACTACTCGCGCACCTGGGTGGGCTCGACCGCCCGCGACTACGGCGCCGTCATGGACGGCCTGCGGGCCGGGCGGGCGTTCGTCGTCCACGGCGACCTGATCGACGGCCTGGAGGTCACCGTCCGGGGCGACGGCGGCGGCAACGCGCCGGGGACCCTCGGCGAGCAGGTGCGGGTGGGCCGCGGCGAGAACGTGCACGTGCAGATCCGCATCACCCAGCGGCGGCAGCCCAACGCCCACGGCGACGTGCCGCAGCTGCGCCGCGTCGACCTGATCACCGGGCCGGTCACCGGCCCGGCCGCCGACCGGGACACCCAGGCGGCCCCGGAGACCCGCGTCGCGGAGTCCTTCGAGGTCCGCGGCAACGGCCAGGTCGTCATCAACCACGTGATCCGCCGCGTCGACCGGTCGTTCTACCTGCGGCTGCGGGGGACCGACGGCAACGTGAGCGCCCCCGGCAGCATCGAGCCGCGGCAGGACCCGGTCGGCAACAGCGACCCGTGGACCGACCTGTGGTTCTACTCGAACCCGGTGTTCGTCACCGTTGGCTGAGTCCTCCTCCGGCGACTGCTGGGTCGCGCTCTGCGGCGACACCGGCAGCTCGTGGAGCCCGCCGGCCGAGCTGGAGCACCGGCTGCTCGACCTCGGCCGGCGGGTCGGCGCCACGGAGGTCGCCACGCACGTCGTCCGGTCGGCCGAGGGCGGTCACCACGCGGCCGGTGTCGCCCGGGCGCACCGGGACCGGGCCTCCGGGCGGCTGGTCCGCTTCCCCGGCCAGGAGGACCTGCCCGACCGGTTCCCGCTGGCCGAGCTGACCGCGCGGTGCGCGATCGAGGCGGTCGACCTGCTCGGCGTGGCCGACGCCCCGGGCCTGGTGCTGCGCACCCGCGGGCACGTGCGCCCGGAGTACCGCGACGGCGTCCTCGTGCTGACCGTGAACGCGTGGGACGACCGCGAGGTCTGCCCGTTCGAGTCGCCGACCCCGCGGGCCTGCTGCAGCGACCACTGAGGGACGGGTGGCCCGGGGCGGGCCCGCGATCGACGGGACAGGGAGCTCGCCGCCGGGATCAGGCCTGGCCGCGGACAGGACGCGCGGTTCCGTCCCCGGCCTCGGCGGACCCGCCCGCCGGCACCTCACGTGGCCGGGGCACCTCGACGACGGGTCTCGGCCGGTCGGCGACGGGTGCAGCGCCCTGGACGGCGCGCCGCTGCGCCAGGAGCACCCTGGCCGCGAGCCGCGGTCGCAGCAACGACTCGGGCCGGTCGATCAGGTTGGCCACCCGGAGGAACGCCGAGCCCACCCCGGCGTCGACCGCAGCAGCGGCCTGGACCCGTGCGACGTAGGCGTTGACCACGCGCACTCGCGCCGAACGCCGTCCGAGGACCGAGGGCTGCCGCAGGTCACTGCCGGCGGCGATGTCCCACGGAACGTCGACGAGACGCGCGGCGCGACGGAAGAACTGCCGGGCGAGGTCGTCGACGCCGGCAGCGAGCAGCTGCCGCAGGGCGAGGGCCTCCATGGCCGCCACCGTCATGCCCTGGCCGTAGACCGGGTTGAAGCTGCTCAAGGCGTCACCGGTGACCAGCAGGCCCTCCGGGAACCGGGTCAACCGCTCGTAGTGCCGTCGCGTGCTCCCGACGAAGTGGTACACGTGCGGGCCCTCGATCGGTTCCCGGTCCGCCATGAGCTGGGCGACCTCCGGTGCGGGCAGGCGGGCCGCGAAGGTCCGGAAACCCGCCAGGTCCGTCGGCGCGGCGTCGGGTCGGTAGGCACCCGCGCTGACGATCCAGCGTCCCCCCTCCACCGCCAGGGCGGCGCCGAACCGGGGGACTGCGGTGGTGGCCCCGATGAGGCAGACGCGGTCGCCGTCGAGGTCGTCGTCGTACCGGGGGACCACCCAGGTCGTGTAGCGGACGTCCACGTCGATCCGGGACTCCGGCGGCCGGCCGAAGCCGTGCGACTCGAGCCAGGACGGGGTGTGCGATCCGCGCCCGGTCGCATCGACCACCAGGTCAGCGGGGAGTGACTCCTCCTCCGTGCTCCTGGCGACGGGATCGGAGCGACGCACCCGCACCCCGGACACCCGCCCGTCGACCGCTGTCAGGTCGAGGAGTTGCGCCGGTGCGAGCACCTCGACCCCGGGGAGGTCCAGGACGCGGGCCCGGACCCGGTCCTCCACCAGCGGTCGGCTCATGGCGAGGCCCTGCATCCCGATCGGGGACCGGCACAGCAGGTGCCCGTCGTTGTACCAGCGGGCGTCGCGCTGCATGTCGCCGATCTCGGCTCCGTGCCGCACCAGGTCCTGGGTGAGGCCGGGGAAGAACTCCTCCAGCACCTCCCGGCCGCGGGCGAGCAGCCCGTGGGGATGCCGTCCCTGGGGTACGCCGCGCCGTGCGGCAGGCTCGCCGGGCAGCACGTCCCGGTCGACCACCGTCACCCGGTCGAACGCCTCGGTGAGCACCCTGGCGGTCAGGAGCCCGCTCATGCTCGCCCCGATGACGACCGCTCGTCCGTCTCTCCGTGGCACAGCGATCGCCCCCTGGGTCGTGCCGCCCGACGCGACGGTCCTCCCGGGGGCCGGGGACCGACAGGGGCCATGGGCTCTCGGAGCGCGCGACGATCCGAGCAGCCGCCGGGGGACCCTGACGGCAGTGGCGGAGCCGCAGCCGGGAGGGCGGGCCTAGGCCGGGGCGCCGTGGTGGACGACGCGGCCCTTGCCCGCGCGCTTGGCGGCGTACATCGCCGCGTCGGCGCGGGCCATGAGCTCGTCGGCGCCCACCGCGGCGTCGCCGGCAGCCAGCGCCACCACGCCGGTGCTGGCGCCGACGGCGCGGGTGCGGCCGGCGACGGCGAACGGCACGGCCATCGCCGCCGTGAGGCGGGCGGCGGCCTCCAGCGGGTCGCCGCCGTCCTCGAGCAGCGCGGCGAACTCGTCGCCGCCGAGCCGGGCCACCGTGTCGCCGCCGCGCAGCGCGCCGGTGAGCCGCTCGGCGACCCGCAGCAGCAGCTCGTCACCGGCGGCGTGGCCGAGGGTGTCGTTGACCGCCTTGAAGTCGTCGAGGTCGAGGAAGACGACGGCGACCGGCCGCATGTCCCGGGCGTGCAGGGCCAGGGCGTGCCCGAGCCGGTCGAGGAACAGCGACCGGTTCGCCAGCCCAGTCAGCGGGTCGGAGAAGGCCAGGTGCCGCAGCTGCGCCTCGCGGGCGGCGAGGTCGGCCGCGAGCCGCGCGTTCTCCCGCACGGTCACGTACTGCCGGACCATGAGCGCGGCGATCACCACGGTGGCGGCCAGCATCTCGCCGGGGGACAGCGGCGTGCCGGCGAGGCTGCGCAGCAGGGCGGTGGCCAGCGCGGCCACGACCGGGACGTACGGCAGCAGCGACGCCGCGGTGCCGGTGCCGCGGACGCCGCCGGTGCGGCCGTCGGGCCCGGCGCCCGCGCCGCCGGTGCGGCACAGCCCGGCCACGGCGAGCAGGGCGAACGCGGCCGTCCAGCCGACGTCGGCGGTCCCGCCGTCGTAGGTGCCGGTGGCCGACAGGTAGGTGAAGGCGCTGTCGGCGACGGCCAGGGCGCTGACGCCGGCCGCGACCAGGTTCAGCGGGCGGCGGTCGCCGCGGGTGCGGGTGACCAGCAGGACGGCCAGCACGACCAGGACGACGTCGGTGACCGGGTAGGCGGCCAGCAGCAGCCGGGCGCCGACGGGGTGGCCGGCGTCGTCGCGCAGCACCGCGCCCAGTGCCGTCTGCCAGCTGACCAGGCCGACCGCGCCGGTGGTCATCACCGCGTCGAGGAGCCGCTGCAGGCGGCCGGTCCGCCCGCCGCCGGCCGGGTGCACGACCAGCGCCGGCACGGCGAACAGGCAGAAGCCGAGGAAGCCGACGTCGGCCAGCGACGGGAACGGCGACTCGCCGCGGGCGGCGAGGACGGTCCAGTACGCCTGGCCCGCGCCCCACGAGGTGCAGGCCAGGGCCAGCAGCGCCCAGGCCAGCCGCAGCCGCAACCCGGTGCTGCGGACGGCGAACCGCGCGGCCGCGGCGCCGGCGGCGAGGGCGGCCAGCGTCTGGGTCAGGTCGGAGGCGAGTGCGGCGCCGGACGGCCCGAGGAGCGTGGTGGCCAGCGTCCCGGCGGCGGCGAGGACGACGACGAGCGCCGCCAGGCGCGGGTGCGCCGTCGACCGGACCATGCTGCCGCCCTCGTGCTCGGGAAGGGGTTCTCCTCCACTGCATCGACCGGTCCGGCCCGCGGGTCCATCACCCGGAGGGGGTGGTCAGCGGCTGAACACCGCCGCCTGCTCCGCGCACAGCTCCGCCAGCGCCTGCGGCGCCGACCGGCACAGCCGCGGGAAGGCGAGGAACCCGTGCGGCATGCCGACGTACTCGGTCAGCCGGACGGGCACGCCCGCGTCCCGGAGCGCCGCGGCGTAGCGCACGCCGTCGTCGCGGATGGGGTCGTGCTCGGCCACCTGCACCAGCGCCGGCGGGAGGCCCGCGTGGTCGGTGGCGTGCAGCGGCGAGGCGTGCGGGTGGTGCGGGTCGCGGTCGCCGAGGTAGTGGTCGCGGAAGGCGAGGCAGTCGGCCCTGGTGAGGATCGGCGCGTGCGCGTTCTCGTCGATCGACGGGCTGCTCATCGTCAGGTCGACCGAGGGGTAGACCAGCCCCTGGTGGGCGATCCGCGGGCCGGAGCGCTCGCGGGCCATCAGGCAGACGACGGCGGCCAGGTTGCCGCCGGCGCTGTCGCCCATGACCGCGACCCGCTCGGGGTCGGCGCCGAACTCGGCGGCCCGCTCCACGACGTCGGCCAGGGCGGCGTGGCAGTCCTCGGCCGCGGCCGGCCAGCGGTGCCCCGGGGCGAGCCGGTACTCCACCGAGACGACGACGGCGCCGACGGTGGCCGACACCGAGCTGCAGAGCCAGTCCGCGGAGTCGAGGTTCCCGAGCGCCCAGCCGCCGCCGTGGAAGTTGACGACCAGCGGCAGCGGGCCGGTCGCCCACTCCGGCCGGTACGTGCGCACCGGCACCTTGCCGACCTCGCCGCGCGCGGTCCCGTCGGCGAGCCGCACCCCCGGGGCGACGCCGCCGAGCAGCAGGTCGGTGACCCGGTTGTGCGGCACGCGCCGCTGCTGCGCCTTCCGCAGCCGCTCGTCGTCCATCCGCGTGATCGACGCCCGCGCGGCCAGCCGGCCGAGCAGCCGCACCCTCAGGTCCATCCGTGCCACGTGTCCTCCTCCGTGTCGTGCCGGTCAGCGGTGCCGATGAGTGGTGCGCCGTCGGCCGGTCTCCCCGGCATGACGTACGAGACGGTCCGCTCGGCGGACGGGACGCCCGTCGCCTACGAGGTGTGGGGCTCCGGGCCGCCGCTGGTGACGGTGTGCGGCGCCACCTGCGACCGCGCGCTGATGCGCCCCACCGCCCGGGCGCTGGGCGAGCACGCCACGGCCGTGACCTACGACCGGCGCGGCCGCGGCGACAGCGGGGACACCCTGCCGTACGCGGTCGAGCGGGAGGTCGAGGACCTCGCCGCGCTGCTCGACGCGGTCGGCGGGCGCGCGTCCCTGTACGGGCACTCCTCCGGCGCCGCCTTGGTGCTGCGCGCCGTCGCCGCGGGCCTGCCGGTGGACCGGTTCGTCCTCCACGACCCGCCGTTCGCCCCCGACGATCCCGCCTTCCGGGACGAGAGCCGCGCCTTCGCGGCCGGGATCCTGGACCTGCTGGCCGACGGAGAGCGGGACGAGGCGGTGGACCGGTGGTGCCGCGGCACCGGCATGCCCGGGGAGGTGGTCGACGCGGTGCGGGCGACGCCGCGGTGGGCGGAGCTGGTCGCGCTCGCCCCGACACTGGCGTACGAGATCGCGGTGCTCGGCTCCGTCGAGACCGGCGGCGCGGTGCCCGAGGACGTCGCCCGCCGCGCGGCGCGGCCCGGCCTCGTGCTGGTCGGCGGCGACAGCCCGCCGTTCATGCAGGAGGTGGCCCGGCAGGTGGCGGACCTCCTCCCGGCGGGCACGCTGCGGGTGCTCCCCGGCTCCGGCCACGTCGTCGCGCCGGAGGTCCTGGCGCCGCTGGTCGGGGAGTTCCTCCGCGGCTGACGTCGTCCGCACCGGTCACGGCTCGGCGAACCAGGCGTGGCCGAGGCCGGGGACCAGCAGCAGGCCGTCCCGGACCGGCAGGGGACCGTCGCTGCCGTGCACCTGCGCGAACGCGCCGAACCCGGTGACGGTGTCGGCGTCGACCCGCTGCGGGTGCGGCGAGAAGTTGGCGACCCCGACGAACGCGCCGCTGCGCGGGTGCTTGCGCCGCCAGACCAGCACCGCGTCGTTGCCGACGTCGACCACCGTCGACTCCACCCCGCCGCGCAGCGCGAGCAGCGACCGGCGCACCTCCCCGAGCCGGCGGATCCCGGCCCACACCCGGCCCTCCACCGTGGTGGGGTCGCCGCGGCGGGCCGCGGCCGCCCAGTCCATGGGCGGGCGGTGCATCCAGCGGTTGTCCGGCGCCCGCTCGGGCTCGGCCAGGTAGGAGGCGTCGTTGCGCTGCGCGAGCTCGTCGCCCATGTAGAGCAGCGGGACGCCGCCGAAGGCGTAGGCGACCGAGTAGAGCAGCAGCAGCCGGCGCACCCCGGCGTCGAGGGCGACCGGGTCGTCGCGGTCGAGGGCGTCCTCGATGCCGCACAGGGACGCCGCCGACCCCGAGATCCGTGCGTCGCCGGTGGCCTCGTTCTCCTGGAACAGCGCGCCGCGGGCGAACGAGCCGGGGAAGCGGCCGGCGTAGAAGTCGTTGAGGAACCGGCGGTGGGCGAACCCGTCGAGCCCGACCGCGGCGGCGTCCTCGTCGGTGACCGCCCAGCCGATGTCGTCGTGGCCGCGGACGTAGGTGCACCAGGTGGCGGTGGGCGGGATCGGCCGCATCCGGCGCAGGGCCTGCCGGGCCAGCCGGACGTCCTGGGTGGCCAGGCTGCTCCACAGCAGCACCATGAGGGAGTTGTGGTAGGCCAGCTCGCACTCGGGCCGGTAGCGGTCGTGGCCGCCGAGGTAGGCGACCAGGTCATCGGGGGAGACGATCGCCTCGGCCTTGAACACCACGCCCGGCGCGGCCAGCCGGGTCAGCGCGTGCAGCAGCTGCAGGAGGGTGTGCCCCTCGGGCTGGTTCTGGCAGCTGGTGCCCAGCCGCTTCCACATGAACGGGACGGCGTCCATGCGGAAGACGTCGACGCCGCGGTTGGCCAGCCAGGCGATCTCGCCGGCCATCGCCAGCGTCACCTCGGGGTTGGTGTAGTCGAGGTCCCACTGGTACGGCCAGAACGTCGTCCACACCCAGCCGCCGGCGCCGCCGCGCGCCTCGGGCACCCAGCTGAACGAGCCCGGCGCCCGGTCGGGGAAGACCTCCGGGATCGTCGCGTCGTAGGCGTCGGGCACCTCCCGGTCGGGGAAGGCGGTGTAGAAGCCGGCGTACGCGGGGTCGCCGGCCAGCCAGCCCTGCGCCCAGGGGTGCTCGCGGGCGGTGTGGTTGAGCACGAGGTCGATGCACAGCGCCATCTCCCGCTCGTGCAGCGCCGCGGCCACCGCCTCGAGGTCGGCCATGGTGCCCAGCCGCGGGTCGACGGCGCGGTAGTCGGCCACCGCGTAGCCGCCGTCGTTCTCGCCCTCGCGCGGTCGCAGCAGCGGCATGAGGTGCAGGTAGGTGGTGCCCAGTTCGGCGAGGTGGCCGAGCCGGCCGGGCAGCTCGGCGAGCGTGCCGCAGAACCGGTCGACGTAGCAGACGTAGCCCTGCACCCGGGCCCGCTGGAACCACGCCGGGTCGATCTCCCGCCGCCGGTCGATCCGCCGCAGCGGCTCCGGCCGCTCGGCCGCCGCGGCGAGCGCGGCGCGCAGCCCGCGGGCGAACAGGTCGTCGGCGGCGTCCCCGTAGAGGATCGCCAGCGGCTCGTGGACGTCGTACAGCGCCAGGTCGGCGCGGGCGAGGAAGGCGTCGGCCTCCGCCTCGCCCAGGACGGCGACCGCCTCGTCCGCGAGGACCGGCCGCAGCGCCGCCCACGCCCGCCGGGCCCCCGCCCGCAGCTGTTCGGCCCCCGCGCTCATGTGCCCTGCGTATCGCGTCCAGGCCCCGCGTGCACCTCGGTGGGGCGGCCCGCACCCCGACGGCGTCGCCGGGTCCCGCAGACTGGCGCCCATGTCCGCCACCCCGCTGTCCGTGCAGTCCACCTGGCCCGGGGACGTCGCCGACGTCCTCCCGTTCCTCGCCCCGGAGTCCTGAGGTGGGCGGTTCCACGGTCAGCAGGGCACTGGTCCTCGGCGGCGGTGGCATCGCCGGGATCGCCTGGGAGATCGGGCTGCTGTCCGGGCTGGCCGACGCCGGGGTCGACGTCCGGGACGCCGACCTGGTGGTGGGCACCTCGGCCGGCTCGATCGTCGGCACGCTGCTGCGCACCGGTCACGACCTCGAGGAGCTCTACGCCGCGCAGCTCGGGCCGGTACCGGCGACCGAGCGGGCGGTGGAGTTCGACGGCGCGGCCTTCCTCGCCTCGTTCGCCGCCGCGCTGGCCGGTGCGACCGGCGAGCAGGACGCGCGCGCCCGGATCGGCGGGCTCGCGCTGCGCGCGCAGACCATGCCCGAGTCCGAGCGGCGCGCGGTCATCGGCGCGCGGATCGGGTCCCCGGAGTGGCCCGCGCAGCGGCTGGTGGTGACCGCCGTCGACACCGCGGACGGGGAGTTCCTCGCCGTCGACCGCGACACCGGGTTCCCGCTGCTCGACGCCGTCGCCGCGTCCTGCGCGGTTCCGGGCGTCTACCCGCCGATCACGATCGGGGAGCGGCGGTTCATGGACGGCGGGATGCGCTCGGCCACCAACGCCGACCTCGCCGCCGGCTGCGCCACGGTGCTCGTCGTCGCGCCGATGGCGGGGATCGCCGGCAGCCCGCTGGGCCCGTCGCTGGACGACGAGCTGGCGGCGCTGCGCCGCGAGGGGAAGGCGTGCCTGGTGCTCGCCGACGAGGACGCGGTGCGCGCCTTCGGCACCAACCCGCTCGACCCCGCCACCCGGGAGCCCTGCGCCCGCGCCGGCCGCGCCCAGGCCGCGCGGGTCGCCGACGAGGTCCGCGCGTTCTGGGGCTGACGCCGCCCGACGTCGACCTGGTGTCGTCTCCCGCGGCGCGAGGCGACACCAGGTCGACATCCGGCGTCGGGTGGTCGGCTGCCGGGGACACCGCGGGCCGGTGACCCCGACCGCCGACCACCCGAGGGACGTCGGGCGGCGTCAGTCCGGCAGGACGCGGACGGCGAGCACGGCGACGTCGTCGTCGGAGCGGCCGGGCAGGGCGCGGGTGAGCAGCCGGTCGCAGAGGGCGTCCGCGGTCAGCCCGGACAGCCCGGACAGCGCCTCGGCGGCGGCGGCGAGCCCCTCGTCGATGCCCTGCCGGCCGACCTCGACCAGCCCGTCGGTGAGCAGCAGCAGCGTCTCGCCGGGCGCGATCGCCGCCTCGTGGTCGCGGCGCAGGCCCGGCTCGTCGGTGCCGAGCAGCCGTTCGGGCGGGGTGTCGAGCTGCCGCACCGCGTCGTCGGCACCGAGCACCAGCGGCGGCAGGTGACCGGCCGACGACCAGCGCAGCAGCCGGCCGGAGCCGCCGGGCGCGGGCGCCAGGTGGGCGACCAGCGCGGTGGCCAGCGTGCCGACGTGCAGGCCGGCCAGCACCCGGTCGACGCGGTCGAGCGTCCGCGCCGGCCCGTCGGGGGAGTCGTAGGCGAGGGTCCGCACCGCGCTGCGCAGCTGCGCCATCGCCGCGGCGGCCTCGACGCCGTGCCCGGCCACGTCGCCGATGACCAGCACCGTGGTCCCGTCGGGACGGGGGAACGCGTCGTACCAGTCGCCGCCGACCAGGTGCTGCGACACCGCGGGCCGGTAGCGGACGGCGACCTCGAGGCCGGGCGGCTGCGGCGGCGGGGTGAGCAGGCTGTGCTGCAGCGTCTCGGCCACCCGCAGCTGGCGGCCGTAGAGCCGGGCGTTGTCCAGCGCGAGCGCCCCGCGGCGGGCGACCTCGACGGCGAGCGCGACGTCGGCGGGCCCGGCCGGCGGCCGGTCGCCGCACCGGACGAGGGACAGGACGCCGAACCCCGTCCCGCGCGCCTGCAGCGGCACGAACAGGCTCGACCGGGGGTCCAGCCGCTCCCAGGCCGCCCGCACCGGGCCCTCGGGCATCGACTCCGGACCCAGGTCCGCCTCGATGCGCTCCAGTTGTACGGGCTCGCCGGACGAGAGGGCCGAGGCGAGCGCGGCCTGGTCGCGCGGGGCGGTGACCCGGCCGGCGAGGTAGGTGTCGACGTCGTCGAGGCGCTCGCGGTCCCGGTGCGCGCGGGCGGAGCTGCCGGGGGCGCCGTCGCCGGCGAGCAGGGTGACGGTGGCCCAGTCGGCGAGGACGGGCACGACCAGGCGGGCGAGCCGGTCGGCGGCGGTGCCGGCGTCCAGGCTCTGGGTCAGGGACTCGGTGACCTCGGCGAGGTAGCGGTAGCGCTCGACGTCCCCGGTCCCGTCGTGAGTGCTCACCCCGGCTCCGTCCCGGCTCCCTGTGCGAGGGTGCCGAGTACGGAGCGTACGGCAGCCGTCACCCGCGGACCCGCAGGTCGCACCCGCTGTGCGGCGGTGGACCCCGGGCCACACTGGGGGAGGGGACGGGAGGCGGACATGGCGACGGCGAGCATCGGCGCGGCGGACTTCGCGACGACGGTGTCCGCGCCGGGCATCGTGCTGGTCGACTTCCGGACGTCGCGGTCGGGCACCAGCCGGGCGTTCACCGCGGTGTTCGACCAGGCCGCGGCGCGGCACCCGGACCTGCGCTTCACCGCCGTCGACACCGAGGCCGAGGCCGCGCTGGCGGCCGAGCTGGGCGTGCGGTCGGCGCCGACGCTGCGGGTCTACCGCGACGGCGTGCTGGTCTTCGCCGAGCCCGGGTGGATCCCCGCGGACTCGGTCGACCTGCTCGTGGACACCGTCCGCGCCCTGGACATGCAGGCGGTGCGGGCGACCTACCCGCCGCCGCTCGACTAGGACCCGTCCTGCGGGTCTCCCCGCAGTCGGAGGACGGGGCCGGCGACGAGCGCGGCCACGTCGGCGCGTCCGGCACGACCAGGGCCGGCGTGTGGCGGGCCCGCGACCGCGCTACGGCGCAGCCGCTTCCTCCAGTGGGACCAGCGAGGCGAAGACGTCGCGGCCGGGCGGGACCTCGCCCTCGATCCGGTGCAGGCGGCCCAGCTCGTCCGGCCGGTAGAGCAGGTAGCCGTAGCTGCGCAGCAGCTCCTCGAGCGGCTGCCGGGACTCCCCGAGGGTGCGCTGCACCTCGTCGCCGCTCCACTCCACCTGGATGAGCCTGATCCGGCCCTCGGACAGCGCGCGGCGGGCGCCTTCGAGGACGAGGCGCTCCGCGCCCTCGACGTCGACCTTGAGCCCGGCCACGTGGCGGTCGCCGATCACGCTGTCCACGGTGACCGCCTCCACCTCGACCCCACCCGGCTCCCCGTCGCCGAGCAGGTGGTTGTAGGAGTCGAGCCCCTCGGTCAGGCGGACCGTGCCGGGTGCGTCGGCGGCAGCCTTGTCCAGCACTTCCCCGGTGTAGTCGTTGAGGGACAGGTTCTCGCGGATGCGCTCGCAGTTGTGCCGGTCCGGCTCGAAGGTGATCGTCTCCGCCCCCAGGTCGTGCGCGAGGATCGTGTAGATGCCGACGTTGCCGCCGACGTCGACGAACAGGTCCCCGGGTCCGAGCACGCGCTGCCACGTGCGCGTCTCGCGCCAGTTCGGCGGGTTGGTGTGGACGGCGTGCGGCGGGTTGGTCTCGCCGGTGTAGGCGATGATCCTCGACCGCTCACCGAGCGGCACGATCGACGGACGCCGCAGCAGCCGTGTCCTCACCTCGTAGCGGGCGACCCGGCCGACAGCCGCCAGGCGGTGGCCGCGGTTCGCCGGGTGCATGAAGGTGAAGGCGAGCCGGTGGATCGTCGGCGGCGCGAACCGCCTGACGGCGCCTTGCGCCTGTCGGGCGGTGAACACGCCGACCACCTCGCTTCCCGCCGGAAGACGGGCCGTCAATCTAGCGATCCCGCCGTGGCGCAGCCAGGCCTGGAGTGCCCCCGGGTGAGCCGCTCAGGGACCCGCAGCGGTCGCGGCGCCTCCGATCCGCGGGACGGGCACGGGACCGGGCGGCGGGTCAGCCGGCGAGGACGACGACCAGGGTGCGCGGTCCGTGCACGCCCTCGACCCGCTGCAGCTCGATGTCGCTGGTCGCCGACGGGCCGCTGACCATCGTCAGCGGGGCGACCGGGTCCAGCCGGGCCAGGGCGTCGGGCACGTCGGGCACCACCTGCGCGGCCTCGACCACGCAGACCAGGACGTCGGGCAGCAGCGACAGCGCCCGCCGCCCCGACAGCGGCGACCCGTCGAGCACCAGCGTGCCGGTCTCGGCGACCGCCGCCGCCACGCCGGTCAGCGTCGCGGCGAACGCGGCGAGCTCCACCGCCGGCCGGCCGTCGTCCTCGGCCGCGCCGGCGGGCCGCCACGCGGCCGGCACCCCGGGGGCGACGACGACACCGGCCGGGTCCCAGCCGGCGCCGAGCGCTGCGTCCAGGCCGCGGACGACGGTCGCCGGGACGTCGGCCGGCGCGCACCGGAGCACCGTGGCGCGGTAGTCCTCCACCCGCTCGGCGAGCAGGTCCAGCAGCTCGGCCACCGGCAGCTCGCGCGGCGCCGGCACCGGCGGGACGGCGACCGGCGGCCGCTCCGGGCCGAGCGCCGTCCGGATCCGGCCGAGCACCTCCTCGCGCGCGCTCACCGGCCGTGCTCCTCGTTCCACTGCTGCACGAACGTCCTCCCCGGCGGGGTGGGCAGGTCGCGGGTGCGGGTCCAGGCGCTCGCCGGGGGCGGCAGCGCGGCCGGCAGCGTCGGCTTCCCCCGGGCGAGCAGCCGCCCGAGCCCGGCCGCGCGCTGGGCGAGGTGCCACAGCCGCGGGTTGCTCATCACCCGCGCCAGCCCGCGGAAGGCGACCGCCTCGGCGGTGGGCCGCTCCTGCGCCTCGACGTGCTCGGCGCGCAGGTGCACGAGGATCGAGGGGATGTCGATCGCCACCGGGCACACGTCGTAGCAGGCGCCGCACAGCGAGGACGCGTACGGCAGCGAGGCGTTGTCCTCGACGCCGGTCAGCTGCGGGGACAGCACCGCGCCGATCGGGCCGGGGTAGACCGAGCCGTAGGCGTGCCCGCCGGTGCGCTCGTAGACCGGGCAGACGTTGAGGCAGGCCGAGCAGCGGATGCAGTGCAGCGCCTCGCGGCCCACCTCGTCGGCGAGCACCGCCGTCCGGCCGTTGTCGAGCAGCACGAGGTGGAACTCCTGCGGCCCGTCGCCGGGGGTCACGCCGGCCCACAGCGAGGTGTAGGGGTTCATCCGCTCGCCGGTGGAGGAGCGGGGCAGCAGCTGCAGGAAGACGCCGAGGTCCTCCCAGCGCGGCACGACCTTCTCGATGCCCATGACGGTGATCAGCGTCCGCGGCAGCGTCAGGCACATCCGGCCGTTGCCCTCGCTCTCGACGACGGCGAGCGTGCCGGTCTCCGCGACGGCGAAGTTGGCCCCGCTGACCGCGACCCGCGCCCGCAGGAACCGCTCGCGCAGGTGGGCGCGGGCGGCCATGGCCAGCTGCCGCGGCTCGTCGGTCAGGCCGGGGTCGACGCCGGGGATGGTGCGGCTGAAGATCTCGCGGATCTCCGAGCGGTTCTTGTGGATCGCCGGCACGAGGATGTGGCTCGGAGTGTCCTCGCCGAGCTGCACGATCAGCTCGGCCAGGTCGGTCTCGATCGCCTCGATGCCGGCGCCTCCCAGCGCCTCGTTGAGGCCGATCTCCTGGGTGGCCATCGACTTGACCTTGACCACCTCGTCGCTGCCGGTGGCCCGCACCAGGTCGGTGACGATGCGGTTGGCCTCGGCGGCGTCCCGGGCCCAGTGCACGGTGCCGCCGCGCGCGGTGACCTGCCGCTCGAGCTCCTCGAGGTGCTCGTCGAGCCGGGCCATGGTGGCGGCCTTGAGCGCCTTCCCGGCCTGGCGCAGCTGCTCCCAGTGCGGCACCTCGGAGACGACGGCGGCGCGCTTGCCGCGGATCGTCGTCGTGGCGCGGCCGAGGTTGGCGCGCAGCTGCCCGTCGCGCAGGGCCGTGCGGGCGGCCTCGGGGAAGGGCTGCGTGCCGCGCAGGTGGCCGACGCCGCGCGGCGCCGTCGGCAGGCCGAGGAACGTCGTCCCGGAGCGGGGGGCGCCCGGCGCGAGCGGGGTCGGCTCCGGGGAAGCGGCAGAAATGGCCATTTCTGCCGTCCTCAGGCCGGGACCGCGGGGGCGGTGGACTGGTTCGGGTTCACGCTCTCCTCCGTCGAGGCGAGGATCTCGGCCAGGTGCACCGTCCGCGTGCCCGAGCGCAGCCGGGACAGCCCGCCGCCGATGTGCATCAGGCAGGACGCGTCCCCGGCGGTGCACACCTCGGCGTGCGTGGAGAGCACGGCGGCCATCTTGTCGGTGAGCATCGCCGTCGAGGTGTCGGCGTTCTTCACCGCGAACGTGCCGCCGAACCCGCAGCAGGACTCCGCGCCCGGCAGCTCCACCAGCTCCAGCCCGCGGACCGCGCGCAGCAGCCGCAGCGGCCGGTCGCCCACCCGCAGCAGGCGCAGCGAGTGGCAGGTCGGGTGGTAGGTGACCCGGTGCGGGTAGTAGGCGCCGACGTCGGTCACGCCGAGCACGTCGACGAGGAACTGCGACAGCTCGTACGTGCGCGCGGCCAGCGCCTCGGCCTCGGCGGCCAGCCCCTCCTCGCCGGCGCGGCGGGCGACGGCCGCCTGCTGGTGGTGGATCGAGGCCACGCACGACCCCGACGGCGCCACGACCGCCTCCGCGCCGGCGAACGCCCGCACGTGGTTGGCCACGATCGGCACCGCCTCGCGCCGGTAGCCGGTGTTGACGTGCATCTGCCCGCAGCAGGCCTGCGTCGGCGGCACGACCACCTCGTGGCCCAGCCGCTCCAGCAGCCGCGCGGTGGCCAGGGCGACCTGCGGCACCACCGTGTCCACCAGGCAGGTGGCGAACAGCGCGACCCTCACGGGGTCCCCTCTCTGTCGCGGAAGACCATGCTCGACTCGCGGACCACGAGCGTCGGCTCGAAGACCTCCTGCACGTGCACGTGCCCCTCGCCGCGCGCCTCGTCCAGCAGCAGCTCGGCGGCCCGCGACCCGAGCGCCGCCCGCGGCTTGCGCACCGAGGTCAGCGGCACCGCGGCGGCCGCGGCGAAGTCGATGTCGTCGTAGCCGACGATCGCGAAGTCGTCGGGCACCCGCACGCCCTGGCGGACCATCTCCTGCAGCACCCCGAGGGCGAGCAGGTCGTTGGCGCAGACCGCGGCGGTGGGCCGGCGGGCGGCGGGCAGGCCGACGATCCGCGCCGCGGCCTCGCGGCCGCCCTGGACGGTGAGGTGCTCGGGGGAGAGGACCAGCAGCGCGTCGTCGTCGCCGGTGGCCTCCCGGACGGCGGCCACGACGCCGGCGTGCCGCTCCTGCACCTGCGGCAGCCCGGACGCGCCGCCGATGAAGGCGATCCGCCGGTGCCCGCGCTCGAGCAGGTGCTCGGCGGCCAGCCGGCCCCCGAGGACGTCGTCGACGGCGACCGCGCACTGGTCGGGACCGGGCGCGCGCCGGTCGACCAGCACGACCGGCACCCCGCGGCGGCGCAGCGAGTCCAGGTGCGGCGACAGCTCGGCGGTCGGGGTGATGAGGACGCCCTGCACCCGCTGCTCGGCGAGCACGTCGAGGTGGGCGGCCTCCTTCTCCGGGCGGTCGTCGGAGTTGCACAGGATCACCGCGAGGCCGGCCGGGTCGACGACGTCGTCGACGCCACGCGCGAGGTCGGTGAAGAACGGGTTGGCGATGTCGAGGACGACCAGGCCGATCGTGCGGCTGTGCCCGGCGCGCAGCTGGCGGGCGGACTCGTTGCGCACGAACCCGAGCGCAGCGATCGCGTCGAGCACCCGCTCGCGGGTCGGCCCGCTCACCACCTCGGGGCGGTTGAGGACGTTGCTCACCGTCCCGACCGAGACGCCGGCGTGCTCGGCGACGTCGCGGATGCTCACCGGCACGGCGTCTCCTCGCGGGGGTCGGGGTGGGTGACGGGGGACACCGTCCAGCAGCGATCGTCACCCCTTGACTGAAACGTGTCAAACACCGGTCACGGACCGGACGCGCGGTGTTGACACGTCTCGAAACGGCTCCCTATGGTCTGCGCCACAGCACGTCTGAATCGTTTCACAACGGAGGTGGTCGTCGTGGACCACGCCTCGGCGCCACCCGCGCCGCCGGCGGCCGGTCGGGCTCAGGACGGCGCCGTGGTCCTGGCCCTCGAGGACGTGGGCAAGAGCTTCGGCGCGGTCGCCGCGCTGCGCGGCGCACAGCTGGAGCTGCGCGCGGGGGAGGCCCACGCGCTCGTCGGCGAGAACGGTGCCGGCAAGTCGACGCTGGTGAAGATCCTCGCCGGCGTGCACGGCCCGGACACCGGCCGCGTGCTGCTCGACGGCCGGCCGGTGACCCTCGCCGACCCCGCCGCCGCGCGGGCCGCCGGGATCGCGGTCATCTACCAGGAGCCCACGCTGTTCCCCGACCTGTCGGTCGCGGAGAACATCTTCATGGGCCGCCAGCCGCTGCTGCCGGGCCGCCGCATCGACCGCCGCGAGCTCGGCCGCCGCTGCCGGGCGCTGTTCGACCGCCTCGGCGTCGCTCTCGACCCCGACCGCCCGGCGCGCGGCCTGTCGATCGCCGACCAGCAGATGGTCGAGATCGCCAAGGCGCTGTCGTTCGACGCGCGGGTGCTGGTCATGGACGAGCCGACCGCCGCGCTGTCCGGCGTCGAGGTGGAGCGGCTGTTCGCCGTCGCCCGGTCGCTGCGCGACTCCGGCGCCGCGGTGCTGTTCATCTCCCACCGGTTCGACGAGGTGTTCGACCTCTGCGACCGGATCACCGTCATGCGCGACGGGCAGTGGGTCTCCACCGACCTCGCCCGCGACCTCACCGTCGACCAGGTGGTCCGCCGGATGGTCGGCCGCGAGGTCTCCTCGCTGTTCCCGAAGGTCGACGTCGAGCCGGGTGACGTCGTGCTCGAGGTGCGCGGCCTGACCACCCGCGGCGTGTTCTCCGACGTCTCCTTCGACGTGCGGGCCGGGGAGATCGTCGCCCTGGCCGGCCTGGTCGGCGCCGGCCGGAGCGAGATCGTGCGCGCGGTCTTCGGCGTGGACACCTACGACGCCGGCTCGGTCCGGGTCTCCGGCAAGGCGCTGAGGAAGGGCGACCCGGCCGCGGCGATGGCCGCCGGCATCGCGCTGGTCCCCGAGGACCGCCGCCAGCAGGGCCTGGTCATGGAGCTCTCGGTGGAGAAGAACGCCACCCTCACCCGCCGCTGGAAGCTGGCGAGGGCCGGCCTGCTCAGCTCCCGCGCCGAGCGCGCGCAGGCCGCCGAGTGGTCGAGGAAGCTGCAGGTCAAGGCCGGGAGGCTCAGCGACCCGGTGTCCACGCTGTCGGGCGGCAACCAGCAGAAGGTCGTCCTGGCCAAGTGGCTGTCGACCGAGCCGCGCGTGCTGATCGTCGACGAGCCCACCCGCGGCATCGACGTCGGCACCAAGGCCGAGGTGCACCGGCTGCTGTCGGAGCTGGCCACCGAGGGGCTGGCCGTGGTCATGGTGTCCAGCGAACTGCCGGAGGTGCTCGGCATGGCCGACCGCGTCCTCGTCGTCTCCGAGGGTCGCCTCGTCGACGACATCCCCCGCGCCCGCGCCGACGAGGACAGCGTGATGCTGGCCGCCACCGGCCAGGGCTCCTCGGCCGCGGGGGCCGCCCGGTGAGCGCGCCCCTGACGAAGACGCCCGCGGAGCTGCCGGAGGAGCTGGCCGCGCCCGAGCGCACCGGCCGCCGCGGGTCGGCGCTGGTCCACCGGCTGTTCGTGGTCCGCGAGCTCGGCATCCTCGCCGCGCTCGTGCTGCTCGTCGTCGTGACGGTCATCGCCAACCCGCGGTTCCTGTCGGGGCAGAACGTCCGCGACCTGCTGCTGTCCGCGGCGATCCTCACCGTCCTGGCCGCCGGCCAGACGATGGTGATCATCACGCGCAACGTCGACCTGTCGGTCGGCTCGGTGCTGGGCCTGTCGGCCTACGCCACCGGCACGCTGCTGGTGGTCGCCCCCGGCACGCCGGTGGTGGTCGCGATCCTCGCCGGTATGGCCGTCGGCGCGGTGTGCGGCCTGCTCAACGGCCTGATCGTGGCGGCCGCCGGGGTGCCCTCCCTGGTCGTCACCCTCGGCACGCTCTACGCCTTCCGCGGGCTGGACTCGCTGTGGGCGTCGAGCGCCGACCGGTTGCAGATCAACGCCGCCGACCTGCCCGCCGGGTTCAAGTCCCTGGGCGGCGCCCGGGTGCTCGGCATCCCGGTGCTGTTCCTCATCGCCGTCGCCGTCGTCCTGGTCGTCGGCTACTACCTGCGGACCTTCCGCAGCGGCCGCGAGCTGTACGGCATCGGCTCGGCGCCCGAGGCCGCGCGGCTGTCGGGCATCCCGGTCGGCCGGCGGGTCCTCACCGCGTTCGTCGTCAACGGGGCGCTCGCCGGGCTCGCCGGCGTCCTCTACGCCGCGCGGTTCCAGACGCTGGACACCACCGCCGGCAGCGGCCAGGAGCTGTTCGTCGTCGCGGCCTGCGTCGTCGGCGGGGTCGCCATCTTCGGCGGCAGCGGCTCGGTCTACGGCGCCGCGCTCGGCGCGCTGCTGCTCACCACGATCGGCACCGCGCTCCCGCAGCTGGGCCTGGACCCGTTCTGGCGGGACGCCGCCGTCGGCGCGCTGATCCTCGCCGCCATCGCTCTGGACCGGGCGCTGCAGCTGCGCCTGGCCGCCCGCCTCCGGGGGAGGAACGCCCGCCGTGACCGTTGAGACCGCCCCCGCCCCGGCCGCGCCGGCCCGCCGCGGGCTGACCCTGCCCAGCGGCAGCGTCATCACCACGTTCCTCGTGCTGTTCCTGGTCATCGCCTCGGTGGCGGTCGAGGGCTTCGCCAGCACCCGCAACGCCGGCTTCCTGCTGCTCGACGTCGTCGTCATCGCGCTCATCGCGCTGCCGCTGACGCTGGTCGTGGTCACCGGCGAGATCGACCTGTCGGTGGCCAGCGTCGTCGGCCTGTCCAGCGCGGTCATGGGCCAGCTGTGGGTGGCCGGGCTGCCGCTGGAGGCGATCATCCCGCTGGTGCTCGTGCTGGGCGCGGTGCTCGGCGCGGTCAACGGGTTCCTCGTGACCCGGCTGGGGCTGCCCTCGCTGGCGGTCACCATCGGCACGCTGGCGCTCTACCGCGGGCTCGCGTTCGTCGTCCTGGGCGACCAGGCGGTGGCCGACTTCCCGCGCGCCTGGACGACGTGGGCGATCAGCTCGATCGGCTCGACCGGCATCCCCACCGTCGTCCTCCCGCTGCTGGTGCTCGTCGCGATCACCGCGGTCGTCCTGCACGCCACCCCTGTCGGCCGCTCGCTGTACGCGATGGGCAACAGCGAGGACGCCGCCCGGTTCAGCGGCATCGACGTCGCCCGCACCAAGCTGTGGCTGTTCGTCGCCACCGGCGTGGTCAGCGCGCTCGGCGGCGTCTACTGGACCCTCCGCTACGGCAGCGCCCGCGCCGACAACGCCACCGGCCTGGAGCTGCAGGTCATCGCGGCGATCCTGCTGGGCGGCGTGTCGATCTTCGGCGGCAGCGGCGGCCTGCTCGGCGTCATGGCCGGCGCCCTGCTGCTGGCCTCGGTCCGCAACGCGCTGCAGCTGGTCAACGTGCCCTCGGACGTCCTCAACATCGTCACCGGCGTCCTGCTGATCACCGCCGTCGTCGCGCCGCAGGTCGCCGCCCGGGTCAAGGGCCGGCGACGACGCCCGGCCGCGACCTGACTCCCCCTGATCCGCACCGCCGCACCACCAGACCCCACCCACCCGAAGAGAGGGACCCGATGTCGCTGTTCCTGACCAGCCGCCGCCTGCGCGGTGGCCTGACCGGCGTGGCGGTGGCCGCCGTCGTGCTCACCACCGCCGCCTGCGGCGGGACCACCCGCGGCGAGGACGAGGGGAGCAGCGGCGGCAACGACGCCGCCGGCGCCTCGGCCAACCCGGACGCCGAGATCCCCGCCGACCTCGCGATCGCCTTCCTGCCCAAGCAGCTGAACAACCCCTACTTCGACGTCGCGGCCACCGGCTCCGAGCGCGCCGTCGGCGAGGTCGAGGGCGAGTTCAGCCAGGTCGGCCCGTCCGAGGCCAGCGCCTCCTCACAGGTCAGCTACATCAACACGCTGACCCAGCAGGGCGCCGACGTCATCCTCACCTCGGCCAACGACCCGAACGCCATCTGCAGCGCCCTGGACCAGGCCCGCAGCGGCGGCGCCAGCGTCGTCACCTTCGACTCGGACACCGACCCCGAGTGCCGCGACCTGTTCATCAACCAGGCCACGGCCGAGGGCATCGCGCAGACGCAGATCGACCTCATGGCCGAGCAGATCGGCGGCGCCGGCCAGGTCGCGATCCTGTCGGCGACGGCGAACGCCACGAACCAGAACACCTGGATCGAGCTCATGACCGAGTACGCCGCGCAGGAGTACCCGGACATGGAGATCGTGACGACGGTCTACGGCGACGACGAGGACGAGAAGTCCTTCCAGGAGACCCAGGGTCTGCTGCAGACCTACCCGGACCTCAAGGGAATTATCTCGCCGACCACCGTGGGCATCTCCGCGGCGGCGCGCTACCTGTCGGGCTCGGAGTACAAGGGCCGGGTCGCGCTGACCGGCCTGGGCACCCCGAACCAGATGCGCGAGTTCGTGCAGGACGGCACGGTGACCGCCTTCGCGCTGTGGAACCCGGAGGACCTGGGCTACCTGGCCGCCTACGCCGGCGCCGCGCTGGCCGCCGGCCAGATCACCGGCGAGGAGGGCGAGACCTTCGAGGCCGGTGACCTCGGCGAGTACGAGGTCGGCGCCGACGGGGTCGTCGTGCTCGGCGAGCCCACCGTGTTCAACGCCGACAACATCGACGACTTCGACTTCTGAGTCGTCGCGCCCGGTCCCGCCGCCGGCTCCCCGGCGGCGGGACCGGGACCCCCGCAAGGAGACCCTCGTGCCCCGCGCCTGCTTCACCCTCCAGGTCCGCCCGGACCGGCTCGCCGAGTACCGCGAGCGGCACGCCGCCGTCTGGCCGGAGATGCTGCACGCCCTGCGCGACGCCGGCTGGGGCGCCTACCAGCTCTACCTGCGCGAGGACGGCCTGCTCGTCGGGATCGTGGAGACCGACGACCTCACCGCCGCGCAGGCCGCCGTGGACGCCACCGAGGTGAGCGCCCGGTGGGAGGCCGAGATGGCCCCCTTCTTCGCCACCGGCGACGGCCGCGGCAAGGCCTCGCTCGACCTCGTCTTCGACCTCGACGCCCAGCTCGCGGAGCTCCCGTCGACCGCTCCCGCCCCGAACGGAGACCCCTCGTGACCGACCCCGGCACCCCCGATCGCAGAGCCCGCGCCCTCGCCGCGCTGGCCGAGCAGACCATCGAGCTGCCCTCCTGGGCGTTCGGCAACTCCGGCACCCGGTTCAAGGTCTTCGGCCAGCCGGGCGTCGCCCGCGACCCGTTCGAGAAGATCGAGGACGCCGCCCAGGTGCACCGCTGGACCGGCGCCGCGCCGCGGGTGTCGCTGCACGTCCCGTGGGACCTCGTCGACGACTTCTCCAAGCTCGCCGCGCACGCCGCCGACCTCGGCGTCTCGATCGGCGCGATCAACTCCAACCTGTTCCAGGACGACGACTACCGGCTCGGGTCGCTCACCCACCCGGACAAGGCGGTGCGGGACAAGGCGATCGCGCACCACGCGCAGTGCGTCGACGTCATGCGCGCCACCGGCTCGACCGACCTGAAGCTGTGGCTGCCCGACGGCACCAACTACGCCGGCCAGGACGACCTGCGCGGCCGGCAGGACCGGCTCGCCGACTCCCTGCAGCAGATCTACGCGCTGCTCGACCCGGGTCACCGGCTGCTGCTCGAGTACAAGTTCTACGAGCCGTACTTCTACGCGATGGACGTCCCCGACTGGGGCACCTCGCTGCTGCACTGCCTGGCCCTCGGCGACCGGGCGACCGTCGTGCTCGACACCGGCCACCACGCGCCGGGCACCAACATCGAGTTCATCGTCATGCAGCTGCTGCGGGTGGGCCGGCTCGGCGCCTTCGACTTCAACTCCCGCTACTACGGCGACGACGACCTGATCGTCGGCTCCGCCGACCCGTTCCAGCTGTTCCGGATCATGAACGAGATCGTGGCCGCCGACGCGCTCTCGGGCGCCGGCGTGAACTTCATGCTCGACCAGTGCCACAACATCGAGCCGAAGATCCCCGGCCAGATCCGCTCGGTGATGAACGTGCAGGAGGCCACGGCGAAGGCGCTGCTGGTCGACCGCGAGGCGCTGGCCGCCGCGCAGTCCTCCGGTGACGTGCTCGCCGCGCACGGCGCGCTGAACGACGCCTTCTCCACCGACGTCCGCCCGCTGCTCGCCGAACTCCGCGAGTCGAAGGGCCTCGACGCCGACCCCTACGCCGCCTACGCCCGCTCCGGCCACCAGGAGCGCATCGCCCGCGAGCGCATCGGCGGCACCCAGGCCTCCTGGGGCGCCTGATCCAGGACCTCCCGCCCCTCACCTCCCCGGCAGAAATGGCCATTTCTGCCATCCCCGGAAGGAAGCACCGCCGTGACCAACCCCGTCGTCCGTGAGCTGCTCGAGCGCAGCAACCGGCTGGGCGCCGACCCGCGCAACACCAACTACGCCGGCGGCAACACCTCCGCCAAGGGCACCGAGACCGACCCGGTGACCGGGCAGCCGGTCGAGCTGCTGTGGGTCAAGGGCTCCGGCGGCGACCTCGGCACGCTCAAGGAGTCGGGCCTGGCCGTGCTCCGGCTGGACCGGCTGCGCTCGCTGGTCGACGTCTACCCGGGCGTCGAGCGCGAGGACGAGATGGTCGCCGCGTTCGACTTCTGCCTGCACGGCCGCGGCGGTGCCGCCCCCTCCATCGACACCGCCATGCACGGCCTGGTCGACGCCGCGCACGTCGACCACCTGCACCCCGACTCCGGCATCGCCCTGGCCACCGCGGCCGACGGCGAGGCGCTGACCCGCGAGTGCTTCGGCGACCGCGTCGTCTGGGTGCCGTGGCGCCGTCCCGGCTTCCAGCTCGGCCTGGACATCGCCGCGATCAAGGAGAAGAACCCGCAGGCGATCGGCTGCATCCTGGGCGGCCACGGCATCACCGCGTGGGGCGCCACCGCCGCGGAGGCCGAGGCCAACTCGCTGGACGTCATCCGGACCGCCGAGCGGTTCCTCGCCGAGCGCGGGAAGGCCGAGCCCTTCGGCGCCGTCGTCCCCGGCTTCGAGCCGCTGCCGCAGGACGAGCGCCGGGCGAGGGCGGCCGCGCTGGCGCCGGTGATCCGCGGGCTCGCGAGCACCGACCGGCCGCAGGTCGGCCACTTCACCGACTCCGACGTCGTGCTGGAGTTCCTGTCCCGGGAGAAGCTGCAGCCCCTCGCCGCGCTGGGCACCTCCTGCCCCGACCACTTCCTGCGCACCAAGGTGCGGCCGATGGCCGTCGACCTGCCGGCCACCGCGCCGGTGGAGGACGTCGTCGCGCGCCTGGAGGAACTGCACGAGGAGTACCGCGCCGAGTACGCGGCCTACTACCAGCGGCACGCGACGCCGGACTCGCCGGCGATGCGCGGCGCCGACCCGGCGATCGTGCTGGTGCCCGGCGTCGGCATGTTCAGCTTCGGCGCCGACAAGCAGACCGCCCGCGTGGCCGGCGAGTTCTACGTCAACGCCATCAACGTCATGCGCGGCGCCGAGTCGGTCTCCACCTACGCGCCGATCGACGAGAGCGAGAAGTTCCGCATCGAGTACTGGGCGCTGGAGGAGGCCAAACTCCAGCGGATGCCGAAGCCCAAGCCGCTGGCCACCCGGGTCGCGCTGGTCACCGGCGCCGCGAGCGGCATCGGCAGGGCGATCGCCGTGCGGCTGGCCGCCGAGGGCGCCTGCGTCGTCGTCGCGGACCTCGACCTGCAGAAGGCCACCGACGCCGCGGCCGGGATCGGCGGCCCCGACGTCGCGATCGGCGTGGCCGCCGACGTGTCCGACGCCGGGGCCGTGGCCGCCGCGTTCCGCGAGGCGGTGCTCGCCTTCGGCGGCGTGGACCTGGTGGTCAACAACGCCGGCCTGTCGATCTCCAAGCCGCTGCTGGAGACCACCGAGCGCGACTGGGACCTGCAGCACGACGTCATGGCCAAGGGCAGCTTCCTCGTCTCCCGCGAGGCGGCCCGGATCATGATCGAGCAGGGGATGGGCGGCGACGTCGTCTACATCTCCTCGAAGAACGCCGTGTTCGCCGGCCCGAGCAACATCGCCTACTCCTCGACCAAGGCCGACCAGGCCCACCAGGTCCGGCTGCTGGCCGCCGAGCTCGGCGAGCACCAGATCCGGGTCAACGGCATCAACCCCGACGGCGTCGTCCGCGGGTCGGGCATCTTCGCCGGCGGCTGGGGCGCCCAGCGCGCCGCGGTCTACGGCGTGCCGGAGGAGGAGCTCGGGCAGTTCTACGCCCAGCGCACGCTGCTCAAGCGCGAGGTGCTGCCCGAGCACGTCGCCGACGCCGTCTTCGCCCTCACCGGCGGGGAGCTCACCCGCACCACCGGCCTGCACGTCCCGGTCGACTCGGGCGTCGCCGCCGCCTTCCTGCGATGACCTCCCGCGAGCTGTCCCTCGCGGCCGTCGACCTGGGCGCCTCCAGCGGCCGGGTCATGGCCGCGAGGGTCGGCCCGGGGCGGCTGGACCTCACCGAGCTGCACCGGTTCCCCAACCGGCCGGTGCGCACGGCGGGCACGCTGCACTGGGACGTCCTCGGCCTGTACGCCGGCGTGCTCGACGGGCTGCGCGCGGCCGGCCGCGAGGCCGACGGTCTGGACGGCATCGGCATCGACAGCTGGGCGGTCGACGTCGGCCTGCTCGACGCCGACGGCGCGCTGCTGGGCAACCCGGTGCACTACCGGGACACCCGGCACGAGACCGCGGTGCCGGCGGTGCACGCCGTCGTCCCGCCCGACGGGCTGTACCGGGTCAACGGCCTGCAGCACCTGCCGTTCAACACGGTGTTCCAGCTCGCCGCGATGCGCGGGACGGCGCGGTTCGCCGCCGCCCGGCAGGCGCTGCTCGTCCCGGACCTGCTCGCGTACTGGCTGACCGGGGCGCGGGTCGCGGAGGTCACCAACGCCTCCACGACCGGGCTGCTCGACGCGACGACGCGGCAGTGGGCGACCGGCCTGCTCGACCGGCTGGAGCTGCCGCGGGACCTGCTCGCGGACCTCGTCCAGCCCGGCGACGAGATCGGCCGGCTCACCGCCGACGTGCGCGCCGAGACCGGCCTCGGCGAGGTGCCGGTGCTCGCCGTCGGGTCGCACGACACCGCGTCCGCGGTGGCCGGGGTCCCGGCGCGCGGCGACCGGTTCGCCTACGTCTCCTGCGGCACGTGGTCGCTGGTCGGGGTGGAGCTGGAGGAGCCGGTGCTCACCGAGGCCGGCCGGGCGGCGGGCTTCACCAACGAGCTCGGCGTCGACGGCACCGTGCGGTACCTGCACAACGTCATGGGGCTGTGGCTGCTGCAGGAGTCGCTGCGCACCTGGGCCGCGGCCGGGCTGCCGGCCGACCTGCCCGAGCTGCTCGCCGCGGCCGCGCGGGTGCCGGCGTTCACGGCGGTGGTCGACGTCGACGACCCGCGGTTCCTCCCCCCAGGTGACGTGCCGGCGCGCATCGCGCAGGCGTGCACCGAGACGGGGCAGACGCCGCCGCAGAGCCAGGCCGAGACGGTGCGCTGCGTCGTCGACAGCCTCGCCCTGGCCTACCGGCGCACGGTCCGGGCGGCGGTCGGGCTGTCCGGCCGCGACGTCGACGTCGTCCACCTGGTCGGCGGGGGAGCGCGCAACGCGCTGCTGTGCCAGCTCACCGCCGACGCCTGCCAGCGGCCGGTGCTCGCCGGCCCGGTGGAGGCCGCGGCGCTGGGCAACGCGCTGGTGCAGGCCCGCGCGCTCGGTGCCTTCGAGGGCGGGCTGGGCGAGATGCGCCGGCTGCTGCGCACCACGCAGGCGTTGGTGGAGTACCGGCCGTCGGGGTCGGACGCCGGGTGGGCGGCCGCCGAGGCGCGCCTCACCCGCTGACCGCGGCGGCGGCCCTTGCCCGCGTCCCGGCCGGGCGCGGACCATCGGCCGCACGTGCCCGACGGCGTGGAGGAGGGGCCGTGACCCAGCCGGCTGAGCGTTCCGACGGCGACTACGGCTACGACATGGCCCACGAGGCCGCTGCCGGGGCGGCGCGCGCGCCGGCGCCCCCGGTGGGCGCGGAGCCGGCCGACCGGACCGGGCACGACGACCCCGGCGGCGACTACGGCTACGACGAGGTGCACAGCTCCTGAGGTCCGTCGCGGACGCTCGTGCTCTGCCCCCACCGGCGGGGCAGAGCACGAGCGTCCGCGGGTCACCTGACCGGGTGGCACCGGACGCCGGCGTGTCCCGCGAGTGAGTCGCGCTCCCGCGCGGGTAGTGGGGGCCAATGCGCCTGCCCGACCCCGCGGACCTGTTCGACCTCCCCCGGACCCTCGTCGAGTCGGTCCGCACGCTCGGCGCCGCCCTGCCGCGCGCGGAGAACCTGCTGCCGATGGCCGACGACGTGCTCCGGAGCACCCGGGCCCTGCTCGACGGCGTCGGCCCCGCGGTGGCGCGGGCCGCGGCCGCGGCGCCCGACGTGGTCGACACGGCCACCGGCGTCGTGCAGCGGCTCTCCGGCGTCCTGACCCCCGAGCGGACCGCCGCGGTGGCCGCGCTGACCGACCGGCTGGTCGCCGTCCTCACCCCCGACCGGATCGCGGGGATGTCCCGCGTGGCCGACTCGGTCCGGGCGCGGGCCGACGTCGTGCCGCGGGCCCTCGATGCGCTCGACGGGCTGCTCTCCTCCGGCCGGCTGCAGCGGCTGGGCGCCGGGATCGACCGCCTCGCCGCCCCGGACCGGGTCGACCGGCTCGACGCGCTGCTCGAGCTCGTCACCGGCGACCGGGTCGCCAAGGCGCTGGACCTGGCCAACGACGAGCGGATCGGGCGGCTGCTGGACCTGGCGGCCGACGAGCGGATCGGCCGGCTGCTGGACCTCCCCGCCGACGAGCGCTTCGGCCGGCTGCTCGCCCGGCTCGACCTGCTGCTCGCCGACGACCGCCTGCCGCACGTCGTCGACCGCGCCGGCGAGGTCCTCGACGACGTGCGGGTGGAGCGGGTGGCGGCCGGTCTGGACCGGGTGCTGGCCGAGGAGAACCTCGACCAGGCCGGCGAGCTGCTCGGCAACGGGCGCGGCGCGGCCGCGGTCCGGGCGCTGCTGCGCGTCGGCCGGGCGCTCACCGGCCAGGGGCCGCAGGCGGTCGCCACGCTGCTCGAGCGGCTGCCCGACCTGCTCACCGAGGAGCGCGTGGAGTCCCTCGGGGCGCTGGCCGACCGTGCGCCGGAGGACATCGACACCGCGCTCGACGTCCTCGAGGACCTCTACGCCGTCATGGCCGGCCCGGCGGACGAGTACGAGGACGAGGCGGGCGAGCACGAGACGGGCGAGGAGGAGGAGGAGGACGACGACGGGCAGCAGGACGACGAGCCGGCGCAGGACGACCAGCAGGGCGACGACGAGGACGAGGACCAGCAGGACGAGGACGACGAGGACGAGGAGGAAGCGGCCGGCTGAGGCGGCTCAGCCGCCGGCGCGCTCCCGCCACTGCCGCACCCAGGCGCGGCCGTAGTCGTTGCCGTGCGGGGTGCGCAGCACCGTGTGCACGTGGAACGGCTGCGGGGTGGCGTGGTCGAGGAAGACACCGCAGTGGTGGTCGAGCTCGGCGACGACCACCGGCGACTGCACCCGGTAGTAGAAGACGTCGCCGGGCCCGTGCCCGCCGATCCAGCTGAACCAGGTCTCGTCCAGGTGCGCCTCGACCTCGCGCAGCCGCGCGGCCCGGGGGCCGGCGGGCAGCAGCGCGACGAAGGTGGCGACGACGTCGAGCACCCGCTGCCGGGCGTCCCCGGGCAGATCGGCGACCCGGACCCCCTCGACCGGGATGACCCGGTTGTCCTGGAACGCGCCGGCCAGGTGCCGCTCGTCGCCGGGGTGCACCCGGCCGGGCGGCATCGCCGGGTCGACCATCCGCTCGTAGACGGTGGCGGCGGCCCGCTGCTCGCCGGTCAGCACGGCCATGACGGCGAGCCCGGCGGCGATCCGGTCGGCGAACAGGCCGGAGACGCCGGCGTGCGGGCCGTCGTCGATCTCGTCGGGCTCGGCGCCCACGAACACCGGCGAGACCACCATCCGGCCCTCGACCACGAGCACGTTCACCGCGCAGTGGTGGCCGTAGAGCTGCCAGCCCCACGGCGCGCGCGGGTCCGGGGTGCCGTAGAGGGCGAGGTTGTAGCTCCACTCGCCGAGCAGCGCGGGCAGGTCGACGACGTCGCCGAGGAAGCCGTTGACCAGCATCGCCGCGTGCACCAGGTTGGCGCCCTCCGGGGACAGCGACGCGCGGACCAGCGCCAGCGCCGCCGCGCGCACCTCCGGCGGCTGGAACTCCAGCCGCAGGCCGGTGTCGAACTGCAGGAACTCGGGGTTGGCCCAGGTCTGCCACTCCGGCGCGTCGACGGCGTACGACACCCGCGCGCGGTCGTCGTCGGACAGCAGGCCCAGCAGCGCCTCCGCGGCCTCGACCATCGCCGCGACCGGCGCCTCCTCGCCGGGACGCGCGGGCTCCCAGTGGTGCACCTCCGGCCGCAGCGTGCCGTCCTCGGTCACCCCGCGGAACGGCGCCAGGTACAGCGGCGTCCACCCCTCGACCAGCCCGCCGGTGAACGTGCCGGGCGTCCGCGCGACCTCGCCGTAGGCGTACGGGTCCAGCCCGCGCACCCCGGCCAGCCGCGGGTGGTCGTGCGGGAACAGGTAGCGGCGGAACTCACCGGCCACGGCGGGCCTCGCTCGCCACGATGCGGTTGGTCAGCACGCCCAGCCGCTCGACCTCGACCTCGACGACGTCGCCGGGCTGCATGAGCCACGGGGGCGTGCGGGCGTAGCCGACCCCGGAGGGGGTGCCGGTGGCCAGCAGGTCCCCGGGGCGGAGGGTGAACGTGCGGCTGATCAGGGCGAGCGTGTCGCCGACGGGATAGACCATCTCGTCGGTGCGGCCGTCCTGGACGGTCTCGCCGTTGACCCGGGTCCGCACGCGCAGCCCGTCGCGCAGGTCGCCGACCTCGGCGGCGGGGACGATCGGCCCCAGCGGCCCGGAGCGGTCGCCGTTCTTGCCGAGGATCCACTGGCTGGTGAGCTTCTGCGCCCGCCGCGAGGTGACGTCGTTGAACGTCGAGTAGCCGACGACGGCGGCCAGCGCCTCGTCCGGGCCCGCGTCGACCAGCGTCGCCCCGACGTAGGCGACGACCTCGCCCTCCCAGTCGAGGCCGTCCTCGTCGGCTGGCACCGGGATCTCCGCCCCGTCGACGGTCAGCGACTGCGTCCAGCGGGCGAACAGCGTCGGGTGCGGCGGCACGCCCTCGCCGGCGAACGAGCCCTCGGCGACGTGCTTGAGGTAGTTCAGCCCGATGCAGACCACCCGGGCGCCGGGCGGCACCGGCGGCACCACCTCGACGTCGGCGACCGGGACCGGGGCCCCGGCCGGCTCGGCGGCCAGGAACCGGGCCGCGTCGGCCCAGAACTCCTCCAGCGGCGCCAGCACGGTCACCGTCGCGCCGTCGTCGGCCAGCGCGGCCACCTCGACCGGCCCGCCGTCCCGGCGGATCCCCACGACGCGCATCACGCGACCCCGTTCCGGCGGGCGACCTCGCCGAGCCAGGCGAGACTCGGCTTGGGCGTGCGGGCGAAGGTCCGCCGGTCGACGGCGACGAGGCCGAAGGTCGGGCGGTAGCCGAGCATCCACTCGAAGTTGTCCAGCAGCGACCAATGCACGTAGCCGCGCACGTCCGCACCGCCGACGACCGCTGCCGCGAGGGACGTGAGCGCGTCGCGGGTGAAGGCGATGCGGTCGGCGTCGTCGGCGGTGGCGATGCCGTTCTCGGTGACCACCAGCGGCGTGCCGGGCAGCACCTCGGCGGCCCGCGCGACGGCGGCGCCGAGGGCCTGCGGCCGGCGCTCCATGCCGTGCGCGAGCGTCTGCAGCTCCGGTGCGGGCGCCACCAGGCCGTCGGCGTCGAAGCGGGCGCAGGTGTAGACCTGCAGGCCGACGAAGTCGTCGCCGCGGGCGGCCTCGAGGAACTGGTCCTCGAAGGCGGCGCGCTCGGCGCGCATCCGCTCCTCCCCGCCGGGCTCGGCGAGGTGCTCGCGGCCGACCAGCGTCATGCCCGCGCGGGCGACGTTGCCGCAGAGCACGTCCATCGAGCGGGCGTGCAGGCCGAGCAGCGCCTCGGCGACCTCCTGGTCGGGGCGGGGCAGCCCTCTGATCGGCTCGCCGCGCCTCGCCATCGCGCCCATCACCGGCTGGGCGGCCATCAGGTTGGGCTCGTTGACCGTGCACACGTACTCGGCATCGGCCAGCACCGGCAGCACGGTCTCCGTGTAGCGGGCGATCCGGTCGCCGGCCTTCGGGCCGGTCCAGCCGCCGTCGTGGGACAGCCAGCGGGGCTGGGTGAAGTGCACGAGCGTGACCACCGGCGCCAGCCCGCGGTCGCGGCAGCCGTCGACGATCCGCCGGTAGTGGTCGAGCGCGGCGCGGGAGACCTCGCCCTCCTCGGGCTCGATCCGGCTCCACTCCAGGCTGAACCGGTAGGCGTTCAGGCCGGCGCCGGCGACGAGGTCGAGGTCCTCGGGCCAGCGGTGGAAGGAGTCGCAGGCGTCGCCGCTGGGCTCGGCGAACGGGGAGTGCTCGGCGTGCTCCATCTCCCAGTGGTCGTTGTTCACGTTGCCGCCCTCGACCTGGTGGGCGGCGGTGGCGGCGCCCCAGAGGAAACCCTCCGGGAACGGGGCGGCGGTCATCGGGTGCATCTCCTCGGATCCGGGGTCAGCGGAGGGCGGGGACGGCCGCGCCGAGGACGCGGGCGAGCAGGGCGTCGGCGTCGGGCACCGCGTCCCCGCGCCAGGCCACGTGCTGGTCGGGGCGGACGAGGACGAGGTCGGCGCCGAGCAGGTCGCGCAGCCCCGGCACGCCGGACAGGTAGGCGACGGTCAGCGGCACCCCGCGGGCGGTCGCGGCGACGGCCAGCGGCCCGGCGTCGGCGGCCGGGTCCAGCCGCAGCACGGTGAAGCCGTCGCCGAGGCGGTCGAACAGCGAGTCGCCGTCGCCGAGCCAGGCGTGCGGCAGCCGGGCGCCGGGGTGCGCCGAGGGGGTGAAGGCGGCCAGCGCCGGCGCGGGCACCGCCCTCCCGTCCGGGACGACGACCGGGGAGTCCGGGTAGTCGTAGCCGAGCACCAGCCCGAGGCTGTGGAACTCCGGGTCCTTCACCTGCAGCGCCTCGGCCAGCGCCGCGCGGAGCTCGACGCCGGTGGGACCGTCGTCGTCGAGGTCGCGGCCGCTGAACGCGGGGGCGAGGAACGCCTCCTGGCTGCCGGCGGCGTCTATGGTTCGCCGCGCGACCGGGCGCCGCTCGGGCTCGTAGCTGTCGAGCAGCGCGGCCGGCGCCCAGCCCTGCAGCACGGCGGCGAGCTTCCAGCCGACGTTCACGGCGTCGCCGACGCAGGTGTTGAACCCGTGCCCGCCCCACGGCGGGTTGAGGTGCGCGGCGTCGCCGACGAGGAACACCCGCTCGCCGCGGTAGCGGTCGGCCAGCAGCATCCGGGCCTGCCACGGGTCGGTGGCCAGCACCTCGACGTCGATGTCCTCGTCGTCGGGGGTCCGGCCGACGAGTGCGCGGACCAGCGCGGCCGGGTCGGCGTCCTCGGCCAGCGTGTCGACCCCTTGCACGATGGCCCACCAGGTGCCGTCGAGGTCGAGCCGGCCCATGAGGCCGCCGCGCTCGGTGCCGATCACCCAGTGGTGGACGCCGAGCGCGCACAGCGGCCGCTCCTCCAGCGTCCGGGAGCGGAAGGTGACGCTGAGGTTGGGCAGCGCGCCCGAGGAGCCCTCGTAGCGGGCGCCGATCGCGCGGCGCGAGATGCCGCCGCTGCCGTCGCAGCCGAGCAGGTACTCGGCGACGACGTCGGTGCGCGTCCCGTCCGGGCCCTCGACGGTGGCGCGGACCTCGTCCGGCCCGTCGGCGATCGCGGTGACCCGCCCGCCGACCAGCAGGGTGACGGCCGGCAGCGCCGCGGCCGCCTCGCGCAGCAGGAGCTCGACCGCCGACTGGGGCGCCTGCTGACCGGCCTCGGCGGCGACCTGCCGGGGCTCGGTCCACAACCCGAACGCCTCGGGGAAGCGGGTGATCTCGTGCCCGAACAGCCCGGTGCAGAAGACGACGTCCTGCGCCCAGGACACCGGGAGCGGGGCGGCGGCGCGCAGCCGGCCGGCCAGCCCCCAGCGGCGCAGGTGCTCCATCGTGCGGACGCTGGTGGTCTTGGCGCGCGGGCGCAGCGGGTCCAGTTCGGTGCGCGGCTCGACGACGAGCACCTCGACGCCGCGCCGGCCCAGCTCGATCGCGGCGGCCAGCCCGCTGGGGCCGCCGCCGGCGACGAGGACCGGGACCCGGGACGGGACGTGCGCTTCGGTCACGGGGGACTCCTGTCGGACTGCGGTGCCGCTCTCGGTCGCCTTTCGCGCGCGAAAGGCGGGGGAGGAGCGGAGATCGGGGGCCGGTGGGCTTGGGGGCCGCGCCCGGACACGTCGAGGATGGGTGGCCGCGGTCACTCTGCCGAGGGTCGATTCCATTGACCGGCAAGCGGTCCCGGACGGTTCCGGATCAGGTGGCGAGCAGCCGGGCGCGCAGGAAGGCGGTCGTGCGGGCGAGCGCGTCCGCGGCCGCGTCCGGGGCGCCCAGCCACATGTGATCGGCGCCGTCGTGGGTGTGCAGCTCGACGTCGGCCCCGACGTCCCGCAGGCCCTCCGCCAGCCGCTCGCTCTGCACGCACGGCACGAACCGGTCGCCGGTGCCGTGCAGGAGCAGGAACGGCGGCGCGTCCGCCCGGACGTGGGTGACCGGGCTCGCCTGACGCGCGGCGTCGGGGACGCTCGCCGGCGGGGCGCCGAGCAGCTGGGCCTCCCGGGTGGTGGCGTCGGCGGGGTCGGCGCCGGCGTCCCCCGCGAAGCCGGCGAGGTCGGCCGGCGCGTACCAGGCGGCGACCGCGACGACGGCGCTCGACGGGCCGGTCACGCCGACGTCGCCCTCCAGGGCCGGGTCGGTGACCAGGCCGAGCAGCTCGGCGAGGTGCCCGCCGGCGGACTCGCCCCACGCGGCCACCCGGTCCGGGTCGACGCCGAGCTCGTCCGCCCGGGCCCGCAGCCACCGGACGGCGGCCTTCGCGTCGGACAGCTGCGCCGGCCAGCGCGCCTCGCCGGAGAGCCGGTAGTCGGCGCTGGCCACGGCGATCCCGGCGGCCGCGACCCGCTCGAACAGCGTGCGACCGGGGAAGGCGGGGCCGCCGGAGTGCCGGCTGCCCAGCCGCCAGCCCCCGCCGTGCAGGAACAGAGCGACCGGGTGCGGGCCGTCGCCGGGCGGCAGGTACAGGTCGAGCTCCAGCGGCCGGACGCCGGGGAGCGCCGCGTACGCGACCCCGGACAGGACCCGGGTGCCGTCCGGGCCCGGCGCGGGCGCGGGCAGGGGAGCGGCGTGCGCCGGCGGGGGCAGCGGCAGGGCGGGCGTGGGCACGGGGCCTCCTCGGAACGGACGCCGGGCGCGACCCCTGGACAGGGACCGCGCCCGGCCGGGGAGTGCGGGGCTCAGGCCTGCTCGGGCCACTCGACGTCGCGCAGGAACTGCATGTCGTGCCGCTGCGCGGCCGCCTGCATGCGCGGGAAGTCCGGGACGAACGGCGGCTGGTCCTTGGTCGGGTGGTCGGTCGGCGTGCCCATGTGCTGGAAGAACCGCTCGAAGCCACCGGAGAGGGTGCCCATCATCCGGGCGTCCTCGACGATCTGGTACGCGTGCGCGAACCCGGCCGGCACGAAGCCGAAGTCGCCGGGGGTGAGCAGCTGCGACTGCTTGCCGCCCTCGGCGTCCTCGAAGAACAGCCGCACCTTCCCGTCGAGCACGAAGAACGTCTCGTGGGTGGCGTTGTGCGAGTGCGTGGGGATGACGTCGCCGGCGGGGGAGTCGCTGACGATGATCCCGAACTGGCCCTCGGTCTCGTCGCCGGACAGCAGCACGCTGAACAGGTCGCCGAAGAGCATCGCGTGCTCGCCCTCGCCGCGGCGCAGCACGTAGGGGACCGGCTTGCCGGGAAGCAGCCCCTTCCAGTGCGGGCCCTTCTCCGGGTCGATCAGGTACTCGAAGCTCATCTGCACTCCCGGGTCGGGTCGGCGGTGACCGACCGAGCATCCGTGACCCGGGTCACCCGACCAACGCCCGTGCCATTGAGCGGCACACCTCGGCCATCAGGTCCAGTGCCCGGTCGACCGGCTCGACGTCGGCCGCGGGCACGTTCAGGAAGCCGTGCAGCATCCCGGGGACGAGCACCTGCCGGACGTCGACGCCGGCCACGGCCAGGGCGGCCGCGAACGCCTCGGCGGAGGCGCGCAGGTCGTCGTACTCGGAGTTCAGCAGCAGCACGGGGCAGAGCCCGTCGAGGACGGCGTTCGCCGGCATCGCGTACCCGTCGGCCCGGCTCTCCGGCCCGCCGAGGTAGTTCCGGGTGATCGACGCGCGGTCCTCCGGCAGGAAGCGCAGCAGCCGGGGGACCTCGGCCATGAGCGCCGCGAGCGCGGCCGACGGCGCGGGGACGACCGCGTGCAGGGTCGTGTAGGCGAGGACCAGCGCCGCGGGGACCCAGCCGTCGTCGTCGCGCAGCCGCAGCACGGCCCCGGTGGCCAGGTTGCCGCCGGCGCTCGCGCCGCCGACGGAGATGCGCACGGGGTCGACGCCCAGGACCGCGGCGGAGTCGCGCACCCAGCGGACGGCGGCGACGACGTCGTCGTGCGGCACGGGGTAGGTGACCCCGCCGACGCAGAGCCGGTAGTCGACGCTCACCACGACCGCGCCGGCCCGCTCGCAGACCTGCCGGGCGGTCCAGTCGGCCTCGGGCATGTCGAGGTCACCCATCCGGAACGCGCCGCCGTGCAGCCACACGAGGCAGGGCCGGTCGGTGCCGCCGCCGTCGGGCTCGTACACCCGGACCGGGACGTCGCCGTGCGGACCGGGCGCGACCGCCGGCCGGGTGGCGACGGCGGGCGGCGGGGGCGCGCCCTCGATCGACATGAACGCGTCGAGGCGGGCGCGCTGCTGCGGGTCGGCGAGCCCCCGCTCGAAGGACTCGATGCCCTCCAGCAGGTGCAGGTTCGCGGCGATGGCGGGGTGGATCGGCACGGGTCCTCCGGGGCTCGACGGTGGTCCGCGACACCTTCGTCAGCGCGGTGCCGGTCCGGCCATCCCCGTGCCATTGGCCGGCAGGCCGACTCGTCGCGGGATCCCTGTCAACGACTGCCGGGAACCTGTGGACGAGCCGCTGACCTGCGGATTCGGGTCAGGGGTGGGTACCCGCTCCGCTAGACTTCGATCATGTGTTCGAGTGAGCTGGGAAGCGACGACGTCCTCGACGACGTCGCCGCGCTGGTCGCCGAGCGCAACCGGATCGACGCCCGGTTGGCCCGCGCGGTCCGTGATGCGGAGAACCAGCAGGCGCCCGAGCGGGACGGGCAGAGGTCGATGGCCTCCTGGCTGCGCGGGCACTGCCGGCTGTCGACCGCGGAGGCCTCCCGGCTGGTGCGCAACGGCCGGGCGCTGGAGCGCCTGCCGGCACTGGCCGAGGCACACGCCGCCGGTCTGGTGTCGGCCGAGCAGGTGGCGGTGGCCGCCCGCGCCGTGACCCCCGAGCGGCTGGCCTCGGCTCTCGAGCAAGGCGTGGACCTGGCCGTCATCGACGCGGTCCTCACCGGTGTGGCGATCGAGCGAGAGCACGCCGACCTCGTCCAGCTGGTGCAGCACTACTGCACCGACCTCGATCCCGACGGGCCCGAGCCGGACCCCACCGAGGGCCGGTCGCTGACGCTGGTCAAGCACGCCGACGGGTCGCTGAGCATCCGCGGCCACCTCGACGTCGTGGGTGGGGAGCGGCTGCAGACCGCCCTGGAGGCGCACGTGCAGGCCGACCGCCCGGCCGGCGACGACCGCACCCGCGCCCAGCGGCTGGGGGATGCGCTGGTGCAGGTGGCCGACAACGTGCTGGCCGCCGGAACGCTGCCTCAGCTGCGCGGGCACAAGCCGCAGATCGCCGTGGTGGTCGACCTGGACGATCTGGTGGACCCGGCCGGGAGCCCCGACGCCGGGCGGATGGGGTTCGGCGCGACCATCTCCGCCGCGCGGGCGCGCTGGCTGGCCTGCGACGGGGCGGTGTCCCGGGTGGTGTTCGGCCCCGACGGCGCCCCGCTGGACCTGGGCCGGGAGCAGCGGCTGATGAGCCGGCACATCCGCAAGGCGGCCGAGCTGCGGGACGGCGGCTGCGTGTTCGCCGGGTGCGGGGCGCCGACGTGGTGGTGCGACGTCCACCATCTGATCCACTGGATCGACGGCGGCGACACCAGCCTCGACAACTCCGCCCTGCTCTGCGAACGCCACCACACGAAGGTCCACCACGGCTTCCGCGTCGAACGACAACCCACCGGCCGATGGCGCACCTACCGACCGGACGGATCGGAGATCACCACCCCGGCGCCCCTGCTCGCTCCCGCCGCCTGAGCGCTCCTGCACGCCCACGCCCGCGGGGGCAGCCTCAGCGGCCGGGGCCGAGGGGACGGCGGGCGCCGAGGCCCCGGGAGACGGCGCGCGCGGCGGTGCGGACCGCGGGGCCGAGCACGCGGGCGTCGGCGCCCTCCTGCGGCACGACGACGGAGACCGCGGCGGCCAGCCGGTCGGTGGCGTCGAAGACCGGGGCGGCCACCGAGACGATCGGCCGGGGGACGCGGCGGCGGAAGTGGGCGAGGCCCTCGCGGCGGACCTCGGCCAGCGTCCGGCGGAGCGCCGCCTCCGACACCGGCGTGCGCTCGGGCTCGTGCACCAGCGGCCGGGCCAGGTACTCCTCCTGCACGTCGGGGTCGGCGTAGGCGAGCAGCACCAGGCCGACGCCGGTGGAGTGCAGTGGCAGCCGCCCGCCCACCTGGTACAGCACCGGGATCGCCGCGTGCGCCGAGAGCCGCTCGAGCAGCACGGCGTCCCCGCCCTCCCGGACGGCGAGCAGCACGTGCTGGCGGGTGACCTCCTCGAGGTCGCCGAGGAAGGGCATCGCCACCTGGCGCAGGCCGCGGGCGCGGGGCGCGAGCGAGGCGACCTCCCACAGCCGCAGCCCCACGGTGAACCGGCCCTCGGCGTCGCGCTCGAGCGCGCCCCACGCGACCAGCCGGCCGGCCAGCCGGAGCGTCGAGCTGGTCGGGATGCCGCTGCGGCGGGCCAGCTCGCCCAGCGTCAGCGACGGACGCGTGGCGTCGAAGGCGGCGAGCAGGGCGAGGGCGCGGTCGACCACCGGGTCGCCCTGGGGCGGCCGCTTGCCGCGGATCCGCGTCTCGGGGCCGGGTCCGTCGGCCGCGGGTCCGTCGGCCGCAGGGGCGTCCACCGGGTCGTCGTCCACCGGGTCGTCCATCGGGTCGTCGTTCACCGGGAGGACGTCCGCCCGTTGCCGATGAGGCCCGCACCACACTCGTTTTCCATTGACCGGCATTGTGCCTGACGCCACACCGCAGTCGTCCTCATCGTCTTGGGCAGTCGGGCGGAGCAGCCCGCACGGCCGCCGGTCGGCCGTCCAGACCCCTCGCGTCCGTCGGGGATGAGGAGCCAGGACACCATGAATCGATTCACCCTCCGGTCCCGCGCCGCGGGCACGCGGCCCACGACCGTCCGCCTCGGCGCGGCGACGCTCGCCCTCGCCACGGCCGCCACGCTGGCCGCCTGCGGCGGCAACGGCGGCGGTGGCGGGGCCGCCAGCGCCAGCGAGGAGGGCACGCTGACCTTCGCCTACGACGCCGACGCCGCCCCCACCGGGTACGACCCGCTGCGGTACTCGCAGGGCCAGTTCACCTTCTTCAGCGCGCTGTACGACACGCTGTTCATCACCACCTCGGACGGCACGGTGGAGCCGAGCCTGGTCACCGAGTTCTCGAACAACGCGGAGAACACGCAGACCACGCTGACCCTGCGCGAGGGCGTGACCTTCACCGACGGCTCGACCCTCGACGCCGAGCTGGTCAAGGCCAACCTCGACCGGCGCACCGACCCCGACCTCGAGGCCTACGGCGCGCTGGCCCCCGGGCAGGCGTCCGAGATCACCGACGTGACGGTGCAGGACCCGCGGACGGTGGTCATCACCTGGGCGCAGCCCCAGGCCGCGCCGGAGAACAACCTGGTCGACACCGCCGGCGTCATCGTCGGCCGTGACGGCGTCGCCGACCCGGCCACCCTGGAGACGGCGCCGAACGGCTCGGGCGCCTACACGCTGAACACCGGCGAGACCACGCGGGCGAGCACGTACACCCTCGACAAGAACGACGAGGCGTGGGCCGCCGACGAGTGGGCCTACGACACCATCGTCTTCGACGTCATCACCGACCCGCAGGCCCTGGCCAACGCGGTCGTCTCGGGTCAGGCCGACGTCGCCACGGTCCTGGACCCGACGACGATCGACCTGGTCGAGGAGCGGCAGAGCACGGTCAGCGTCGGCGGCACCATCGTCGGCTTCCCGGTGACCGACAAGACCGGCGCGACCAACCCCGCCTTCGCCAGCGAGCAGGTGCGGCTGGCCATGACCTACGCCACCGACCGCCAGGCGCTGGTCGACGACCTGCACGACGGCTCCCGGCCCACCTCCCAGCTCTTCCCGGAGGAGGCCCCGGGCTTCGACCCGGCCCTGGACGAGGAGTTCGCCTACGACCCCGACCGTGCCCGGCAGCTGCTGGCCGAGGCCGGCTTCGCCGACGGCGTCGACGTCAACCTGACCTACCTCGGCCAGCCCGACGAGGACGCGGTGGCCATCCAGAGCCAGTGGGCCGAGGTCGGCATCCGGCTGAACTTCACCGCCGCGACCTCGACGGACCAGGTGTTCGCCGCGGTGCGCACGGACCCGGTCGTCTTCGGGCCCTTCACGGTCGGCGCGAACCCCGCGGGCTTCGTGGCCGGCGTCCTCTACGGCGGCTTCATGAACATGCAGGGCGCCACGGAGCCGGAGATCGAGGCCCCGCTCGGTGCCGCCCTCGGCGCCACCGGCGACGCCCAGGCGCAGGCCCTGACCGACCTCAACCGGGCCATCACCGCCAACGGCTGGTTCATCCCGGTCTACGAGGACTTCGTCTACGCCGGCTACAACGCGGAGTCGGTCGCCGAGCCGTCCTTCGCCGGGACCAACGCCTACCTGGTCCTGTCGGACATCCAGCCGGCGAGCTGACCGCTCCCGCCCGGCCCGGGGGGGGGGGGGGCCCCCCCCCCCCCCCCAGCCGGGCGAGGACGTCGGCGTCGAGGGCCTGGCTGACCTCGCCGTCGGCCCAGCTGGCGGTGACCACGCCGAGGAAGGTGGTGCCCGCGAGCAGCGGGACG
>NZ_JBJGZI010000020.1:0-102316 GCF_054050455.1 Geodermatophilus sp. SYSU D00684 | reverse complement strand
CTCCAGGGCTGTGGGTTGGGCGGGGCGGGTTGGTGTGGGGGGGTCTAGGGGGGGGGCTCCCGCGCGGGCGGGCCCGCCCCCCCCCCCGACACGATGCTCAGCATGCGCACGGCCATCGCCGTCAACGCGCTCGGCCTGCCCGCCGCGGCCGTGCCCGTCGGCGTCGCCGACGGGCTGCCCCAGGTCGTGCAGGTCATCGGCCCGCGCTACCGCGAGGACCTGTGCCTGGACGCCGCGGCGGACCTGGAGGACCGGCTCGGGATCCTCACGCCCGTCGACCCGCGACAGCCCTGACAGCGCTCCGAGTGCCGACCGGCGCGGCAGTCAGGCACTTCGGCCCATGACGACGACGGCGGCACGGCCCGACCCTGGGCTGATGACGATGTCTGCCGGGCCGCGTGCGGGCGTCCGTCCGGGGGGGCACTGCCGGTTCGACCTGTCCGTCGCGATCGGTCGCCGACCGGCGGACGTCTACGCGTTCCTCGCCGACGTCCAGGACGCCGAACCCGTCCCGCGCCGGGCCGCCGTCCGGATGGTCAAGGACCCACCCGGTCCGACCCGGGTGGGCACGGTGTGGCACGAGGCGGTCCGGTTCGCCCCGGGCCTGTGGCTGCACGTCGACAGCGTCGTGACCGAGGTGCAGCCGCCGCACCGCCTCGGCATGGACGCCCGCAGCCTGTGGTTCACCGCTCACCTGACCTACGAGATCGCACCGACCGAGGACGGGAGCGTGCTGCGCCAGCGGGAGGAACTGGTGCCGCGTCGGCTGCTGCGGCCGTTCCGGAGGGCCATCGAGCAGCGGTTGCGGCCACGGCTGCGGCAGCGGCTCGACGACATCAAGAACGTCCTCGAGGAGCAGCAGGAGCCGACGGCGCGGTGAACACGCGTCCGCTGCCCCGTCACCCGCGAGGGCCGAGCCCCGGATCGGCGGTCGGGCATTCCAGCCGGTGCCGCAGGTCGGCGCCGAAGCGGGTGGCCGGCGCCCCGTCGACGACGTTGTGGTCGATCGTCACGGTGAGGTCGAGCACGTCGCGGACCACCACGGCCTCGCCCACCGCCCGCGGGCGGCGGCTGATCCCGCCGACGACCACGACGAGCGAGGCGAGGGTCGGCGGGGCGATGGCGAAGCCGCCTCCGCCGGCGTACATCCCGACCGCGGTGACCTGCACCGTCCCGGTCAGCTCCCGGGCGCGCACCGACCGTCCCATCACCACGTACATCGCCGGGAACAGACCCGGGACACGGCCGGCGAGCGCGGCGAACCGCTGCAGTGCCCGGCCGGTCGGCGTCGTCATGAGGTCCGCCTTGACGCCCCGCAGCTCCGCGCTGATGCCGGCGACGTGGCGGACGTCGGCGTCCCGGACGACGTGCACGAGCCCGAACGGCCCCTGGGGGTCGGCACCTCGACCAGGGTCTGCACGTCCACGTGGCGGTGTCGGACCAGCCGCCCGCGCCAGTCGCGGTAGGCGTGTACCTCCGGGCGGGCAGCGACCGCCCGGGCCACGGTGGCGACGACGAGCGCGGTCATCGACAGCGGCGGATCGGCGGTGGCGAGCAGCCGCCGCGCCTCGGTCACGTCCACCTCGAGCAGACCGTGCATCGGCATGATGCGCCGGCCCGCCCGCACGGCTGCGGTCACGGCCCGCCGGCTCGACGGGAAGCGCAACACCTCCCGGTCTCGCGGACGCGCGGGACCGGCCCCGTCCCGGTGACGGCGCTGTCGGAGCCGGTCACCGCGCCACGGCTCCTGTCGTGGCCGGCCGGCGCGTCTCCGCCCGCTCCTTGATGCCCAGCAGCATGCCGCGCTCCATCACGCTGCTCAGCGACCAGAACGCCGCGGCCGCCCGTGCGAGCAGGCCCGACGACGGAGGCGTGCAGTGGCGGCTGATCAGGCGGGTCCGCTCGGCGCCCGCCGCCTCCAGCACCAGCGACCAGGTGCCCGCGCGCGGGTTCTCCGGAGGTCGCTGCTCCAGGACGAGGACGTGTTCCGGGTCGACGGCGGCGACGCGCCAGGCCTGGCCGGGGATCCGCCCGAGGTACCGCTCGGGGGTGAGCCAGATGCGGTCGCCGACGGCCAGGTGCTGCAGGTCGGGGGCGACGCGGTCGAGGTCGTGGATGTCGGCGCCGAGCAGGTTCTCCAGCCAGGTGTAGGTGTAGAAGCCGGCCCGGCCACGGCCGATCTGCACGATCCAGGGCCACACCTGCGCCACGGGGGCGTCGATGGTCACCGCGGTGGTCACGGTGGCCCGGCCGCCGGGGACCAGCTCGTCGCCGGGCAACCGCCGGCGCACCTCGTCGGGAGTGGCCCCCCAGTGGGCGAGCCTGCGCGCGACGGCGACCGCGCACGAGCCTGCGGCGCCGACCAGAGCGGTTCCGATCACGGTCGCGGACATCGCTGCCCCTCCTACCGGCGGCAGGCTCTCCGCCGGGAGCCTGCCCCGCGGGGCTCGCGGAGGTCAGGGTCGTCGGACCCGTCGATCCGAGCCGGTCGTCGGCTCGTGCCGCAGTGGGACCGTCGATGCGCTGCGCGGGCCGAGGATCCGACCGCCATCCCCGTCACCGCGCACCTGTGGTGACGTCGCCGGGTGGTGGCGTCAGGACCCGCCGCCTCCTCAGCCGTGCCCCGACGAGCCGGCGGCGATGATGGCCGTTTCCGTGTCGATCGCCGACCGGACGGCCTTGCCCACCCAGTCGCCCTCGGCGATCCGCTCGGCGTTCTCGTTCAGTTCCCGCTTGGAGAGCCCGACGGACTCCGGAGCCACGGCCTCGTGCACGGCCTTCAGCGCGAGCAGGAGGGAGGCGAGCGCTCGGGTCCTGGCGTCCGTGGTCCCGCCGTCGCGCAGGGCCGCGGCGAGGCCGGTTCGGACCGCCGTCTCGTGGCCGGTGTGCTCCGCGGGCCACCGGTGGGTCGGGAAGATGCCGAGGATCCGGCCCTCCTCCGCTCGCAGCAGGCCGGCTGCGGTGAGCCGCTCGTACAGCCGCACCCGTGCCTGCTTGCCGAGTGCGGCCAGCACGTTCTGGGGCTTCTCGCCCTCCCTGTGGCCGACCGTGGCCAGGGCGTCGTCGAGCACGCGGTCCCCGGTGGGGTGGACGTCCCGGACGATCAGGCGGCCTTCTCGCACCCGCTCGTCGGGGCCGGCGATGTCGACGCGCTGCGCGAGTGCCAGCTCGGCCAGCAACGCCCCGCCGAGCGCCGTGTTCGTGTTCGTGCTGTCCGCAGCCGGCTTCCCGGTGTCGTCGGCGGTGAGGAGGAGCAGGAGGTCCTCGGCGATGAGCATGTGTCGACCGTCGGTGACTCGCGACGAGGGCGACACGGTCGTCCGGCCACTTCCCGACGAGGCCATCGGCCCGGACGCATCCCGTGCGAGCTGCTGAGCGGACACGTCCCCTGTCAGCCCGGCCGCGGACGTGGTAGACGAGACCCGGTCGGTCACCGTCCCGCTGCTGACGCCGTACCCCGCTGCGCGCGTCCCGCAGCCCGGCGGCCAGTGGCCCAGCAGGGTTCGAACGCCTCACCGTGGGCGCTGCCCGGATGGTGTGGCCGCCGTCGGCCGCGCCGCAGAGGCGACCTCGGTGGCGATGCCGGCGGCCCACGCCTCGATCGCCGGCCAGTCCCGGTGATCGAGGCGTGGCCTGCCGCCCACCAGCCGCCACGACAGCCGGCCCCAGACCGGCGCGCCGGACAGCACCACGATCCCGCCGAACACCCGGTGGTCCCGCGGCGCGAAGCCCGCGGGGAGGGTCCGCTCGATCCGCGCGCGCTCGCGGGCGACCAGCCTCCGGGTGAGCGGATCCCGTGGCTCCGAGCCCCCCACGCTGAACACCCACACCGGTGCGGCTGCGCCGCTGGCCCTGCCCAGGAACGACGTCGCCGCCGGCAGCCAGGCCATGTCGTGCACCGCACTGCCGACGACCAGGGCATCGAAGCCGTGGGGATCGACATCCGGCCCGGCCGGCCGGCAGACCACCTGCGCGTCGGCGAGCCCGCGGCCGCGCAGGTCGCTCCTGATGCGGTCCGCGATGCGCTCGGCGATCCCGCGGGTCGAACCGGTCGCGGAGGCGTAGCAGACGAGGACACGCGTGGCGGCGGCCATGACGCCGATGCTGGTCTCCGGTGACCGGTGGGCGCAGGGCCCGACGGTCACCGGAGGCCCAGTCCCCAGCAGCCGGTCAGGACCGCGAGGATCACGAGGGTCGCCGCCGCCCACCGCCGGTGAGCTCCTGCGGGACGACCTGCGCCGCGCGGCCGGACGCTGCGCCGCGTGCTGCGCGCAGCGGCCCACCCTCGGGACCGTGCTGCTCGCACCGGCCGGCCGGATGGCCGACCGGCCCGCGGGACCGGCACGGGGACGCCACGTCCGAGGGGCGCCCGGTGGGCGTCCCGGAGTGGGCCCGGGACGCCCGCGGGGCGGATCAGACGGTCTCGGGCACCCGGAGATGGGCGACGACGAGGTCCATCTCGGCGACGTCGAGGATGTCGATGCCCATCGTGTCGACGGCGCCCTCGCGGATCGTCCGGGCCGCGTCCCGTGTCCCCTCGAGGTGTGCGCGGTCCGCGAACACGACCGTGCCGACGGCGCGGCCGCTGTCCCGGTCGACGAGCAGGCTGAGGCTGCAGAAGCCGGGCAGCTCCTGGATCCGCGGCATCAGGGTGGTGCGGTACATCTCGAGGATCTGGTCGACCCGGGCCGGCTCGCCGCGACTCCAGGTGACCCGTGCGCAGGCGCCGTCCCCGGCGTTGTGCTCGCGGTGCAGGACGGCGATCTCCCACTCCTGTATCTCGAGGTCCTCGCCCGTCCCGAAGCGCTCCCTCATGTGCTCGCGCATCGGGTGCACGCGCTCGGCGGTGGCCCGCATCGCCTCCTGGTCCTCCCACGCCGACGTCGCGATGCACCGGCCGGACTCCCGGTCGCACAGCATCGACAGGCCGACGCAGCCGTCCATGTCCTGCAGGGCCGGCCACACCTCGTCGCGTACGTACGCGATCGCCTCGTCGAGCGAGCCGGGGTTGGCGCGGATGGTGGTGGATCGGGCGTACATGCCGCCCCCCTCTCGGACCGGCGGCGGTGCCCCTGCGGCATCGCCGCGCGGTCGAGCGTCCTCCCGCGCCCGACGGCGGACAAGGGCCCCGGCGGCGGTCCCCGGCGGCGCGCCGGGCCCCGGCCCTCCGGCCGGAGGACCGGGGCGGGTGCCTCAGGTGTTGTCCGACCGGCCGGTCAGTGCGTCGCGGAGCCGGTCCACCATCCCGACGCCGGGTCCCACCGTCTTGTGGAACAGCGCGCTGTGCGGCGCCGAGGGGTGCGGGCGGGTGGGCGCGGCCTTCTTCGCCGCCTCCACCTTCCGGCCGATCTCCACGAGCTGGTCCGGGCTCAGCCGGGCGCGCAGCGCGGGGAACTGCTCGGTCTCCTCGTCGGTGACGTGGTGGCGCAGCAGCTGCTCGAGGCGGCCGAGGGTCTCCAGGAACCGGGGGTCGGCGGAGTCGACGTCCTCGAGTTCCTTCATCACCTCCACCAGCTGCTGGTGCTCCTGGATGTCGTCCTGCACCGCGGCCTCCCCGTCGGGGAGGTGCTCGCGCACGGCCGGGTAGACGAACATCTCCTCGGCGACCGAGTGCCGCATCAGCTCGGCGATCACGGTGTCGGCCATGTCCCGCCGCTCGGCCGGGTCGGCGGCGGGGATGCGGCCGACCAGGTCGAGGACCTCGTGGTGGTCGCTGGTCAGGATCTCGACGACGTCCTGGTTGCTCGTACTCGCGGTCATCGGGCTGCCTCCGGGCCGGAGCGCTGCCGGGCGGCTGCTCACCCGGTACCGCGGTCCTACCCGGGTGGCACTGCCCACACCCCCGGCAGCGGTCCGGGAGAGGCGTGTACGGTGGGTCCTACCGACGCGGGGTGGAGCAGCTCGGTAGCTCGCTGGGCTCATAACCCAGAGGTCGCAGGTTCGAATCCTGCCCCCGCTACCACGGCACGAGGGCCCTGGAGCGTCTGCTCCGGGGCCCTCGTCGCGTCCCGGGGTCGTCGGCGGGAACAGGGCGGACGCCGGCCGGGTTGCGGAACGGCATGGAGCCGACCGTGCAGGACGCCCCCGAGTCCGAGCGCTACGAGATCCGCGACGGCGACCGCCTGCTGGGGCTGGCCGCCTACTCCCGCCGGGGTGCGCAGGTGGTCTTCACCCACACCGAGATCGACCCCGACGCCGAGGGGTCCGGGCTGGGCGGCCGGCTCGTCCGGGCGGCCCTGGACGACGTCCGGTCGCGCGGGGAGACGGTGGTGCCGCGCTGCTCGTTCGTCCGCGGCTGGATCGAGCGCCACCCCGAGTACGGCGACCTGGTGGACCGCGGCGACGCCTGACTCGCGGGCGGCCGGACGGCCGCGGATCCGGACGCGTGGGTGTGTTGCCTGTCACAGGGCGTCCTCTCTAGGTTGACGGTCACTGCTGACCGTTCGACGAGGAGGTCGTCCGTGAGCGTCGAGGCCCCGATCCCGCAGGCAGCGTCCGGTGCGGAGGTCGCCGACCTCACCGACGTCGACCTCGCCGACGTCGACCTGTCCGACCGGGACTGGTGGACCCGCCCGCCGGCCGAGCGGCACGCGGCCCTGGACCGGCTCCGCCGGGAGCGTCCCTTCGCCTTCTTCGCCGAGCCCGACCTCCCCGGCATCCCCGCCGGCCCGGGCTACCACGCGGTCACCCGCTACGCCGACCTCGAGGCGATCAGCTCGCAGCCGGCGGTGTTCTGCTCCGGCCAGGGCGCGGTGTCGATGCAGGACGTCCCGGCCGAGCTCCACGAGTTCTACGGCTCGCTGATCAGCATGGACGACCCGCGGCACGCCAAGATCCGCCGGATCGTCTCGAAGACGTTCACCCCGCGGATGCTCGAGCGGACCCTGGACTCGGTGCGCGCCGTCGTCGACGACGTGCTGGCGCGGGCCCGGGCGACGGCCGAGGCCAACGACGGCGTCATCGACGTCGTCGCCGACATCGCCGCCCCCATCCCGCTGCGGGTCATCTGCGACATGATGGGCGTCCCCGAGGCCGACCGGCCGGCCGTGCTGGCCAACTCGAACGTCGTCCTGTCCGGCGGCGACCCCGAGCTGATCGAGAACGACGACCCGCTCACCGCCTTCCTCACCGCCGGCATGGAGATGGCCGCGCTGATGGAGCGGCTGGCCGCCGAGCGGGTCGCCGAGCCCCGCGACGACCTCACCACCGCGCTGGTCACCACCGAGGTCGACGGCGAGCGGCTGTCCCACCAGGAGATCGCCTCGTTCTTCATCCTGCTGCTGGTGGCCGGCAACGAGACCACCCGCAACGCCATCTCCCAGGGCCTGCTGACGCTGTCGGAGTGGCCGCAGGAGCGGGCGCGGTGGGCCGCTGACCCGTCGCTGGACCGCGCCGCCGTCGAGGAGGTCGTGCGCTGGGTCAGCCCGGTCACCTGGATGCGCCGCACCGCCACGCAGGACGGCGAGGTCGGCGGCCACCGCTTCACCGCCGGGGAGAAGTTCCTGCTGTTCTACGCGGCGGCCAACCGCGATCCCGAGGTCTTCGCCGACCCGCAGCGCTTCGACGTCGGCCGCGACCCCAACCCGCACGTCGGGTTCGGCTCGAAGGGCCCGCACTTCTGCCTCGGCGCGCACCTGGCCCGCCGCGAGCTCCAGGTGACCTTCCGCGCGATCTTCGACCAGCTGCCCGACCTCGAGGTCACCGGCCCGCCCGACCGGCTGGCGTCCTCGTTCGTCAACGGCCTCAAGCGGCTGCCGGCCCGGCTCGGCGGGACCCGCTGATGCGGGTCACCGCGGACCGCGAGCTGTGCGTGGGCTCGGGGCAGTGCGAGCTGCTCGCCCCGGACGCCTTCGAGGTCGACGACGACGGCGCGGTGCGGGTGCTGCAGGAGATCCCGGACGACGCGGACGCCGCGCGGGACGCCGTGCAGCAGTGCCCGACCGGGGCGCTGTCGATCGCCGGCTGAGCGCCCTCAGGCGGAGAGCGCGGCCCCGGCGCCCGGCGCCGTGAGGTCGGCGGCCAGCCGGTCGAGCGGGACGTCGAGCGCGCGGGCCAGCGCGGCGACGGTGAAGAACGCCGGGGTGGGCACCCGCCCGGACTCGATCTTCCGCAGCGCCTCCAGGCTCACCCCGGAGGCGGCGGAGACCTCGGCGGGGGAGCGGTCCCCGCGCGCGGCCCGCAGCAGGGCGCCCAGCCGGCGGCCGCGCTCGCGCTCCTCGGGGCTCAGCGGCGGTCGCACCATGGCGTGATAGTAATACCGGGATACCAATCCCGGGAGGACCCAGATGATCGAGCTGCGCACGCCGGGCGAGCTGGAGGCCATGCGGGCCGCCGGGGCCGTGGTGGCCGACGTGCTCGCCGCCGTCCGCGCCGCGGCCGCCCCTGGCGTCCGGCTGACCCAGCTGGACGGGGTGGCCCGCGACGTCCTGGCCGACGCCGGCGCCACCTCGCCGTTCCTCGGCTACGCCCCGCACGCGACCACCCCGCCGTTCCCGGGCGTGGTCTGCCTGTCGGTCAACGACGTCGCCCTGCACGGCATCCCGACCACCCGGGAGCTCGAGGACGGCGACCTGCTGAGCGTCGACGCCGGCGCCACCCTGGACGGCTGGGTCGGCGACTCGGCGACCACCTTCCCGGTCGGCACCGCGCGGCCCGAGGACCTCGCGCTGGTGGCGACCGCCGAGCGCGCGCTGGCGGCGGGGATCGCGGCGGCGGTGGTCGGCAACCGGGTGGGCGACGTCTCGGCGGCGATCGGGGCGGTCGGCCGGGCCGGCGGCTGCGGCATCAACACCGACCAGGGCGGGCACGGCGTCGGCCGCACCATGCACGAGGCGCCGCACGTGCCCAACGAGGGCCGGGCTGGCCGCGGCGTGCCGCTGCGCGCCGGGCTGGTGATCGCGATCGAGCCGTGGTTCCTCGCCGGCGGCAGCGACGACTACCGGGTGGACGCCGACGGCTGGACGCTGCGCAGCGCCGACGGCAGCCGCGCCGCGCACGTCGAGCACACGGTCGCGGTCACCGGGGACGGCCCGAGGATCCTCACCGCGCCCCGGTGAGGATGCGGGGCTGACGGGTCACCCCAGCGCCTGCTCCAGGTCGGCGAGCAGGTCGTCGACGTCCTCGATGCCCACCGACAGGCGCACCAGGTCGCCCGGCACCTCCAACGGCGAGCCGGCCGCGCTGGCGTGGGTCATCCGGTGCGGGTGCTCGATCAGCGACTCGACCCCGCCCAGCGACTCGGCCAGCGTGAACAGCCGCGCCCGCTCGCAGACCCGCAGCGCCGCCTCCTCGCCCCCGGCCAGCCGGAACGACAGCATCCCGCCGGAGCCGGACATCTGCTTCACCGCGATGTCGTGGCCGGGGTGGTCGGGCAGGCCGGGGTAGAGCACGCGGGACACCGCCGGGTGCCCGCTGAGGTACTCCGCGATCCGGGCGGCGTTGGCCTGGTGCCGCTCCATCCGTACGCCGAGGGTCTTGATCCCGCGCAGCACGAGCCAGTCCGACAGCGGGCCGGACACCCCGCCCATCGCGTTCTGGTGGTAGGCGAGCTGCCCGGCGAGGTCGGCGTCGCGGACGACGAGCGCGCCGCCGACGACGTCGGAGTGGCCGCCGAGGTACTTCGTCGTCGAGTGCACGACGACGTCGGCGCCCAGGGTGAGCGGCCGCTGCAGGTAGGGGCTGGCGAAGGTGTTGTCGACGACGAGCAGCGCGCCGGCCTCGTGCGCGACCTCGGCGGTGAGCGCGATGTCGGCGATGTTGAGCAGCGGGTTGGTCGGCGTCTCGCACCAGATCACGCGGGTGGCGCCGGGCCGGATCGCCGCGCGCAGCGCGTCGGGGTCGTTGAGGTCGACGGGGGTGTGCTCGACGCCCCAGCGCGACACCACCCGCGAGATGAGCCGGAACGTGCCGCCGTAGGCGTCGCCGCCGAGGACGACGTGGCTGCCCGGTGCGCACACGGTGCGCAGCAGGGTGTCCTCGGCGGCCAGGCCGGAGGCGAACGCCAGGCCCGCGGTGCCCTCCTCGAGGGAGGCCAGCAGCTGCTGCAGGGCGTCACGGGTCGGGTTGGCGCTGCGGGCGTACTCGTAGCCGTTCCGCAGCCCGCCGACGCCGTCCTGCTTGAAGGTGGTGGCCAGGTGCAGCGGGACGACGACGGCGCCGGTGGCCGGGTCGGGGTCCTGCCCGGCGTGGATGGCGCGCGTGTCGAAGCCGTCGAACGCGCTCACCGGGTCACCCCCGCCAGGTGGCCGAGCACGTCCTGGCGGGTGACCACGCCCGCGGGCTTGCCGTCGACGTGCACGACCAGCGCGTCGGCCTCGCCGAACTCGGCCACCGCGGCGCTGACCGGCTCGCCCGAGCCGATGATCGGCAGCGGCGCGGACATGTGCTTCTCCACCCGGTCCGACAGCGAGGCGCGGCCGGCGAACAGCGCGTCGAGCAGCACCTTCTCGTCCACCGAGCCGACGACCTCGCCGGCGGTCACCGGCGGCTCGGCCCGCACGACCGGCATCTGGCTGACGCCGTACTCGCGCAGGATGTCGATGGCGTCGCGGACGGTCTCGTTGGGGTGGGTGTGCACCAGCACCGGTGTCGCGCCGTCCTTGGCGGCGAGCAGCTCGCCCACCGTCTCGCCGGTGGCGACGTCGAGGAAGCCGTAGTCGGCCATCCACCGGTCGTTGAAGATCTTGTTCAGGTAGCCGCGGCCGCCGTCGGGCAGCAGCACCACCACGACGTCGTCGGGCCCCAGCTCCTCCGCCGCCCGCAGCGCGCCGGCGACGGCCATCCCGCAGGAGCCGCCGACGAGCAGCCCCTCCTCGCGGGCGAGCCGCCGGGTCATGCGGAAGGAGTCGGCGTCGGAGACCGGGACGATCTCGTCGGCGATCGAGCGGTCGTAGGCCTCGGGCCAGAAGTCCTCGCCGACGCCCTCGACCAGGTAGGGCCGGCCGGTGCCGCCGGAGTAGACCGATCCCTCGGGGTCGACGCCGACGACCCGGACCCGGCCGTCGCTGACCTCCTTGAGGTAGCGGCCGATGCCGCTGATCGTGCCGCCGGTGCCGACGCCGGTGACGAAGCAGGTCACCCTGCCCTCGGTCTGCTCCCAGATCTCCGGGCCGGTCGTCTCGTAGTGCGACCGCGGGTTGGCCGGGTTGGCGTACTGGTCGGGCTTCCAGCCGCCGGGGGTCTCGCGTGCCAGCCGGTCGGAGACGGAGTAGTACGACCGCGGGTCCGACGGGTCGACGGCGGTGGGGCAGACGACGACCTCGGCGCCGTAGGCCCGCAGCACGTTGATCTTGTCCTGGCTGACCTTGTCCGGGCACACGAAGACGCACCGGTAGCCGCGCTGCTGGGCGACCAGCGCCAGGCCGATGCCGGTGTTGCCGCTGGTCGGCTCGACGATCGTCCCGCCCGGCTCCAGCTCCCCGCTGGCCTCGGCGGCGTCGACCATCCGCACGGCGATCCGGTCCTTCACCGACCCGCCGGGGTTGAGGTACTCGACCTTGGCCAGCACCAGCGGCGCGTCCGGGCCGAGGTCGGCGGTGACCCTCGACAGCCGGACCAGCGGGGTGCCGCCGATCAGGTCGACGACGGACTCGGCGTACTGCACGCGGACCTCCTCGCCGGCGCTCCGGGCGGGCGCCGTGTGTCCCATCCCACCACTCCGCCGGCTTCCCGGCCGCGCCGCCGTCCCGTCCGCCCCCGGGGCCGCCGCCCGGCGGCGACGGGTTCCTGACCGGGTCCGTCCGCTGCGGGCGCGTGTCGCGGCCCGCCGGCCCGGGCAGGGCTGCGGCATGACCGCGCCCCTCCCGTCGGCGCCGCTGGCCGGCGGCGGCAGCATGCCGCTGCTCGGCTTCGGCACCTGGCAGATGACCGGCAGCACCTGCTACGACGCCGTCCGCACCGCCCTGGACGCCGGCTACCGGCACCTGGACACCGCGACGATGTACCGCAACGAGGCCGAGGTCGGCCGGGCGCTGCGCGACTCCGGCGTCGACCGGGACGAGGTCTTCGTGACCACCAAGCTGCCGCCGCGCGAGGCGGGCCGGGCCGACCGCACGCTGGCCGCGTCGCTGGACGCCCTCGGCCTCGACGCGGTCGACCTGTGGCTGGTGCACTGGCCGCCCGGCGGCTCCGACGAGGGCCTGTGGGAGCGGTTCGTCGCCGCCCGCGAGGACGGGCGGGCGCGGGCGGTCGGGGTCAGCAACTACTCCCTCGACGCGGTGGACCGGCTCACCCGGGCGACCGGCGTGACGCCGCAGGTGAACCAGGTCAGCTGGGCGCCGGCGCTGTACGACCCGGCGGTGGAGGGCGGGCACCGGGAGCGCGGCGTCGTCCTCGAGGGCTACAGCCCGTTCAAGAACACCGACCTCGGCGACCCCGTGCTGCGGGAGGTCGCCGACGCGCACGGCGTCACCCCGGCCCAGGTGGTGCTGCGCTGGCACGTCGAGCACGGCGTGGTGGTGATCCCGAAGTCGGCCACCCCGGAGCGGATCCGCGCCAACCTGGAGGTCGGCGGCTTCGCGCTGTCGGCCGAGGAGGTCGCCCGCGTCGACGGCCTGGCGCGCGGCTGAGCCCTACCCGGCGTCCGGGGCCGGGGCGACCGGGCGCCGGGGCTCGCCGGCCAGCGCCGGCCGGACGTCGATCATCGGGGCGACCAGCCCCGTCGTCGGCCGGGTCACCGGGGTGAGGGAGGGGGCCGACGTGCGCCTTCGGGAGCGCAGGGCGGTGAGCAGGTCCAGCGCCGCCAGCACCGAGGCGCCGACGACGACGGTGCGCAGCCGGCGCTCCCGCTCCCCGCGCCGGTTCTGCAGGGCGACGCCCATGACGGCCAGGTCGACGGCGTCGCCGGCGACGCGGGTCCACGCCCAGCCGGGGCGGCCGGCGAGCAGGCCGGCCGCGTGCGCGAGCTCCCGGGCGCCGACGGCGGTGACCACCGGCAGCGCCACGGGGGAGTCGTCGACGCCGGCGAAGCGGGCGACGGCCGCGGGCGAGGCCAGCATCGAGGTGCCGAGGCCGAGGCTGGCCAGGCCGAGCAGTCGGGCCGTGCGGCGGGCGGGGCGCGCGCTCATGGGGTCCTCCCGGGGTCGGTCGCCCGGGCGGCTACCCGGGCGCCCGGGCCGGAAACGGCCGGTGGCGGGGCCGCTCGCGGCGGGACGAGGATGCGGGCATGACCTCTCCTGCGTCTCCCCGGACCCTCGGCCGGGACGGCCTGGTCGTCTCCGCCCTCGGCCTGGGCTGCATGGGCATGAGCCAGATGTACGGCGCCGCCGACCGTGACGAGTCGATCGCCACCGTCCACCGCGCGCTCGACCTCGGCGTCACCTTCCTCGACACCTCCGACGTCTACGGCGACGGGCACAACGAGGAGCTGGTCGGCGAGGCGATCCGGGGCCGGCGCGACGAGGTGCAGCTGGCGACGAAGTTCTCGCTGCGGCGCAACGACCGCGGGGGCATGGACATCGACGGCCGGCCGGAGAACGTGCGCGCCTGCGCCGAGGCCAGCCTGCGCCGGCTCGGCGTCGACGCGATCGACCTGTACTACCAGCACCGGGTGGACCCGCGGGTGCCGATCGAGGACACCGTCGGGGCGATGGCCGAGCTCGTGCAGCAGGGCAAGGTCCGGTACCTCGGGCTGTCGGAGGCGTCGGCCGCGTCGGTCCGCCGGGCGGTGGCCGTGCACCCGATCGCGGCGCTGCAGAGCGAGTGGTCCCTGTGGACCCGCGACCTGGAGACGGAGGTGCTCGGGGTCGCCCGCGAGGCGGGCGTCGGCATCGTGCCGTTCAGCCCGCTCGGCCGCGGCTTCCTCACCGGCGCGATCACCAGCCCCGACGACTTCGCCGACGACGACTGGCGGCGCACCCACCCGCGGTTCACCGGGGAGGCGTTCGCGGCGAACCTGCGCCTGGTCGACGCCGTCCGCGCGCTGGCCGCGGAGAAGGGCTGCACGCCCGGGCAGCTGGCGCTGGCCTGGGTCCTCGCCCAGGGCCCCGACGTCGTCCCGATCCCCGGCACCAAGCGGCGGTCCTACCTCGAGGAGAACGCCGGCGCGCTCGCCGTCGAGCTGTCGGCCGACGACCTCGCGCGGCTCGGCGAGATCGCCCCGCCCGGGGTCGCCGTCGGCGGCCGGTACGCCGACGCCGGGTACGCCTACGGCGACAGCCCGGAGCGCGCCGCGTGAGCGACCCGACCTGCGGCGTCGCGCACGGGGCGCCGGCCGCCCCGCCGACCGACCGGGTGCTGGTCGCGGTGTTCGCCTCGCCGGTCGCGGAGGTGCTGCTGCGCTGGGGCGCCGAGCTCGGCTTCCGCACCGCGCTGGTCGACCCGGCCGGCGGGGACGCCGCCCGCACGCTGGCCGACCTCGAGGACGCCCTCGACCTCGACCGCGCCGACGTCGTCGTCACCGACCACCACCGTCCCGAGCTCGGCGAGGTGCTGCGCGACGCGCTGGCCCGCCGGGTCCGCTGGGTCGGCGTCATGGGCAACCCGCGGCACGAGGGCCCGCACGTGGCGGCGCTGGCCGCGCTCGGCGTCCCGCCGGAGGAGGTGGCCCGGGTGCACCGGCCGATCGGGCTGGACATCGGGTCCCGCGCGCCGGCGGAGATCGCGCTGAGCACGCTGGCCGGGCTGCTGGCCGACCGCACCGGCCGCTCCGGCGGGTTCGCGCACGGCCCGCGGTGAGCGCCGTCCTGCTCGGTGCCGACCTCGGCACCAGCGGGCTCAAGCTCGTCGCGCTCGGCGAGGACGGCGGCACCGTCGCCGGGACCGAGGCCGGCTACCCCGTGGACAGCCCGCGGCAGGGCTGGGCCGAGTGCGCCGTCGGCACCTGGCGGGCGGCGTTCGACGACGCCCTGGCCCGGCTGCTGCCCGCGCTGGCCGGCCGGCCGGTGGCCGGGCTCGGACTGTCCGGCCAGATGCACGGCACGGTGCTCGTCGACGACGCCGGCGCCGCGCTCGCGCCCGCGGTGTTGTGGCCGGACCAGCGGGCCGCCGCGGAGGTCGGCCGGTGGCGGGCGCTGCCGGCTCCCGACCGCGCCGCGCTGGCCAACCCGCTGGTGCCGGGCATGACCGGCCCGGTGCTGGCCTGGCTGGCGGCGCACCGGCCAGACCTGGTCGACCGCGCCGCCGCCGTGCTGCTGCCCAAGGACGCCCTCCGCGCCACGCTGCTGCCCGGCACCGACCCGCGGGTCACCGACCGCAGCGACGCCTCGGCCACGCTGCTGTGGGACGTCGTCGCCGACGGCTGGTCCGCCGCCGCGCGGGCCGCGGCCGGGGTGCCGCCCGGCCTGCTCCCGGCGGTGCGGCCCTCGGCGGAGGTGGCCGGGACGGCGGTGCTCGGCGGGGCGGAGGTCCCGGTCGTCGTCGGTGGCGGGGACACCCCGCTGGCGCTGCTCGCGGCCGGCACCACCGCCGGGCTGCAGGTCAACCTCGGCACCGGCGCGCAGGTGCTGCGGCCCGGCTGGACGCCCGCCCCGGCCGACGACCCGCCGGTGCACGGCTACGCCGACGCCGAGGACGGCTGGTACGCGATGGCCGCGCTGCAGAACGGCGGCTCGGCGTGGACCTGGGTGGCCGGCGTGCTCGGCGTCCCGCCCGCCGCGCTGTTCGACCTGGCCGCCACCTCGCCCCCCGGCGCCGGAGGAGCGGTGTTCCGGCCGTTCCTCACCGGCGAGCGCGGCGGGGTGGCCGGACCCGGGGACCGCGCCGGCTGGAGCGGCCTGGGCGCCGGCACCACCCGCGCCGACCTCGCCCGGGCCGCCGTCGAGGGGGTGCTGTCCGCGGTCGCCGCGGCGGCCGGGCTGCTCGGGGAGGTGCCCGAGGGGCCCGTCGTCCTGACCGGGGGCGGGGGACGCGCGCCGCTGGTGCGGGAGACCCTCGCCGCCCTGCTCGGCCGGCCGGTGACGTGGCTGCCGCTGCGCAGCGCGTCCGCGGTCGGGGCGGCGGTGCTGGCCGGGCGCGGCGCCGGCGTGCCGGTCGAGCCGCGGCGGGCCTGACCGGCCGCATGGAACGGTGCCGGTCCGGGCACCGTTGACCTCGACGACGGGCCCAGGACGGGCCCCGGCGAGAGGAGGCACGCGAGATGGCGTCGGTGTTCGACAAGGTGGCCCAGTTAGCCCGCAGCCCGAAGGGTCAGCAGACCCTCAAGCAGGTGTCGGCCAAGGCCCAGCAGCTGGCGAAGGACCCCAGGACCAAGGCACGGATCGACGACGCCCGCCGCCGGTTCACCGGTGGCCGCGGCACCGGCGGCGGCCCGCGCCCCACGGCCTGAGCCACGACGCGACGGCGGCCCCTCCCCGATCCCGGGGAGGGGCCGCCGTCGTCGTCACCGGGCCGCGGGGTCGGGCAGGCGCAGGTGCGCCAGCGCGGCGTCGTGCAGCGCGCCGTTGGTGGCCAGGGCGCTGCCGCCGGCCGGGCCGTCGGCGCCGGTGAGGTCGGTGAACCGCCCGCCGGCCTCGCGCACGATGACGTCGAGCGCGGCGAGGTCCCACAGCGACACCTCGGGCTCGCAGGCGACGTCGACCGCGCCCTCGGCCAGCAGCACGTAGCTCCAGAAGTCGCCGTAGGCGCGGGTGCGCCACACCGACCGCGTGAGGTCGAGGAAGCCGTCGAGCAGGCCGCGCTCCTCCCAGCCGGAGAGGCTGGAGTAGGACAGGCTCGCGTCGCCGAGGTCGGTGATGCCGGAGACGGAGCACCGGGTGGCCGACTCCAGCCGCCGCCCGGTCCAGGCGCCGACGTCCTTGGCCGCCCACCAGCGGCGGTTCAGCGCCGGCGCCGAGACCAGGCCGACGACCGCCTCGTCGCCGTCGAACAGCGCGATGAGGGTCGCCCACACCGGCACGCCGCGGACGAAGTTCTTCGTCCCGTCGATCGGGTCGAGCACCCAGCGCCGCGGGCCGTGCCCGGTGACGCCGAACTCCTCGCCGAGCACGGCGTCGCGGGTGCGGGCCCGGGCGAGGGTGATGCGCAGCTGCTCCTCGACGGCGCGGTCGGCGTCGGTGACCGGCGTCAGGTCCGGCTTGGTCTCGACGGTGAGGTCGAGCGCCCGGAACCGCTCCATGCTGATGGAGTCCGCCTGGTCGGCCAGCACGTGCGCCAGGTGCATGTCCCCCGTGAAGTCCCGGCCCGGTGTCATGGGCACCGAACCTAGCGGGCGGTCGGTCGAAGACGGCGGCACTGACGCCGCTGGGCCCCTCGTACTCGCGGTCCGCGATCTTCCGCAGCGCGTCGAGGACCTCCTCGTCCGCCCCCTCGGCGTGCTCGAGGATCTGCTCCTCGCTCGCCGGGAGTCCATGCCCTTCAGGGCCTTCTGGAGCTCGATGGGGCTCACCATGCCGGTGCGGCCACCCCCGCCCACGTGCTCCGATGCACGGATACCGTCGAGGGGATGGACGCGGCGACGATCGTGGGGCTCCTGGCCGACCCCACCCGGCTGAAGGTGGTGGCGGCCCTGGCGCTGGGCGCCGGGACGATCGAGGACGTCGCCGCGGCCTCGGGCCTGTCCCTCAAGGACGTCGCGCTCGCCGCCCGCCGGCTCGCCCGCGCCGGGCTGGTCCGCCGCGACGGGCACGTCCTCGAGCTGCTGACCGACCGCTTCGGCGCCGCCGCCCGCGCGGCGGCGGAGGCGGCACCGGCGCCGGAGCCGCTGTCGGACGACCCGGCCGAGTCCGCGGTGCTCGCCGCGTTCATCCGCGACGGCCGGCTGACCACCATCCCGGCGCAGCAGAGCAAGCGGCGCCTGGTGCTCGAGCACGTGGTGCGGGTGTTCGACGTCGGCGTCCGCTATCCCGAGCGCGAGGTCAACGCGCTGCTGGCCGTCTGGCACCCCGACACCGCGGCGCTGCGCCGCTACCTGGTCGACGAGGGACTGCTCTCCCGCGAGTCCGGCCTCTACTGGCGGACCGGCGGCTGGGTCGACGTCTAGCCGACCTGCTCCTGCCGACGCTCGTGCTCTGCCCCCACGGGCGGGGCAGAGCACGAGTACTCGGGGGACAGGTCGGCGGCCGCGGGGCCACACTGCCGGGCGTGCCCGACGCCGACGCCTTCCGCGCGCTCGCCCGGTCCTCCCCGGACCGGTGGGCGACGCTGCGGTTCACCGAGCGCCGGCGCCGCGGGTGGACGTGGTCCGAGCCGGTCCGCGCCTGGCTGCGCCGGCCGGACCGGCTCCGGGTCGAGGACGCCGCCGGCCGGCTGCTCGGCGTCGTCCGGGAGGCCGGCGCGGGCGACGACCCGATGTGGCAGGACTACCGCTGGGTGGCCGAGCTGCGGCCGCGGGAGCTCGCCGACGGCGTCGACCCGGACACCGGGGCGCCCGCCGGGCCGGCGCTGACCGTCGACGGCCTGCGCGAGGTCGAGCACGCCGGCCGCCCGGCCTGGGAGGCGCTGGTCGTGCCCACCGACCGGTACGAGCCGCGCTGCGGGTGCTGCCCGCTGCTGCGCAGCCGCCGGGTCGACGAGCTCGAGTGGGGGAGCGTCCCCGACGGCGTCGAGTACCCGACCGCCCACCTCGTCCGGCTCGACGTGCGGACCGGCGTCTGCGTGTGGGCGGAGCCGCTGGACGGCACCTACGCGGGCGAGACGCACGACCTGCGCATCGAGGCGGTCGACGAGCCGGTGCCCGACCGGCTGTTCGTGGGTCCCGGACGGGGCTAGCCGAGCCGCACGGTCCCGTCGGCGTCGACCGACCAGCCGGGGTTGTGCCCGATCTCCCAGACGACGCCGTTCGGGTCGCGCACCAGCGCGTGGAAGACGCCGCCGAAGGCGCCCTCCTCGGGCGGGGTGAGCACGGTGCCGCCCGCCGCGGCCATCCGCTCGCACAGCGCGGCGACGGCGTCGCGGTCGCCGACGTTGTGCGCCAGCGTCAGCCCGGACACCTCCGGCCGGGCGGGCCCGGTGCCGAGGTCCTGGGCGAACTTCGCCGTCTCGAAGAAGGCCAGCACCGTGCCCGGCGCGACCTGGAAGAAGACGATCTCGCCGGGCACGTCGAGCAGCGGCGTCCAGCCCAGGCCCTCGACGTAGAACCGCCGCGCGGCGTCGAGGTCGGCGGTGGCCAGGGTCAGGAAGTGGACCTGCTGGTCCATGGGTGACCTCCCGTCAGTAGCCGGGGCCGACCTGGCCCACGGCGTCGAGCAGCCGCCGCACGCTGGCCAGCCGCTCGGCGCGGCCGGGCGGGCCGGCGGCGGCCCAGGCGTCCAGGGCGCAGTCGGGGTCGTCGGCGGAGTGCCCGCACCCGGGCGGGCAGTCGACGGCGGCCTCGGCGAGGTCGTCGAAGGCCGCGACGACGTCGTCGGCGGTGACGTGCGCCAGCCCCAGCGAGCGGATGCCGGGGGTGTCGACGATCGTGCCGCCGCCGGGCAGGTCGAACAGCACCGCCGACGACGACGTGTGCCGCCCCTTGCCGACCTTCGTCACCTCGCCGATGGCCCGGCCGGCCTCGGGCACCAGCCGGTTCACCAGCGTGGACTTGCCCACGCCCGACTGGCCCACGAACACGCTGGTGCGCCCCTCCAGCCGGTCGAGCAGCGGGTCCAGCGGCGTCTCCCGCGACACCGGCACCGCGCCGACGTCCAGCCCGGCGTAGCGGTCCAGCAGCGCCTGCGGGCTGGCCAGGTCGGTCTTGGTCAGGCAGAACAGCGGCTCCAGCCCGCCGGCGTAGGCGGCCACCAGGCAGCGGTCGAGGAACCCCAGCGCCGGGTCGGGGTCCGTGACCGAGGTGACGACGACGAGCTGCTCGGCGTTGGCCACCACGACCCGCTCGGTGGGGTCGGTGTCGTCGGCGGTGCGCCGCAGCGACGTCGTCCGGTCCTCGATGACGACGATCCGGGCGAGGGTGTCGGGCCGGCCGCTGGTGTCGCCGACCAGCCGCACCCGGTCCCCGACGACGACGCCGTGCCGCCCCAGCTCCCGGGCGCGCATCGCGGTCACCTCGAGAGGGGCGCCGTCGGGACCGGGGACCCGGACGGTCATCCGGCCGCGGTCGACCGCGATGACCAGGCCGGGGACGGCGTCGGAGTGCGCCGGGCGGGTGCGGGTGCGCGGGCGGGAGCCGCGCCGGCTGGGCCGGACCCGGACGTCGTCCTCGTCCGAGCGGCTGTCGTGACGGCGGCTCAGGAGGCCACCCCCGCGGTCGCGGAGAGCATGCCCGCCCAGCGCTCGCGGAAGTCCGGCAGCGTCTTGGTGACCGCCTCGGGCCCGGAGACCCGCACGCCGTCGACGGCCAGGCCGAGGACGGCCGCGGCGTGCACCATCCGGTGGTCGGCGTAGGAGTCCAGCAGCGCCGGCCGGAGCGGGCCCGGCTCGACCTCCAGGCCGTCGGGCAGCTGGCGCACGCGGGCGCCGACGGCGGTGAGCACGTCGTCGAGGGCCTGGATGCGGTCGGTCTCGTGGCCGCGCAGGTGGGCGATGCCGGTCAGGCGCGAGGGCCCGTCGGCCAGCGCGCACAGCGCGGCGAGCACCGGGGTCAGCTCGCCGACGTCGGCCAGGTCGGCGACCAGGGGGGCGATGCGGCCGGTACCGGTGACCCGCAGGCCGTCCAGCGTCCGCTCGACCTCGGCGCCCATCGCGCCCAGCAGCGCGTCCAGCTGCGCGCCGGGCTGGGTGGTCACCGCCGGCCAGTCGGGCACGGTGACCCGCCCGCCGGTGACCAGCGCCGCCGCGAGGAACGGCGCGGCGTTGGACAGGTCGGGCTCGACGACGCGGTCGAGCGCGGCCAGCCGCCCGGGGGCGACCCGCCAGCCGCGGTCGGTCGCCGCGACGTCGACGCCGTGCTCGCGCAGCGCGGCGACGGTCATCTCCACGTGCGGCATCGACGGCACCCCACCGGCCAGGGCGAGGTCGAGGCCCTCGTCGAAGCGGGCGGCGGCCAGCAGCAGCCCGGAGACGATCTGCGAGGACTCGCTCGCGTCGACGGTCACCGCCCCGCCGCGGACCGCGCCGGTGCCGTGCACGGTGAACGGCGCCCGGCCGCGGCCGCCGTCGTCCACCTCGACGCCGAGGTCGCGGAGTGCGGCGACCAGCCCGGCGTTCGGGCGCTCGCGCAGCCGCGGGTCGCCGTCGAGCCGGACCGGGCCGTCGGCGAGCGCGGCCACCGGCGGCAGGAAGCGGAGCACGGTGCCGGCCAGGCCGGCGTCGACCTCCGCCGGGCCGCGCAGCCCCGCGGGGGTCACTAGCCAGTCGGCGCCGTCCTCGGCGATCCCGACGCCGAGGGCGCGCAGCCCGGCGGCCATGAGGTCGGTGTCGCGGGCCCGCAGCGGGCGCACGACGCGGCTCGGGCCGTCGGCGAGCGCGGCCAGGACCAGCGCCCGCGCGGTGATCGACTTGGACCCGGGCAGCGGGACGACGGCGTCCACGGGGGTCGGGCGGTGCGGCGTCGTCCAGACCTGGCTCACGGGAGACCATCCTGCCCGGTCCGGACGACGCCGCCCACGCTCAGCCGCCGACCGGGGGAGCGGCCTGCTTCTTCGCCGGGACCGTGCGGACCAGCCGCCGGTTGGCGAACTCGAACACCGCCAGCTCGGACAGCTCGCGGCCGTAGCCCGACCGCTTGATCCCGCCGAAGGGCAGCTCGGGGGAGGAGCCGGTGGGCTGGTTGATCCACACCATCCCGGCCTCGAGCCGGTCGGCCACCGCCCGGGCGCGGTCGAGGTCGCTGCTCATGACCGTGGCGCCGAGGCCGAAGGCGCTGTCGTTGGCCAGCGCGACCGCCTCGTCGGCGTCCTTGACCTTGTAGACGACGGCTGCGGGGCCGAACAGCTCCTCGCTGTAGGCGCGCATCTCCGGGGTGACGTCGGTGAGGATCGTCGCCTCGACGAACGCGCCGGGGTGCTCGGGCCGCTTGCCGCCGGCGACCACGGTGGCGCCCTTGTCGACGGCGTCCTGGATCTGCGCGTGCAGGTCCTGCGCGGCCCGCTCGCTGGACAGCGGGGCCAGCGACGTCGACGGGTCGGCCGGGTCGCCGGGGGAGAAGGTGGAGAACGCCTGCTTGAGGCCCTCGACGAAGGGCTCGTAGAGCTCCTCGGTGACGATCAGCCGCTTGGACGCGGTGCACGCCTGGCCGGTGTTCTGCATCCGGCCCATGGTGGCGGCCTTCACCGTGGCGCCGAGGTCCTCGGCGTCGAGCACGATGAACGGGTCGCTGCCGCCGAGCTCGAGCACCGACTTCTTCAGGTGCTTGCCGGCCAGGGCGCCCACGGCGCTGCCGGCCCGCTCGCTGCCGGTCAGGGTCACGCCCTGGATGCGCGGGTCGGCGATGACCTGCTCGACGTCGGCGATCCGCAGGAAGGTGTTGGTGAAGACGCCCTCCGGCGCGCCGGCGTCGGTGAACAGCTGCTCGATCGCCTCGGCGCACTGCGGGGTGATCTCGGCGTGCTTGAGGATGACGGTGTTGCCCAGCACCAGGTTCGGGCCGGCCACGCGGACCACCTGGTAGAAGGGGTAGTTCCACGGCTCGATGGCGAGCAGGACGCCGATCGGCTGCGTCTCGACGACGGCCTCGCCCTTGCCCATGAGGGGCGTGATCGGCTTGGGCTCGAGGAACGACGGGCCGTTGTCGGCGTAGTACTTGAGGATCATCGAGCAGAGGTAGAGCTCGCCCGTGGCCTCCTCGTGCCGCTTGCCCATCTCGGTGGTGATGAGCCTGGCGAGGTCCTCGCGGCGCTCGTCGATGAGCTCCGCGGCGCGGCGGACGACGCCGGCGCGCTCCTCGACCGGGCGCTGCCGCCACTCCTGGTAGGCGGCGTGCGCGGTCCCGATGATGCCGTCGATGGCCTCGGTGGGCGTGAAGTCGAACTCCTTCTCGGTCTCCCCGGTGAAGGGGTTGACCGTCGCGTAGCGCCGCTCGGCGGACTCGCTCGCGGTCTTCGGCTGCTCCTGCGGTGGGTTCTGTGTCGCGGTCACGCGCGTGATCCTCGTCTCTGCTCGCCGGGGTCTCCACCCCGGGCCCATCCGGGGCCCACCCGGGGCCCCGGAGGGCGCTCCCGCTGTCCCCGGTGCCGCCTAGAGTCGGTCCCGCGGGCCCGTCCCGGGCCGGCCCGACAGCCGGGAGGACCAGCCATGTGCGGTCGCTACGCCGCCACCCGCCGTCCCGAGGACCTCGTCGTCGAGTTCGAGGCCGTCCCCGCCGAGGGACAGGAGCCGCTGCGGGCCGACTTCAACGTCGCGCCGACCAAGGACGTCTACGTGGTCCGCACCAAGCGCGAGCGCGACCCGGAGGGCAGCCCCACCGGCGAGGCGCACCGGGAGCTGCGCGCGGTCCGCTGGGGCCTGGTGCCCTCCTGGGCCAAGGACGTGTCGGTCGGCAACCGGCTGCTCAACGCCCGCGTCGAGTCGCTCACCGAGAAGCCGGCGTTCCGCTCGGCCGCCCGCTCCCGCCGGTGCCTGGTCCCGGCCGACGGCTGGTACGAGTGGCAGAAGAAGCTCGACTCGCCCGGCAAGCAGCCCTACTTCATCACCCCGGCCGACGGGTCGGTGCTGGCCATGGCCGGGCTCTACGAGGTGTGGGGCAAGGGCGAGGACCGGCTCTACACCTGCACGGTGGTCACCGCGCCCGCCGTCGGCGCGCTCACCGAGATCCACGACCGGATGCCGCTGGTGCTGCCGCGCGAGCGGTGGGCCGACTGGCTCGACCCCGCTCGCGACGACGTCGAGGCGCTCGCGGAGCCGACCCCGCCGTCGGTGGTCGAGGGGCTGGAGCTGCGCCCGGTGAGCCCCGCGGTGAACAACGTCCGCAACAACGGCGCCGAGCTGGTCGCCCGCGTCGAGGGCGCCGGCGCCCCGGCCGACCAGCCCGCGCTCTTCTGAGGAGCCGTCCCCTGAGCGAGCGCGCGTCCGCCGTCGTCCCCTCCGACCCGCCCGCCGAGCCGCCCGCCGGTCCCGTGCTGCCCCGCTGGGTGGCCGCCGGGGTCACCTTCCTCGCCTCCGGTGCGGTGCTGGTGCTGGAGATCGTCGGGCTGCGGCTGATCGCCCCCTACGTCGGCATCACGCTGCAGACCAACACCGCGGTCATCGGCTTCGCGCTGGCGGCGATCGCGGTCGGCGCCTGGGCCGGGGGCGCCACCGCCGACCGCCGCGACCCGCGCGGGCTGATCGCGCCGCTGCTGGTCGCCGGCGGGGCGCTGGTGATCGCCGTGCTGCCGCTGGTGCGCTTCACCGGGTCGTTCCTCACCGGTCCCGACGCCGGTGCCGTGCTGCTGCTGGCCGCGGTCGCCATCGTGGTGCCGGCGACGCTGCTGTCGGCGGTGCCGCCGATGGTGGTGAAGCTGCAGCTGGCCAGCCTGGCCGAGACCGGTTCGGTGGTCGGGAAGCTGTCGGGCATCGGCACGCTCGGCGGGATCGCGGCCACCTTCGCCACCGGCTTCGTGCTCATCGCGGTCTTCCCCAGCAGCGGCATCCTCGTCGGCACCGGGCTCGTGACCGTCGTCGCCGGCGTCGCCGTGTTCCTGCTGCTGCGCCGCCGGTCGCCGGGCGGGGCGGGCCGGGTGCCGACGGCGCTGCTGCTGCTCGCCGTCACCGGGTCGCTCCTGGCGGCGGTCGCGCCGACGCCGTGCGAGGAGGAGACCTCCTACCACTGCGCCCGCGTGGTGGCCGACCCCGAGCGGGAGACCGGCCGGGTGCTGGTGCTGGACACGCTGCGGCACAGCTACGTCGACCTCGCCGACCCGACGTACCTGGAGTTCGAGTACGTCCGGGCGATCGCCGCGGTCACCGACGTCCTGGCCCCCGCCGGGCAGTCGCTGTCGGCGCTGCACCTGGGCGGCGGCGGGGCGACCGTGCCGCGGTACCTCGCCGAGGTCCGTCCGGGCACGGAGAGCCTGGTGCTCGAGGTCGACCCCGGCGTCGTCGCCATCGACCGCGAGCAGCTGGGCCTGCAGACCTCGGAGCGGCTGCAGGTGCGGGTCGGCGACGCCCGCGTGGGGCTGGCGGCCGAGCCCGCCGGCACCCGCGACGTCGTCGTCGGGGACGCCTTCGGCGGCCTGTCGGTGCCCTGGCAGCTGACCACCGTGGAGGCGCTGGAGCTGGTCGACCGGGCGCTCACCGACGACGGCGTGTACGTCGCCAACCTCATCGACCACCCGCCGCTGGGCTTCGTCCGCGCGGAGCTGGCCACGATGCGCGCGGTGTGGCCGCACGTGCTGCTGCTCGCGCGCGCCCCGGTGCTGGCCGGTGAGGACGGCGGCAACGTCGTCGCGGTCGCCTCGCACCGGCCGCTGGACGAGGCCGCGCTCGCCGAGGCGCTGCTGGCGCAGGACTCGACCTGGCAGGTCGCCCCGTCCGCGGAGGTGGCCGCCCTCGCCGGCGACGCGCAGGTGCTCACCGACGACGCCGCGCCGGTCGACCAGTTGCTCACCCCCTACGGCGCCCCCGGCACCTGACCGGGAGTCCCCCGCGATCATGGCGCCGTGACCACTCCGCGGGGCCGGATCGTGGTCACCGCGCCATGATCGCGGGGAACTCAGCGGCCGATCGGGGCGGTGCGGGCGCGGGTCAGGCGGACCAGCTCGCCCGGCGGCAGCTCCACCTGCAGCCCGCGCCGGCCGGCGCTGACCATCACCGTGGCGAACCCCAGCGCCGAGTCGTCGACCACGGTCGGCAGCGCCTTGCGCTGGCCGAGCGGGCTGATCCCGCCGAGGACGTAGCCGGTGGTGCGCTCGGCGTCGGCCGGGTCGGCCATCGCGGCCTTCCGCCCGCCGGCCGCGGCGGCCAGCGCCTTGAGGTCGAGCGTGCCGCTCACCGGGACGACGGCGACGGTCAGCGCGCCGTCGACGCGGGTGACCAGCGTCTTGAACACCTGGCGCGGGTCGGCGCCGAGCGCGGCCACCGCCGCCTCGCCGTGCCCCTGGTCGCTCGTGTGCTCGGGGTCGTAGGGGTGCAGGGTGTGCGCCACCCCCGCCTTCTCCAGGGCCCGCACCGCGGGGGTCGCCGCCACGGCCGGGCACTGTAGCCAGCGCCCGCGCGGACCGCCGCCGACTTCCCGCGGCCGGGGAATGAGCCCACCGCCGGGCACCGTTGCAGGGACCGTGAGCAGCACCGTCTCCAACGCCCGCACGCGGGCCCCGCGCCGGCGGCCCCCGGGCCGGCCCGACGCCGCGCGACTAGGATCGACCGACGTGGCAGCCCGCCTCCGGGCGCCGCAGAGAGGACGGTCGGTGCCTGAGGAGACCCCGGGCGGGAACCCCGCCGTCGAGCCGGTCGAGACCCCGCGCGAGCAGGTGGTCGGGGCTCCGGTGGAGGTGCCCGAGGCCCGCGAGGGGGGCAGCCGCACCGAGGTCGCCGAGACCCGCGCGGAGCGCGACGCCCGCTTCGAGCGGGACGCGCTGCCCTACCTCGACCAGCTCTACCCGGCGGCCCTGCGGATGACCCGCAACCCCGCCGACGCCGAGGACCTGGTCCAGGAGACGTTCGTCAAGGCCTACTCCGCGTTCCACCAGTTCGCCGAGGGCACGAACCTCAAGGCCTGGCTGTACCGGATCCTGACCAACACCTACATCAACAGCTACCGCAAGAAGCAGCGGCAGCCGCAGCAGTACCCCACCGACCAGGTGCAGGACTGGCAGCTCTACGCGGCCGAGGAGCACAGCTCCAGCGGGCTGCGGTCGGCGGAGATCGAGGCGCTGGACCACCTGCCGGACTCCGACATCAAGGAGGCCCTGCAGCAGCTGCCCGAGGACTTCCGGCTGGCGGTGTACCTCGCCGACGTCGAGGGCTTCGCCTACAAGGAGATCGCCGAGATCATGGGCACGCCCATCGGCACGGTGATGTCCCGGCTGCACCGTGGCCGGCGGGGCCTGCAGAAGCTGCTGGCCGACTACGCCCGTGAGCGCGGGTTCGTCCGCGCCGGAGCCGGTGAGGAGGGGCGGTCGTGAGCACCGAGCAGGAGCGTCCGGTCGAGATCTCCTCGTGCGACGACGTCCTGTCGCACGTCTTCGAGTTCCTCGACCGCGAGACCGACGACGCCCGCCGCGCCGTCATCGCCGAGCACCTCGAGGACTGCTCCCCGTGTCTGCGGCAGTTCGGCATCGAGCAGGAGTTCAAGGCGCTGGTCCGCCGCCGCTGCGGCGGTGACCCGACGCCGTCGGGCCTGCGCGATCGGATCAAGATGCAGCTGACCACCGTCTCCTTCGAGGAGGACGGCACGCAGATCAGCGTGGAGAAGGTCAGCACCGAGGTGGTCCGGACCGACTGGTCCGAGGACGCCTGACACACCCCGGCACACGACGACGCCCCGCCCCCGGTCCTCCGGGTGCGGGGCGTCGTCGTGTCGGGCCCGCGAGGGCCGTCGTCAGGCGTTGGGGCGCTTGCCGTGGTTGGCCTTGTTCCCCTTGCGGGAGCGCCGCTTGCGTCCACGCTTGGACATCGCCGCCCTCCTCTCGTCGTCGTGGTCCGGAGTGTGGTCCGGAGTGTCCGAGGTCGTACCCAGGGTCCCACAGCGGGTGAGGAGGCCCCCGCCCGGTGGCGTGGGTGTCGGCGGCGCGGGGCACGATGGCAGGGAGACCGGGCGGACGGCCCGGCGCGGGGACGGGAGGCCGGGGAGCGTGGCCCAGCACGGGATCGACAGCGTGCTCGTGGCGGGACGGGGGCCCGCGGCGTGCGCGGTCATCGCGGCCTGCTCCCGGCTGGACGTGAAGTCGGTGGCCGTCTACTCCGAGGCCGAGCGTTCGGCCCGGCACGTGCGCCTGGCCGACGACGCGGTGCTGCTCGGCCCGGCGCCCGCCGCGGAGTCCTACCTCGCCGTCGACCGGATCGTGGAGGCCGCCCGCCGCAGTGGCGCCCGCGCCGTGCTGCCCGTGCCGCCGGCGCTGGCCGGCAACGCCGCGCTGGCGGGGGAGGTCGCCGCGGCGGGGCTCACCTGGGTCGGCCCGCCCGCCGAGGTGCTCGAGCGGCTCGGCGGCGACGGCGTGGAGCCGGCCAGCGAGCACGGCCTGCTCGCCGTCGTCACCGAGGACGGCCTGCGCTTCCCGACGGCGGTCGCCCGCGACCGGGCGGCGGGCATCGCGCGGGTGTCCTGGACGCCCGACCCCGCCGGCGACGTGCCGCCCGGCGCGAAGCGGCTGGCCGAGGTCGGCTGGCGCGGGCTGGTCACCGTCGGCGTCGCCGAGGACGGCGAGCTGGGGGAGGTCGCGGCCGGCTTCTCCCTCGACATGGCCGTGCTCGAGCGGGCGCACCAGGTGGACGCGGTCGACCTCGCGCTGGCCGCGGCGGTGGGCCGCCGCGCGCCGCGCCGCCGCGCCGCCGACGAGCACCCGCCGCGGGCCGCGGTCGCCGTCCAGCTGCGCTCGACGCTGCCGCCGGGGCGGGCCGGCCGGGTGACCGGCGCCCTGCCCGCGGCGGGCCGGCTGCGCGGCACCACCGGGCGGACCGAGGTGGTCGCGGTCAGCGGCTACGACCCGGGCGACCGGCTCGACGGCTGGTACGACGCCCTGCTGGCCACCGTGAGCGCCGGGGCGCCCGACACCGCCACCGCCGCGCGGGCGGCCGCCGCCGCGCTGTCCGGGCTGCCCGAGACGGGCGTGCCGCACGACGGCGAGGAGGTCTGCGCGGTGCTGCACCGGCTGGCCGAGGGGGAGCTCGCGCCGGGTTCCTGAGCGACCGCCGGGCCGCGGGGGCCCGTGCTTGGATGGGGGCTCCGCTCAGCGAGGAGGTGCCGCGTGGCAGTCGAGGAGATCCACGCCGAGATGGTCTCCAGCGTCTGGAAGGTGCTGGTGAGCCCGGGCAGCGAGGTCTCCGCGGGGGACACCCTGGTGATCCTCGAGTCGATGAAGATGGAGATCCCCGTGCTCACCGAGCGCGCCGGCGTCGTGCAGGAGCTGCACGTCGTCGAGGGCGAGGTGCTGCAGGAGGGCGACCTCATCGCCACCGTCGCCGACGCCTGACCGCGGTCCCGGCGGCTCAGGTCGCGCGGCGGGTCAGGTCGCCCAGGCGGTCCCCGAGCAGCCGGTAGACCCCCGGGTGCACGCTCATGCCGACGTGGCTGGAGTCGACCTCGACGTTCTCGGCGTCCGGGTCCAGGCACGCGTGCCAGTCGACGACCCAGTCGCTGCGCGAGTAGACCGAGAGGTACGGCACCCCGGCGGGGAAGGGGCGGGCCAGGTCCTCGGCCAGCTCCCCGGCGCACCCGCCGTCGAGGCAGTCGTCGCGGAACAGCCCCGGCATCCCGGCGCTGCCCAGCGCGGCGACCAGCCGCACCTGCGCGGCCACCAGCGGGTTGATCGCCATGTGGTCGACGTTCGGGCTGCCGAGCGTGGCGATCCCGGCGACCCGGTCGGGCCGGCGCATCGCCACGAGCTTGGCGAACAGCCCGCCCCGGCTCTGGCCGACGACCGCCGCGGGCCGGCCCGTCCGGTCGGTGAACTCGACGAGGCGGCGCTCCAGGCGCTCCACCGCCAGGCGGGTGCAGTCGACGTTGACCCGGATCTGCGAGGTGCACGTCCGGTAGCCCCGCGCGCGCAGCCAGCGCTCCAGCACCGACAGCGACGGGTCCCCGGCGAGGAAGCCGGGCACGAGCAGGACCGGCAGGCCGCCGCCGGGCGGGACGCCGTGCCCCCGCCAGACGGGGGAGCGGGCCAGCGCGGCCGCTTCGCGCCACGGCCGTTGCGCCGCGAGCAGCGCCGCCACCGGGGACGCCCCGATCCACGGGGGAGCCTCCCGGTCCGGTGTCCGGGAAGGATGCGCCGTCGTCTGCATGTGGGGTCTCCGCTCCCTCGACCGTCCGGTGCAGGGAAGTGTGGCCCCTGACACACTCGTGCACACGGCCGGGGCGCACACCCCGCCGTCTCCCGAGGAGGCCAGCGGACGTGAAGCAGCTGTCGGGTCTGGACGCGACGTTCCTGCACCTGGAGACGTCGGCGCAGTTCGGGCACGTCTCGAGCCTGTCCATCTACTCCCGCCCGGACGACCCCGCCTACCGGCCCTACGACGCGTGGCGCGCGCAGCTGGAGCAGCGGCTGCACCTGCTCGAGCCGCTGCGCCGGCGCCTGGTCGAGGTGCCCCTGGGCCTGGACCACCCCTACTGGGTCGCCGACCCCGCCTTCGACCTGGACTTCCACGTCCGGCACACGGCCGTCCCGCCGCCCGGCAGCGACGACCAGCTCGCCGCGCTGGCCGCGCGCCTGGTCTCCCGGCCCCTGGACCGGCGCAAGCCGCTGTGGCTGTCCTACGTCATCGAGGGGCTGGCCGACCACCGCTTCGCCGTCCTCACGATCGTCCACCACGCCACCATCGACGGGGCGTCGGGCGTGGAGCTGATGACGCTGATGCTCGACGACACCCCCGAGGGCAACCGGACGCCGCCCGAGGCCGAGACCGGGACGTGGACGCCCGAGCGGCCACCCGGCGACCTCGAGATGCTCGCGCGCGGCGCGCTCGGCCTGGCCCGCAAGCCCGCGCGCGGGGTGCTGCTCGCCGCGTGGAGCGCCCGGGAGATCGGCCGGGCCACGCGCAACCCGGTGCTGGTGCGGGCGGCCAACGACGTCCGGCGCAGCCTGCGCGGGCCGCTGGGCACCGTGCTCAACCTCGGCCGGCACCGCCCGGAGGAGCCCGACCAGCCGCCGCCGGTGCCGAGCGTCCGGCCGCCGCGCACGCCGTTCAACGGACCCATCACCCCGCACCGGAAGCTCGCCATCCGCTCGACGTCGCTCGACGTCGTCAAGCAGGTCAAGACCGCGCTGGGCGCCACCGTGAACGACGTCGTCATGGCCGCGTGCGCCGGCGGCCTGCGCACCTGGCTGGACCGGCGCGGGGCGCTGCCGTCGGACCCGCTCGTGGCGCTGGTGCCCGTCTCGGTGCGGACCGGGGAGGAGACCGACCGCTGGACCAACCGGGTGTCGATGCTCTCGGCCGTCCTGCCGACCGACGAGCCCGACCCCGTCCGGCGGGTCCGCCGCGTGCACGAGGCGATGAGCAGCAGCAAGGAGATCTTCTCCGCGCTGCCCGCCGAGCGGCTCACCGACTTCGCCGAGTTCCCGCCGCCGGCGGTCTTCGCGCGGGCGATGCGGCTCAGCGCCCGGCTGCGGCTGGGCTCCCGCCTGAGCCCGGGCAACCTCGTCATCTCCAACGTGCCCGGTCCGCGCACGCCGCTCTACGCCGCGGGCGCGCGGCTGGAGCACTACTTCCCGGTCTCGACGATCGTCGAGGGGCAGGGCCTGAACATCACGGTGCAGAGCTACCTCGACCGCCTGGACTGGGGCCTGGTGTCGTGCGCCGAGCTGCTCCCGGACGTCGACGTGCTGCTCCGCGACATCCTCGACGACCTGGACGCCCTCGCCGCCGCGGCCGGCGTGCAGGTGCCCGCGCCGGAGGCGGCCGCGCCCCCACCCCGCCGTCCCGCCCGGTCCCGCGGCAGCGGTCCGGCCCGCGCGCGGCGCTGAGGGGACCCGGTCAGAGGTCGTGGGCGTAGACCAGCAGGTCGATGCCGGGGCGCGGCGCCCAGTCGCGCTCGGGTAGCCGGGTGAAGCCGAGCCGGGCGTAGAGCCGGTGCGCGGCGGCCATCACCGGGTCGGTCGAGAGCAGCATGCGCCGCTTGCCGGCCGCGCGGGCCCGGCGCAGGCACTCGGTCACCAGCAGCTCGCCGACGCCGCGGCCGCGCGCCTCCGGGTCGACGACGAGCATCCGGAACGCCGCCTCCTCGGGCGACTCGGTGATCTCGCCGAAGTCGCCGTCGAGCACCAGCGCCACGGCGCCGACGACCCGGTTCCCGTCCCGGGCGACCAGCAGCTGCGACCGGGAGGCGCGGCCCTCGACGTCGGCCAGCTGCGGCAGGTACGCCTCGGAGGCCAGCCGCTCGTCCCGGTAGACGCCGACGGTCAGATCCGCGATGGCCGGCCAGTCGGCGGGGACGGCGTCGTCGACGGTCGCGGGCGGGGGGACGAGGGACGGTGCGGCCACGGGTGCCCAGCCTAGGCGGGGGCCCGCCCTACCCTCGGGGACGATGAGCACCCTCTCCGAGCGCCTGCACCGCGGCGCGGCGACCGCCCCGTCGCAGGTCGACCACGCGCGCCGCCTGGTGGCCGACTGGCAGCTGCTGGCCGACCTGGCCTTCGCCGACCTCACCCTGTGGGTGCCGCTGCGCACCGGCGCGTGGTGGTGCGTGGCGCAGGTGCGCCCGCTCACCGCGCCGACCAGCCAGCCCGAGGACCTGGTCGGCAGCGAGGTCGACGGCCCCGACGCCGACCCGTTCCGGCTGGCGCACCGGGAGGGCCGGCCGGTGACCGAGGGGGAGCCGGACTGGTCGGGCACCAGCCCGCGGCGGCGCGAGGTCATCCCGGTGCGGCACGACGGCGTCGTCGTCGCGGTGCTGGCCAAGGACACCAACCTGGCGGTGACCCGGTCGCCGTCGACGCTGGAGCTGACCTACCTCGACATCGCCGCCGACCTCTGCCTGATGGTCTCGGCCGGCACCTTCCCGCCGGAGAAGCTGCTCGACGCCGAGATGAGCCCGCGGGTGGGGGACGGGCTGGTGCGCCTGGACGCCGCCGGCCGCGCGGTCTACGCCAGCCCCAACGCCCTGTCGGCCTACCGGCGCCTCGGGGTGACCGGCGACCTGTTCGGCACGGACCTGGCCCGGGTGACGCGGGCGGCGTCGTCGGACCGGGTGGCGGGGGAGGCGGTCGCGGCCACCATCGCCGCCGCGGTGGCCGGGCGGTTCCCCGACCCGACCGACGTCGTGGGGCGGTCGGCGACGCTGCTGGTGCGCGCGCTGCCGCTGCAGGCCCCGGGCGCCGAGGAGGGCGCGCTGGTGCTGGTCCGGGACGTCACCGACCTGCGCGACCGCGACCGGGCGCTGCTCACCAAGGACGCGACGATCCGCGAGATCCACCACCGCGTGAAGAACAACCTGCAGACGGTCGCCGCGCTGCTGCGGCTGCAGGCCCGGCGGATGACCGAGCCGGCCGCGCGGGCGGCGCTGGAGGAGTCGGTGCGGCGGGTGGCCTCGATCGCCGTCGTCCACGAGACGCTGGCCGGCAGCCGGGAGGACGTGGTCGACGTCGACGACGTGCTCGACCAGGTGCTGCCGATGCTCGGCGACCTCACCTCGATCGGCCCGGCGGCGCGCACCCGCCGGGTGGGCGCCTTCGGCGAGCTGCCCGCGGCCACCGCGACGCCGCTGGTCATGGCGGTCACCGAGCTGCTGCACAACGCCGCCGAGCACGCCTTCCCCGTCGACGGCCAGCCCGGCTCGATCGAGCTGGCGGCCGAGCGCGACGGCGACGACCTGGTGGTGCGCGTCCGCGACGACGGGCAGGGGGTGCCGGAGGGGTTCGACCCGGCGCGGAGCGACGGCCTGGGCCTGCAGATCGTGCGGACGCTGGTGACCAGCGAGCTCGGCGGGTCGCTGCTCATCCGGACGCCGGAGGAGCCGCCGGGTCCCGGCCGGCCGGGCACCGAGGTCGTCCTCGAGCTCCCCGGGGCTGGGCGACCGCGCCGCTAGGCGCTGCCCGGGACGAGTGGGGGCCGGAGGCCTCCGCGAGGAGCGGGCGGGTGGGCTCCGCGTGGCTGGGGGACGGCACCTGGCCGCGGTGTCGTCCGGTAGGACGACGGTGTCGCTGAGAAGGCGCGAGGCCGGTCCCCGCTCGGGGGACCGGCCTCGCGCCGTTGCTCAGCCGGCGGGTGCCGGCAGCTGCTGCGTCAGGCGCGGACGCGGGTGCGGGACTGACGGCGCTTGAGAGCACGCCGCTCGTCCTCGGACAGCCCGCCCCACACGCCGGAGTCCTGACCCGAGCGCAGAGCCCAGTCGAGGCAGGACTCGACGACCGAGCAGCGGTTGCAGACCGCCTTCGCCTGCTCGATCTGCACGAGGGCCGGGCCGGTCGTCCCGATGGGGAAGAACAGCTCCGGGTCCTCGTCCCGGCAGAGCGCGCGGTGGCGCCAGTCCATGTCTGTGCACTCCTCGGTGTCGACTACATTGCTTGCAGATCGCTGACATCGGGCCGCATGCGCGGGCGCGACACCGGTTGCCCAGCGCCTCGTTCCAGCGACCGCCCACCGCTTGTTACCGGCAGGTTGCGTTCCTCTCGCGATGTTTTCACCTGAGGAACTCGTGTCAAGCGCACCGGGGCCCTGGGTCGACCCCTCGTGAGCAACCTCACCACGGGCGTGCTAGGGGCGCCACTCGGCGGTGCGGTGGTGCTTGACACGGGCCCTCCGGGCGTGTCCTCGGGACGCCGTGGAGGGCTCCGCGCGCCAGGCGGTGCGCTAGGCGATGACGGCGAGCGCCGACGGCACCGACCGCACGCGCAGCCCGGTCGCCGTCCCGAGGTGGTCCCCGTCGAGCTGCCAGCCCTGCGGGCGGGACGCCCGCAGCTCGAAGCCGGCCAGGTCGTGCAGGCGGTGCACGCCGCGGCCGCGCGCGTCGGGGCGGCGGGCCAGCACCTGCCGGGTGGTGTGCAGCATCCGCAGCACACCCATCCGGCCGAGGGCGAACACGTCGAGGCCGGCCTCGAAGGAGGCCTCGGGGCTCGGGTTCACCGGCCGGGAGCCCAGGTAGGTCCACGGGCTGACGTTGGAGACCAGGCAGAGGAACAGCCCGTCGAGGTCGGGGGAGCCCGGGACGCACAGCGTCACGGCGGGACGGCGGCGCTCGCGGCCGAGGACGAACGCCCGGGTGGCCTCCCGGACGTACAGCGCCCCGGTGGAGCGGCGGCCGCGCGCCCGCTGGGCCTCCACCCGGGCGATGACGTCGGCGTCGAAGCCCAGGCCGGCGGCGAAGACGAACCAGCGCGGGTCGGTCCAGCCGGGGTCGGCCGCGGCGTCGACCTCGGCGACGGCGGTGGCGACGCCCGGGTCCACCCCGCGCGCGGGCGCGGTGCTGGTGCCGGTGGCGCTGGCGGTGCCGAGCGAGACGCGGCGGGTGCGCCCGGCACGCAGCGAGTCGAGGATCTCGCCGGTGGCCTCGACCGGGTCGCGGGAGCGGCCCAGCGCGCGGGAGAACACGTTGGTCGAGCCGCCGGGGACGACGGCCAGCGTCGGCACGTGCTCACCGGGCCCGTCGGTCAGCAGGCCGTTGACGACCTCGTTGACGGTGCCGTCCCCGCCGAGCGCGACGACGACGTCGAACCCGTCGGCCAGCGCCTGCCGACCCAGCTCGCGGGCGTGCCCCCGGTGGGTGGTCTCGGCGAGGTCGACCTTGAGCTCGCTGGCCAGTGCGCCGACCAGCACGTCCCGGACCCGGCCGGTGGTCGTCGTCGCCGCGGGGTTGGCCACCACGAGCGCACGCATGGGGTCAGGCTAGCCAGCACCGGGGCCCCCGACGGGCACGGACGGGACCTCGCGTGACCGGTGACGCGTAGCCTCGCTCCTGTGACGGACGAGGACGCGACCCGCCGCCCCAGCCGGGCCGAGCGGCTCCTCGGCGGCGCCGCGCAGCCCTCCGCCCGACCGCCGCGGCCGGCCCGGCCCGAGGCCCCGCCGGCGGTGGTCCGGGCGGCGCTGGTGGCCGCGATCGAGGCGGCCCTGCTGCTCGGCGGGGCGCTGGTCATCCTGTGGCTGACGCTCACCAGCGACCCCGACAGCGTGGCCCGCGCGCTGGCCGAGGTGGTCTACGTCGGCATCTTCGGCGTCGTCCTGGCCGCGGCCGCCGTGGGCCTGCGGCGGCTGTCGGGGTGGGCGCGGGGGCCGGTCGTCGTGCTGCAGATCCTGCTCGGGCTGTTCGGCTACAGCACCGCGTTCCCCGGCGGTCAGCCGCTGCTGGGCATCCCGCTGATCGTGCTTGCGGTCGCCGAGCTGTACCTGCTGTTCACGCCCGAGGCGCGGCTGGCCTTCCTGGACCGCTGAACGACCGGGCGCTGGACCACCCGCGCTAGACGACCAGGTCGACGACGTCGGCGATCGAGTCGAGGACCCGGCTGGGCCGGAACGGGAAGCGGCCGACGTCCGCGGCGGTGGTCGAGCCGGTGAGCACGAGGATCGTCTCCAGCCCCGCCTCGATGCCGGCGACGACGTCGGTGTCCATCCGGTCGCCGATCATCACCGTGCTCTCCGAGTGCGCGTCGATCCGGTTCATCGCGCTGCGGAACATCATCGGGTTGGGCTTGCCGACGAAGTAGGGCTTGGCGCCGGTCGCCTCGGTGATCATCGCCGCGACCGATCCGGTGGCCGGCAGCGGCCCCTCCGGCGAGGGCCCGGTGACGTCGGGGTTGGTGGCGATGAACCGCGCGCCGGTGCCGATCAGCCGGATCGCCCGGGTGATCGCCTCGAACGAGTAGGTGCGGGTCTCGCCGAGGACGACGAAGTCCGGGTCGGTGTCGGTGAGGGTGTAGCCGGCCTCGTACAGCGCGGTGGTCAGCCCCGCCTCGCCGATGACGTAGGCCGAGCCGCCGGGCAGCTGGGTGGACAGGAAGTCCGCCGTCGCCAGGGCCGAGGTCCAGATCGAGGTCTCGGGCACCTGCAGGCCCGAGCGCGACAGTCGGGCGGACAGGTCGCGCGGGGTGAAGATCGAGTTGTTGGTCAGGACGAGGAAACGGCGGTCCTGGTCCACCAGCCGGGCGAGGAACTCGGCGGCGCCCGGGAGGGCCTGGCCCTCGTGCACGAGGACGCCGTCCATGTCGGTCAGCCAGCACTCCGCGGGGCCGCGCTCGATGGTCACCGCGTCAGACTGCCGCATCGCGCCGGTCGGCCGCGAAACCGGCCAGTGCCTCATCGGTGAGCCGGAACACCGTCCACTCGTCCATCGGGACCGCGCCGGCGGCCCGGTAGAACGCGATCGAGGGCTCGTTCCAGTCGAGCACCGACCACTCCAGCCGGTCGTAGCCGCGCTCGACGCAGGTGGCGGCCAGGGTGCGCAGCAGCTCCCGGCCCAGGCCGCCGCCGCGGTGCCGCGGCTGCACGTAGAGGTCCTCGAGGTAGATCCCGTGCGTGCCGCGCCAGGTGGAGAAGTTGAGGAACCACAGCGCGGTCCCGACGACGGCGCCCTTGCGCTCGGCCACGTGCCCGAACAGCGCGGGCGAGTCGCCGAACAGGGCGGTGTGCAGCTGCTCCTCGGTCAGCCGCACCTCGTGCGCCGCCTTCTCGTACTCGGCGAGCTCGCGCACCAGGCCGACCACGGCCGGGACGTCGTCGGGACGGATCGGGCGGACGGTCACGTGAGCACCTCACGGAGGCGGGCCGGCACCAGCCGGGCGAGGGGGGACAGCAGGGGGACCAGGACCGGCGCCAGCAGGTAGCCGTAGGCGAGCACGCAGCCGGTGACGACGGGGACGGTGGCGAACCCGACCACCAGCGCGACCGCGGCGGCGACCAGGCCGTAGGGCCGGCCGCTCTTCGGGCTGACCAGCGACCGGAACGAGCGGAACCGGATGGTGCTGACCATGAGCAGCGCGGGGACGGCCACGATGAGCAGCACCCACAGCCGGTCGCGGCCCTGCATCTGGTCGCCGAAGGCGAAGACCGAGGCGAGCACGACGCCGGCCGCGCCGGGGCTGGGCATGCCGGTGAAGTACCGCTTGTCCGCGGTCGGGTCGATGGTGGTGTTGAAGCGGGCCAGGCGGATCGCGGCGCACGCCACCCACAGGAAGCACACGACCCAGCCCAGCGGGTCCCACTCGTCGCGGCCCTCGGAGAACAGCGTGAACGCCAGCAGCGCGGGGGCCAGGCCGAAGGACACCAGGTCGGCCAGCGAGTCGAACTGCAGGCCGAAGGCGCTCACCGCGCCGACCAGCCGGGCGACCGCGCCGTCGGTGATGTCGAACAGCACCGACAGGCCGATGAGCACCGCGGCGAGCGTGTACTGGCCGCGGATGGACACGAGGATGGCGGCGAAGCCGCACATCATGTTGCCCAGGGTGAACAGGCTGGGCAGGGTCGCCAGCGCGCGCCGGCGGCTGCCGCGCACCGACCCGCGGACGAACTCGACCGTGGCCGTGCGCCGGGTGGGGGCCGGCCGCCCCTCTCCCGAGGCGGTACTGGGCACCGTCGGGCCCCTCAGCCCGCGGCGGGCCAGCGGGCGATGACGGTCTCCCCGCCGCGCACCCGCTGCCCCTTCCGCACGGTGAGCGTGCACCCGGCCGGGACGAAGACGTCCATCCGCGAGCCGAACTTCATCAGGCCGAACCGCTCGCCGGTGGCCAGCCGCTGGCCGACGCCGGTGCGCGTGACGATGCGGCGCGCCAGCACGCCGACCAGCTGCCGGAAGACGACGGTGCGCTCGCCGTCCGGGTGGTCCTCGCGCAGCCACAGCTCGCTGCGCTCGTTGCGGTGCGCCGACTCGGCGCGGTAGGCGGCCAGGAAGCTGCCCTTGCGGTAGGAGCTCTCCACCACCTCGCCGCGGTAGGGCGAGCGGTTGACGTGCACGTCGACCACCGAGAGGAACACGCTGACCTGCTGCCAGCCGCCCTCGGGCGCGGGCTCGGGCGCCACGCCCTCCTGCGGCTCGCCGGCGACCATCACCATGCCGTCGGCGGGGGAGAGGACGACGTCGGCCGGCGGTTCCTCGCGGTCGCAGGCGCGCTCGGGGTCCCGGAAGAACAGCACCATGTAGGCCGACAGGGCGAGGAACGGCCACGCGGCGAGCCGCGCCCAGCGGCGCCCGCGGGCCGCGCCGGCAGCGGCCAGCAGCGCGGCCGGGGCCAGGGGTCCGGTGATGAAGGGCCACCCGGCCCGGTCGATGCGCATCGAGGTCCGACGGTACCGGGGGCGGTCGCGCGGCCCGCCCACCCGCCGGGGAGGCCGGTGGGCGGGTCGCGGCGTCAGCTCGCGGGGGTCGCCACGTTGACCAGCCAGCGGATCCCGAACCGGTCGGTGACCTGGCCGAAGGTGTCGCCCCACATCTGCTTCTCGAGCGGGACGTCGACCCGGCCGCCGTCGGCGAGCTGCTCGAACCAGCGGGTCAGCGTCTCCGCGTCGTCCCCGGACAGCGAGACCGACACCTTGTCCGGCCCGCCGGCGTCGGGGTCGTGGCCGTCGGAGGCCATGAGCTCCAGGCCGTGCTCGGTGCGCAGGAAGGCGTGCATGACGCCGTCGGCGGGGAACCGGTCGCCGCCCCCGCCGACGTCGCCGAAGGTCATGACGTCGAGGTGCCCGCCGAAGACGGACCGGTAGAGCTCCATCGCCTCGCGGGCGTCGCCGGAGAAGTGCAGGTAGGGGTTGAGCCGGACGGCCATCGGGTCTCCTCGGGTCTGGGGTGGCGGGGTGCAGACCGGCGGGTGGGGCGGGACTCATCGGTCCCGGGGACGCCGACGGCCGGTGGGCGAGGTGCCCACCGGCCGTCGGGACGTCGTGCTGCGAGGTCAGGCCGCGGCCTTGGTCTCCCAGAAGATCTTGTCGATCTCGGCGATGTAGTCGAGCAGCTTCTGGCCCTCGGCCGGGTCCATGCTGCCCTTGCCGCCGGCGGCGCCGGCCTGCTTGGTGGCCTTGTTGAACAGCTCGTGCAGCTGCGGGTACTTCTCGAAGTGCGGCGGCTTGAAGTAGTCGGTCCACAGCACCCACAGGTGGTGCTTCACCAGGTCCGAGCGCTGCTCCTTGATGAGCACGCAGCGCTGCTTGAAGACCTCGTCGTCGCTCGCCTGGTACTTCTCCTGGATGGCCTTGACCGACTCGGCCTCGATGCGGGCCTGGGCCGGGTCGTACACGCCGCACGGGAGGTCGCAGTGCGCGGTGGCCTCGACGGCGGAGAACACGCGGCTGAACAGCATGCTTGCTCCTTCGTGTGTCGATCGATCGGGTCGTCTGCGACCCTACTCGCGGTGATCAGCCCCCGTCCCGCCGAGCGGCCGTTCCCACCGCTGCCCGCGGTGTGGGTGCTCGCGCGGGTCACCGGCCCCTCCATGACGCCGACCGTCCGGCACGGTGACCGGCTGCTGGTGCGCCGGCTGCGCCGCGGCCGGGCCCGGGTGGGCGACGTCGTGCTGGCCCGCTTCCCGGCCCGCCCGGACCTGCTGGTGGTCAAGCGGGTGCACCGGCTGCTCGACGGCGGCGCCGTCGACGTCCGCGGGGACAACCCGCTGGTGACCGACGACAGCCGGGCCTACGGGCCCGCGGTCGCCGTCGGCCGGGTCGTCCTCCGGATGCACCCGCGCCCCGGCCGGCTGGCCGCGGCCCCCGCGCTCTAGGGCCGCCGTCTACGCACCGGCGCGCTGCTGGGCGTACCAGGCGCGGCACTCCTCCATCGTCGGCAGGATGCCCTGCTCGCGGGCCTGCGCCAGGGTGGGCGCGGCCCGGTCCTTGTCCGAGAGCCGGACCTCGACGTCGTCCGGCCACGGCAGGCCGAGCTCGGGGTCCATCGGCGAGACGCCGAACTCGCGGCCGGGGGAGTAGCCCGAGGAGACCAGGTAGGTGACCGACGAGCCGTCCTCCAGGGAGAGGAAGGCGTGGCCGAGGCCCTCGGCGAGGAAGACCGCACGCGGCTTCTCCGCTTCCAGCAGGACGGCGTCGGAGACGCCGAAGGTGGGCGAGCCCACCCGGATGTCGACGACGACGTCGAGCACCCGCCCGGCCGGGCAGTACACGTACTTGGCCTGCCCCGGCGGCACCAGCGCGAAGTGCACGCCGCGCAGCACGCCGCGCGCCGAGACGCTGTGGTTGGCCTGGGCCAGCGGCAGCGCCCACCCGGTGGCCCCGGCGAGCACGTCGGCGCGGTACCACTCGGTGAACCGGCCCCGGTCGTCCCCGTGCGCCACCAGGTCGAGGACGTAGCTGTCCGGGACGGCGAGTTCTCGGATCTCCACGGCCGCACGGTAGCGAGCCCGGTGCCGCGCGTGCGGGGTCGGCGGCCCGGCGACGGAGGTCACACCACTACCCTGTCGAGGCCATGAGCGCAGCGACGGGCTCCGCCGGGGACAGTGCCGACCGCTTCAGCGGGGACGCGGCGTTCGCCGTCCACGAGGGCGGCAAGCTCGCGGTACGGCCCACCCGGCCGATCGAGACCCGCGAGGACCTCGCGCTCACCTACACCCCGGGTGTGGCCCGCGTGTCCAGCGCGATCGCCGCCGAGCCCGCGCTCGCCCGCCGGTTCACCTGGGCCCCGCGGGTGGTCGCCGTCGTCTCCGACGGCACCGCCGTCCTGGGCCTGGGCGACATCGGCCCGGCCGCGGCGCTCCCGGTGATGGAGGGCAAGGCCTGCCTGTTCAGCGAGTTCGCCGGGCTGTCGGCGGTGCCGATCGTGCTGTCGACCACCGACGTCGACGAGATCGTCGCGGCCGTCGTCGCGATCGCACCGTCGTTCGGCGGGATCAACCTCGAGGACATCAGCGCCCCGCGCTGCTTCGAGATCGAGGACCGGCTGCGCGAGCGGCTCGACGTCCCGGTCATGCACGACGACCAGCACGGGACGGCGATCGTCGTCCTCGCCGCGCTGCGCAACGCGGCGCGGGTCACCGGCCGCACGCTGGGCGACCTGCGGGTGGTGGTGGCCGGCGCCGGGGCGGCGGGCATCGCGTGCACCAGGATCCTGCTCGAGGGGGGGGTGGGCGACATCGCCGTCGCCGACTCGCGCGGGGTGCTGCACGCCGGCCGCGAGGACCTCACGCCGGTCAAGCGCTGGGTCGCCGAGAACACCAACCGGGCCGGGTACGCGGGCACGATGACCGGCGCGCTCGAGGGCGCCGACGTCTACCTCGGCCTGTCCGGCGGCTCGGTGCCGGAGGCGGCGATCGCGTCGATGGCGGCGGACTGCATCGTGTTCTCGCTGGCCAACCCGACGCCCGAGGTCGACCCGGACATGGCCGCGCGGTACGCCGCCGTCGTCGCCACCGGGCGCAGCGACCTGCCCAACCAGATCAACAACGTGCTGGCGTTCCCCGGCGTGTTCCGCGGCGCCATCGACGCCGGCGCCACGGCGATCACCGAGGAGATGAAGCTGGCCGCCGCCGAGGCGATCGCCGGCGTCGTCGGCGACGACCTGGCGCCGGGCCACGTCGTCCCCAGCCCGCTGGACCGGCGGGTGGCCACCGCGGTCGCCGAGGCCGTGTCCGCCTGCGCCCGCGAGCAGGGCGTCACCCGCTGAGCGCCGCCCGGCGCGGCCGGTAGACCAGGTCGAGGACGCCGGCGAGCAGCCGCTCGGCCACCGGGCGGGGGAGCGCCGCCACCAGGGCGTGCACCGGCGCCATCCGCTCGGGCAGCCGCCCGCCGCCGACGCCGGCGACCTCCAGCAGCGCGTCGACCTCGGCCACGGTGAGCGCGGCCGGGTCGATCGTCGCGGCGGCCGCGACCAGGTCCGGGTCGGCCACCGGCGGGGGCAGCGCCGCGGCCGCGCGGGCGGCGTCGGCGAGGTCGGTGAGCAGGCCGTCCACCCGGCCGGCGGTCGCGCCGGTGACGGTGAGGTGCAGCGTGGCCGGCAGGTCCGCGCCGCCGGGCTGGGCGAACGGCGGCTGGGGCTGCAGCAGCCAGCCCCGGGCGGTGGCCTCGTCGGCGAGGTTGAGCACGTCGACGCCGTCCGGGCCGTCCTGCGCCAGCGCGACCAGCGTGGCCACCGGCGTCCCGACCACCCGCAGGCCGGGGATCGCCGCCGCGCCCTGGGCGAGCGCGACCGTGGCCGCCCGCGTGGCCCGCGCCAGCTCGGCGTACCCGTCCCGGCCCAGCCACCGGTGCACCGCCCAGGCGGCGGCCATCGGCCCGGCCGGGCGGGTGCCGGCGAGCGTCGGGTTGACCACCGGGTAGCCGGGCCAGCCGGCGGTGCTGAACCAGTGCCCCTGCCGCAGCTCGGGCTCCGCGGTGAGCAGCACGGAGACGCCCTTGGGCGCGTAGCCGTACTTGTGCAGGTCCACCGACAGCGAGGTCGCGCCGGGCACCGACAGGTCGAAGGGCTCGGGGACGTCGTCGAGGAAGGGCAGCACCCAGCCGCCGATGCAGGCGTCCACGTGGCAGGGCACGCCCGCGGCGGCGGCCAGCGCGGCCACCTCACCGACCGGGTCGAGCACGCCGTGCGGATAGGACGGCGCGCTGACGACGACCAGCGCGGTCCGGGCGTCCAGAGCGGCTGCCACCGCGGAGGGCAGCGCGCGGCAGGTGACCGGGTCGACGGCGGCGTCGGCGACCTCGAGGTCGAACAGGTGCGCGGCCTTGCGGAACGCGGCGTGCGCGGTGACCGGGAGCAGCAGCCGGGGTCGCCCGGTGCCGCCGCGTGCGCGCCACCGCTCGCGGGCGGCCAGCACCGCCAGCAGGCAGCTCTCGGTGCCACCGCTGGTGACCGTGCCGACCGTCGCCGGGCCGCCGCCGAGCAGGTCGGCCGCCGCGCCCACCAGGTCGTCCTCGATGCGGGCGACGCTGGGGAAGGCGGTCGGGTCCAGCGCGTTGGTCCACTGGAAGGCGGCCTGCGCGGCGGCGGCGAGGTCCTCGACGCCGGCCAGCCCGGAGTCGTAGACGTAGGCCATCGTCGAGCCCCCGTGGGTGGGCACGTCGCCGGCCTGCAGCGCGGTGAGCTCGGCCAGCACCTCCTGCGGCGTCACGCGGGGACCTCCTGGGGCCGGGCGGGGGCGGGGTCGAGCCGGTAGCGGGCCAGCACCGGCAGGCCGGCGAGCACGAACAGCGCCGGGACGACGGTGAAACCCAGCCGGACGGCGAGCACCGCGCCGCCGGACTGGACGGCGTCGCCGCCGGTGGAGGAGACGTAGCCGGCCGCGGCCAGCAGCAGCCCGAGCAGGCCCGGCCCGACGGCGAGGCCGAGCGTCTCGGCCGCCGTCCACACGCCGGTGAACACGCCGGCCCGCCGCCGCCCGGACGCGGCCTCGTCGGCGGCGACGACGTCGGGCAGCATCGCCAGCGGGAACATCTGCATGCCGGCGTAGCCGACGCCGACCAGTACCACGAGCGCGACCGCGACGCCGATGCCGCCCGGGCCGACCAGCGCGAGCGCCCCGGCCCCGGCCGCGAACAGCGTCGAGGACACCAGCAGCCCGGTCCGCTTGCCCAGCCGCCGGCTGACCCGCAGCCACAGCGGCATGACGAGGATCGCCGGGCCGACCAGCGCGGCGAACAGCAGAGAGCCGGCCGCGGCGTCGCCGAGCACGTGCTCGGAGTAGTAGGGGACGCCGGCGAGCATCACGCCGATCCCCAGCGCCTGGACGACGAAGCCGGTGAGCAGCACCCGGAACGGCCGGGACCGCCAGGCGACGACGAGCGTGGCGCCCAGCCGCCCCTCGCTCCCGACGCGGGTGAGGGTGGGCGCCCGCCGCGTGCCGGCGACCGCGCCGAGCATCCCGGCGGCCAGCAGCACCGCGACGAACACCGCCATCGCGAGGTGCCCGGCGCGCCCGCCGCCGGCCAGGTCGACCACCGCGGGCGCGCCCGCGCCGGCGAGCAGGATGCCCAGCGCCAGCGCGGCCACCCGCCAGGACATGAGCGTCGACCGCTCGCCGGGGTCGTCGGTGATCTCGGCCGGCTGGGCCACGTAGGGCACCTGGAAGCAGCCGTAGGCGGTCGCCGCGAGCAGGAAGGTCACCGCCACCCACGCCGCGGCCGCCGCCGGAGGGGCGCCGGGGCCGGCGAACACCAGGACGAACAACGGCGGCAGGGCGAGCCCGCCGGCCAGCATCCACGGCCGGCGCGGCCCCCAGCGGCCCGTCGTCCGGTCCGAGCGGCTGCCGATCCACGGGTTGAGCAGTACGTCCCAGGCCTTGGGCGCGAACACCACCAGCCCGGCCAGCCCGGCGGCGACGCCGAGCTCGTCGGTCAGGTAGTGGAGCAGCAGCAGGCCGGGCACCGTGCCGAAGGCCGCCGTCCCGATCGAGCCGAGGGCGTACCCGAGGTGGGTCCCCCGGGACAGGCGCGGTGCGACGGCGGTCACAGCGGGGCACCGTAGCCGCCGTCGGCGCGGCGCGGTCTCGGAACCCTCCGCGCTGTCCACCGATGAGGGGTGTCCACCGATGAGGGAGGAGCCGCCGCGGGTCCTCCCCGTGTGGCCCCGCGACGGCGCCGGGCCCCGCGCGCTCCGGAGGCGACCATGGACCCCGACCCGGGCACCGCTCCCGCTCCCGAGGCCCGCGCGGCGGCGCTGCGCACCCTCGACCGGCTGGTCGGCACCTGGACCGCCTCGGGCCCCGGCGGCCCGCGCGGAGAGGTCCGCTACGAGTGGATGGACGGCGGCAACTGGCTGGTCCAGCACGTGGACCTGCGCGGCGACGACCCCACCCGCGGGGTGGAGTACATCGGCTGGGACGAGGGCGCCGGCGAGCTGCGGTCGCACTTCTCCGGCGCCGGGGGGAACTGCTCGGGTACACCTACCGGCTCGAGGGCGACGTCCTCCGGATCTGGTTCGGCGGCACCGGCTCCCCGGCCCGCTACGAGGGGCGGTTCAGCCCCGACGGCACGGTCAACGAGGGCGCGTGGCGGTGGCCCGGCGGCGGCTACGGGTCCACGATGACGCGGGGCGGCTGACCTCAGCCCAGCACGGTCTCCGCGCAGTCCCCGAGGTCCTCCGGGGATGTCGCCGCGGGGCAGTCCAGCCGCAGCCAGTCGCCGGTGCCGAACCGGTCGCGGCTGCCGTCGACGAACACCTCGAGGCCGGGGACGCCGGGCCGGGCGCGGTACCAGCCGGTCACCGGGTCCCCCTCGGTGGTGGGACGGGTGACCTCCAGCTCCGCCCCGCCGGTGGTGCCGCCGGCGGCCAGGCACGCCAGGACGTCCGCGGCGACCCGCTCGCCCTGGCCGAGGTCCTGCCCCGGGCAGGCCGGCAGCACGTCACGGCCGGTGAACGCCTGCGGGATCCTGGCCTCCGGGGTACCGGCGGGCGGCGTGCACCCGGCGCACGCCAGGGCCACGAGCAGCGCGCCGACGCGGGTCACGCGCCGAGCATGGCGCGCGGGGGTCTCGGCGCGGTCTCAGCCGCCGAGGCTGACCAGGTCGGCCAGGTAGGGGTCCAGTGCCTCGCGGGCGCCGGTGTTGGCGTAGACGAACCACACCGCGACGCCGAGGAACAGCGGCGCCAGCACCGCCTTCTCCAGCGTCGTCCCGGTGCGCATCGGGGTGAGCGCGAGCCGGCGGCGCTTGGCCAGCCACAGCACCGGCAGCGGCACGCCCTGCCTGGTGATCAGGTCGCCCGCGATGTGCGTGAGGACGCCCAGCCCGACCGCGTACGGCAGCCACGTGGGCTGCGGTGTGTGGGCCAGCAGCAGCCAGGCGCCGCCGAAGGAGAGCAGCAGGTTGCCGACGACGGTGTTCTCCGCCCGGCCGGGGATGACGAAGTGCAGCGCCCGCAGCGCCAGCCCGATCCCCAGCGCCATGACCAGGAGGCTGGACCAGAACAGGGTGGCCGCGGCCAGCGCCAGCGCGCCGAAGGCCAGCGGCGCGAGCACGGCGTCGTGGGTGCCCCAGCGGTGCCCGCCGGCCAGCCGGCCGATCGCGCCGGAGGGCACGTCGGTCACCGGCCCCCACATGTCCGAGACCGTGGAGCCGGTGTGGTCGAGGTCGGGCAGCATGGCGAACCCGCCGGCGGCGGCGACCCACGCGACCTGGGCGACGGTGCCCTCGACGGGCGCCCAGGGCAGGGTCGCCGCGCCGGTCGCGAGTCCGGAGAGGGCGTGCGAGTGACCGAGCACGGACACAGCGTGCCGTCGTCCGCGGCCCGGCCGGTGCAGGCGCGCTCCGGAGACGACGAGATCGGCGATCTCGCGTGTTCCAGGTGGCCGGAACGGGCGAGATCGCCGATCTCGTCGGTCAGTCGGTCAGTCGAGGTCCTCGACGTCGTCGGTGCCGCCGCGCGCCAGCCACGTGGCCAGCCGCTCGATCGGCACCTCGAAGTCGGGGTGCTGGTCGACGAAGGCCTGCAGCTGGTCGGCCAGCCAGGCGAGGGTCACCTGCTCCTCGCCCCGCCGGTCGGCCAGCTCCTCCAGGCCGCGATCGGTGAAGTACACGGTCAGCCGGCGAACGCCTGCGCGACGAGCTCCTTCTGCTCCACCTCGTGCACCTTGGCCGAACCGACGGCCGGGCTGGCCGAGGCCTTCCGGCTGACCCGCCGCAGCGTCCGACCGCCGAGGTGCTCTGGCAGGTTGAGCGCCATGAACGACCAGGCACCCATGTTCGCCGGCTCCTCCTGCACCCAGACCAGGTCCTGCGCGTTCGGGTAGCGGCCGACCGCCTCGGCGATCTGCTCGGCCGGCAGCGGGTAGAGCTGCTCGACCCGCAGGATCGCGGTGTCCGCGCGGCCCTCGTTCTCCCGCTGCGCGAGCAGGTCGTAGGCGACCTTGCCGCTGCACAGCAGCACCCGGCGCACCGCGGCGTCGTCGAGCGGCTCGCCGCCGACGCCCGGGTCGCCGAGCACCGGGCGGAAGCCCTCGTCGGTGAAGTCCGCGACCGGGCTGACCGCCGCCTTGGCCCGCAGCAGCGACTTCGGCGTGAACACGACCAGCGGCCGGTGCACGTCGGAGAGCGCCTGCCGGCGCAGCAGGTGGAAGTAGTTGCCCGGCGTCGAGCAGTTGGCGACGGTCATGTTGTTCTCGGCGCACAGCTGCAGGAACCGCTCGATGCGGCCGCTGGAGTGGTCCGGGCCCTGACCCTCGAGGCCGTGCGGCAGCAGCATGGTCACGCCGGAGCGCTGCCCCCACTTGGCCTCGCCGGAGGAGATGAACTCGTCGATGACCATCTGCGCGCCGTCGACGAAGTCGCCGAACTGCGCCTCCCAGAGGACCAGCGCCCTGGGGTTGGCCACCGAGTAGCCGTACTCGAAGCCCAGCGCCGCGTACTCGGACAGCAGCGAGTCGTAGACGAAGAACTTCGCCTGGTCCTCGGCCAGGTGCGCCAGCGGCGTGTACTCGGCGGCGGTCTCCCGGTCGATGAGCACCGAGTGGCGCTGCACGAACGTGCCGCGGCGGGAGTCCTGACCGGCCAGCCGCACCGGCACGCCCTGCATGAGCAGCGACCCGAAGGCCAGCAGCTCGCCCATCGCCCAGTCGATGCCGCCCTCGCTCACCATCGCCGCGCGCCGCTCGAGCAGCCGCTTGAGCTTCGGGTGCGGGGTGAAGTTCGGCGGCAGCGAGACGTGCGCGTCGCCGATCGCCTTCATCACCTCGGGGGTGATGGCGGTGGCGACGGCCGAGACCTGCTGGGCCGGCTGGTCCATGACCGGCTGCGGCTTCGGGGTCTCGGTGGCGTCGTGGGTCTCGGCGAAGGCCCGCTCCAGCTGGTCGCGGTAGTCCTTCAGGGCCTCCTCGGCCTCGGCCAGCGTGATGTCGCCGCGGCCGACCAGTGCCTCGGTGTACAGCTTCCGGACCGAGCGCTTGCGGTCGATGATGTCGTACATCAGCGGCTGGGTCATCGACGGGTCGTCGCCCTCGTTGTGCCCGCGGCGGCGGTAGCAGACCAGGTCGATGACGACGTCCTTCCTGAACGCCTGCCGGTACTCGACGGCCAGCCGGGCCACGCGCACGCACGCCTCGGGGTCGTCGCCGTTGACGTGGAAGACCGGCGCGTTGACCATCCGCGCGACGTCGGTCGAGTAGAGGCTCGAGCGGGCCGCGGCCGGGCTGGTGGTGAAGCCGACCTGGTTGTTGATGACCACGTGCACGGTGCCGCCGGTGCGGTAGCCGCGCAGCTGGGACAGGTTCAGCGTCTCCTGGACGACGCCCTGGCCGGCGAACGCGGAGTCGCCGTGCAGCAGGACCGGCAGGACGGTGAAGCCCTGCTCGCCCTTGTCGATCATGTCCTGCTTGGCGCGGGTGATGCCCTCGAGGACCGGGTTGACCGTCTCCAGGTGCGAGGGGTTGCTGGCCAGCGAGACGGCGATCTCGGCACCCGGCTTGAACGGGTTCTCGAAGGTGCCCTCGGCGCCGAGGTGGTACTTGACGTCGCCCGAGCCCTGGACCGTGCCGGGGTCGATGTTGCCCTCGAACTCGCCGAAGATCTTCGAGTAGCTCTTGCCCAGGACGTTGGCCAGGACGTTGAGCCGGCCGCGGTGGGCCATGCCGATCGCGACCTCGTCGAGGCCGTGGTCGGTGCCGGCGATGAGGACCTCGTCGAGGATCGGGATGACCGACTCGCCGCCCTCGAGGCTGAACCGCTTCTGGCCGACGTACTTGGTCTGCAGGAAGGTCTCGAACGCCTCAGCGGCGTTGAGCCGGCCGAGGATGTGCTTCTGCTTCTCCCGGTCGGGCTGCTCGGCCTTGAGCTCGATGCGCTTCTGCAGCCACTCGCGCTCCTCGGGGTCGGTGATGTGCATGTACTCCACGCCGACGGTGCGGCAGTAGGAGTTGCGCAGCACGCCGAGGATGTCGCGCAGCGGCATGACCTTCTCGCCGACGAACCCGCCGACGGGGAAGGGCCGGTCGAGGTCCCACAGCGTGAGGCCGTGCTGGAGGATGTCCAGGTCGGGGTGGCTGCGGACCTTGAACTCGAGCGGGTCGGTGTCGGCCATGAGGTGGCCGTTGCGCCGGTAGGACTCGATGACCTCGATGACCCGGGCTTCCTTGTCGATCTGCCCCTCGCGGCTCACCCGCACGTCCGGCATCCAGCGCACCGGCTCGTAGGGGAGGCGCAGGGACCGGAAGACCTCGTCGTAGAAGCCGTCCTCGCCGAGCAGCAGCTGGTGCAGCCGGCGCAGGAAGTCGCCGGACTCGGCGCCCTGGATGATCCGGTGGTCGTAGGTCGAGGTCAACGTGATGATCTTCGAGACGCCGAGCTCGGTCAGCGCCTCGGGGCTCATCCCCTGGAACTCGGCCGGGTACTCCATCGCGCCGACGCCGATGATCGCGCCCTGGCCGGCGGTCAGCCGCGGCACCGAGTGGACCGTGCCGATCGTGCCCGGGTTGGTCAGGCTGATCGTGGTGCCGGAGAAGTCCTCGAGGGTCAGCTTGCCGGCGCGGGCGCGGCGGATGACGTCCTCGTAGGCGCCCCAGAACTGGGCGAAGTCCATCTCCTCGGCGGCCTTGATCGAGGCGACGACGAGCGAGCGGGAGCCGTCGGCCTTGGGCAGGTCGATGGCCAGGCCGAAGTTGACGTGCTCGGGCTGCACCAGGGTCGGCTTGCCGTCGACCTCGGCGAAGGCCGCGTTCATGTTCGGGAAGTCGTCCAGCGCCCGGACCAGCGCGTAGCCGATCAGGTGGGTGAACGAGACCTTCCCGCCGCGCGAGCGCTTCAGGTGGTTGTTGATGACGATGCGGTTGTCGGCCAGCAGCTTGGCCGGCACCGCGCGCACGCTCGTCGCCGTCGGCACGGTGAGCGAGGCGTTCATGTTCTTGACGACGCTGGCGGCGGCGCCGCGCAGCGGCGTGCGCTTCGGGCCGTCGCCGGCGGGGCCCGCGGCAGGCTTCGCGGCGGCCGGGGCCGGCTTCGCCGGGGCGGGCGCGGCCTTGGCCGTCTGGTCGGCTCGGTCGGCGGCCTGGTCGACCACGGTGGCCTCCGTGCGCTCGGGGACCGGGGTGGAGCGCGCCGGTGCCGGGGACGGCGCCGCGGGCGCGGCGGCTGCGGGGGCCGAGGCGGCGGCGTCGGCCGCGGCCGGGCGCGCGGGGGAGGCCGCCGCGGCGGCGGGCTCGGGCTGCGCGGCGGCGCCGTTGCCGGCGGCCGGCGCCTGCTCACGGTCGTCGCTCGCGGCGACCGGGCTGCCCGGCCGGTAGTCGGCGAAGAACTCGTGCCAGGCCTGGTCCACGCTGGACGGGTCGGCGAGGTACTGCTGGTACATCTCCTCGACCAGCCACTCGTTGGTGCCGAAGCCCGCCACCGCGGAGGAGGACGAGGTGGTGGACGGCCGGGATGAGTTGTCGCGTGACACGGGGCGAGTGCCTTCTTCGTCGTCGGTGGACGTCGCTGGACCGGGGTTGGAGTCTACGCCCGTCCGGTTCTCCGGAACCGCGCGGAGCAGGCCGTCTGCGTCCCGGACGCCGCTGGTCGGCGGCCGGTCAGTCGGTGGCGCCGGAGGCGACGAGCAGGTCGACGAGCGCGTCGCGGGCGCCCGCCTGACCAGCGTCGCGCCGGTGCCGGGCCGCCGCGACCCGACCGATGTCGAGGGCGCTGGCCCCGTCGCTGGTGGTCGCGTTGACGTCGGCCCCGGCGGCCAGCAGCAGCCGCACGACCTCGGGCGCGTCGTCGCCCGGGCCGGCCGCGACCGCCTCGTGCAGCGCCGTCCGGCCGGTGTCGGGGTCCCGGCGGGCGACGGTGGCGCCGGCGTCGAGCAGGACGCGGACCAGGTCCGGGCGGCCCGCGGCGGCCGCCGCGGCCAGCGCGCCGCCGTCGGGGTCGGCGCCGCGGTCGAGCAGCAGACGCAGCGTGCCCGCCGCCCCGCCGGCGGCGGCGAGCGTCAGCAGGTCCCAGCCGCCGGCGGGATCGGTCAGCGGCGCCCCGGCGTCGAGCTCGGCGGCGAGCCGGCCGGTGTCGTCGAGGTAGGCGGCGGCCGCGGCGTCGACGGCCGCGCCGAGCCCGGTGAGGACCGGCACCAGCTGCGGGGCGTGCTCGACGGCGACGTGGAGCGGCGTGCGGCCGGACTCGGTGCGCGCGGCGAGGTCGGCGCCGGCCCCGACCAGCACCTCGACCACGTCCTCGCGGCCCTGCGCGACGGCCAGGTGCAGCGGCGTCCAGCCGGCGTCGCCGTCGTGCTCGACCGCGCCGGTCAGCAGCCGCGGCGCCTCGGTGACGGCGCTGCGGACGGCCTCGGCGTCGCCGTCGGCCACCAGCCGGCCCAGGCGCTGCACGGTCATGCGGGTGGTCATGCGAGGAGGACCTCTCGGTGCGGGGTCGGGGAGGCCGGCGCCGGCTAGCCGACGTCGCGGCGGACGGCGAGGAAGGTGCCGAGCAGGGCCGCCAGCAGACCGTAGCCGAGCAGCAGCAGGCCGCCCTGCCACCGCTCCAGCAGCTCGGGGGCCTGGAAGGTCGCCGTCAGCGCCTCCAGCGCACCGCCGGGCAGCCACTTGTAGGCGGGCGCCGTCGCCGGGACCGACCGGATGATCGGCTCGACGACGAACAGGTACACCAGCGCCCCGACGATCGCGCCCACCTGGTTGCGCAGCAGCGCGCCGACGCCCACGCCGATGACGGCGTAGACGACCAGCGCCAGCCCGCTGGAGGCCAGGACCCGCAGGTTGTCGCCCGACAGCGACGGGGCGGTCCCGCGCGCGCCGGCGTAGAGCGCGACGACGACGTAGTTCACCGCCAGGACCAGCAGCGCGAAGGGCACCGCCGCCAGCGCGTACGAGACCAGCTTGGCGACGACGACGCGCCCCCGGGCCGGGGTGGTCAGGAACGTCGGCGTCGCGGTCCGGTGCCGGTACTCCTGGGTCATCCCGATGATCCCGAGGATGAGGAAGAGCACGGTCACGTTCGCGGCCGTGGCCAGCGCGAGCTGCTCGTACTGCTCCGAGCCGACCGGGGGCAGCCCGGCCTCGGCGTCGCCGGCGAACGCGGTGAACAGGACGGCGAAGCCGGCGACCATCACGCACGACCCGAGCAGCAGGCCGATCCACACGCGCGTGGTGAACAGCTTGGTCCACTCGGCGCGCACCAGCGCGGTCATCGGGCGGCTCCCTCGGCGGTCACGGCGGTCGGGTCGGCGGCGTACTGCTCCTGGCCGGCGGTGAGCCGGAAGTAGAGGTCCTCGAGGCCGGTGGTCTCGGCGCGCAGCTCGTGCAGCTCCACCCCGGCGGCGAAGGCGCGGGCGCCGACGTCGGCGGTCGTCGTCCCGGTCACGGTGACCAGGCCGTCGTCGGAGCGGGTGGCGGCGATGCCCGCCCCGGTGAGGACGGCGGCCAGCCGGTCGGCCTCGGGGCTGCGGGCGAGCACGCTGCCGCCGGACGCCCCGGCGCGCAGCTCGGCGATCGAGCCCTGCCGCACCAGCCGGCCGGCGCCGACGATGACCACCCGGTCGGCGGTCTGCTCCACCTCGGCGAGCAGGTGGCTGGAGACGAGGATCGTGCGGCCCTCGTCGTGCGCCAGGTGCCGCAGGAACCCGCGCAGCCAGAGGATGCCCTCGGGGTCCAGCCCGTTGGCCGGCTCGTCGAGCACGAGCACCGACGGGTCGCCGAGCAGCGCCGTGGCCAGCGCGAGCCGCTGCCGCATGCCGAGGGAGTAGCCGCCGGCGCGGCGGCGCCCGGCGGCGGTCAGCCCGACCCGCTCGAGCACCTCGTCGGCGCGGGAGACCGGCAGCCCGGCGGCGCGGCAGTACACGCGCAGGTGGTCGCGGCCGGAGCGGGCGGGGTGGAACGCGGTCTCGAGGACGGCGCCGACGGTGCGCACCGGCTCGCGCAGGGCCGCGTAGGGGACGCCGTCGAAGGTCGCGGTGCCGGCGTCGGGCGTGACGAGCCCGAGCACCATCCGCAGCGTCGTCGTCTTGCCCGCGCCGTTGGGGCCGAGGAAGCCGGTCACCGAGCCCGGCTCCACGGTGAAGCCGAGGTCGGAGACGGCCCGCACGGAGCCGAAGGCCTTGCTCAGGCCGGACACCTCGACCCGCACCGGTCCCGGGCGTCCGGGGGTCGCGCTGGTCATGGTCCTCCTCGCCGTCGGGTCCCCGTGCGCTCGCCATCCTGGCCCACGCCGGGAACGCTGCCGAGGTCCCGGGGGGACGGCGCGCCGCCGGTCGCGCCCCGGCAACCCGCCGTCCACCAGCCGTTTCCCGGCAGCCCGATCGGGTGCCCGGCCCGTGACCGGCGGCACAGCGGCGCGGCGCGATCACTACAGTGCGCGCCGTGAGCGCGTATCGGACGGTCGTGGTCGGGACGGACGGCTCGGAGTCCTCGCTGCGCGCGGTGGCGCGGGCCGGTGCCCTCGCCGGCGCCTGCGGGGCGACCCTCGTCGTGGCCTGCGCCCACCTGCCCACCGAGGAGGACGACCGGGAGCTGTCCCGGGCCCGGGACGTGCTGGGGGACGAGGCCTACCAGGTGGTGGGCGCCAACCCCGCCGAGGAGACCGTGCGGCAGGCCGGCGAGGTGGCCCTGAAGGCCGGCGCCGGCGACGTGCGCACCGTCGCCGTCCTCGGGTCGCCGGTGGAGGCGCTGCTCGACGTCGTCCGGCGCGAGGACGCCGACCTGCTGGTGGTCGGCAACCGCGGGCTCAACGGCATCCGGGGCCGGCTGCTGGGTTCGGTGCCGGCCGACGCCACGCGCCGCGCGGCCTGCGACGTGCTCGTCGTCCACACGACGGGCTGACCCGGGGGCGGACGTGGACCCCGGATCCGGCCCGGACCGCGACGCCGTCCGGGCGGCGCTGGAGCGGCTGCTGCTCGGCGGCCCGCGCCGGCTGACCCGGCTGGAGGTGGCCGCGGCCGCGGGCATGCCGCCCGAGCGGACCCAGCGGCTGTGGCGGGCGCTGGGCTTCCCCGACGTCGCCGACGACGACCCCGCCTTCACCCTCGCCGACGTCGGGGCGCTGGGGACCCTGTCGGCGCTCATCGACTCTGGCTTCGTCGACCCCGACACCGAGGCCTCGATCGCCCGGGCCACCGGACAGGCGCTGTCGCGGCTGGCCGACTGGCAGACCGACCTGCTCGCCGACGTCCTCACCCGGCAGGCCCGCGAGCTCGGCCCGGAGGCCGTCGACCCGGTCGCCGCGGCCGACGTGCTGCTGCCGCTGCTGGCCCGCACCCAGGACTACGTCTGGCGCCGGCACCTGGCGGCCAACATCGACCGGGTGCTGGCGACCGGCGAGCCCGGCGACCGCCGCGAGCTCGCCGTCGGGTTCGCCGACCTGGTCGGCTACACCACCCGCTCCCGCGGCATGGCCGCCCGCGAGCTCGGCGCGATGGTCGAGGCGTTCGAGGCGACCGCGACCGAGGTCATCGCCCGCTCGCACGGCCGGGTGGTCAAGACCGTCGGCGACGGCGTCCTCTACACCGCCGCCTCCGCCGTCGACGCGGTGGAGATCGGGCTGACCCTGCCCGAGGCGTGGGACGCCCCCGACCGGCCGCAGCTGCGGGTCGGCGCCGCTTACGGCACGGTGCTCACCCGGCTCGGCGACGTCTACTCGCCGGTGGTCAACCTGGCCAGCCGGCTGACCTCGGTGGCCCGGCCCGGGACGGTGCTGGTCGACCGCGAGCTCGCCCGCCGGCTGCGCGGGCACCCGCGGTACCGGGTGCGGCCGCTGCGCCGGGTGTCGGTGCGCGGCTACGACCACCTCCGGCCGTGGCTGGTCCGCCGCCGGCCGGCGGGGGAGGAGGACAACGCGCTCGAGGCGATGCTCGACGAGATGGCCGACGAGGTGCTCGGCCGGGAGCACGACGAGGACCTGGACGAGGACCTGGACGAGGACCTCGACGAGGACCCCGACGAGGACGCCGACGGCGGGGCGGGGGACGGGAACGCGCGCGACGCCTGACCGGGCCGCGCGCTACCGTGGGCCCGTGCTGTGACCCCCGGAACGACGTCGACCCGACCGATCCGTCCTCCCGGGAGCACCTCCATGAGCGCCACCCTCGTCGCGCGCGGCCTGGCCGCCGGCCTCGGCGCGCGCGTCCTCTTCTCCGGCCTCGACCTCGTCGTCGCGCCCGGTGACGTCGTCGGCCTGGTCGGCGTCAACGGCGCCGGCAAGTCCACGCTGCTGCGCACGCTGGCCGGCGAGCTGCCCGCCGGCTCCGGCTCGGTCACGCTGAGCCCGCCGACGGCGACCGTCGGGCACCTGCCGCAGGAGCGCGACCGCCGCGAGGGCGAGACCGTCGCCGCCGCGCTGGCCCGCCGCACCGGCGTCACCGCCGCGCAGGCCGCCCTCGACGCCGCCACCGCCGACCTCGCCGAGGGCCGCCCCGGCGCCGACGACGCCTACGCCGAGGCGCTGGAGCGCTGGCTGGCCCTCGGCGGCGCCGACCTCGACGAGCGGCTCGAGCAGGTCCTCGCCGAGGTCGCCCCCGGCGTCGACCCGGACGCCGCGATGCCGGCGCTGTCCGGCGGCCAGGCGGCGCGGGTCGGGCTGGCCGCGCTGCTGCTGTCCCGCTACGACGTGCTGCTGCTCGACGAGCCGACCAACGACCTCGACCTGGCCGGGCTGGACCAGCTGGAGGCGTTCGTCACCGGCAACCGGTCCGGCATCGTCGTGGTCAGCCACGACCGCGAGTTCCTCAGCCGCACCGTCACCCGGGTCGTCGAGCTCGACCTCGCCCAGCAACTCGTCCGCGTGGTCGACGGCGGCTACGAGGCCTACCTCGCCGAGCGCGAGGTGGCCCGCCGGCACGCGCGCGAGGAGTACGAGGAGTACGCGGAGACCAGGGCCGAACTCGAGGCGCGGGCCCGCATGCAGCGCAACTGGCTGGCCAAGGGCGTCCGCGACGCGGTGAAGAAGCAGAAGGACCCCGACAAGTTCATCAAGGCACACAACCGGGCGACGGCGGAGAAGCAGGGGGCCAAGGCCAAGCAGACGGAGCGGCGGCTGGAGCGGCTGGAGGTGGTCGAGGAGCCGCGCAAGGAGTGGGAGCTGCGGATGACCATCGCCGCGGCGCCGCGCGCCGGGGCCGTCGTCGCCACCCTGCGCGACGCCGTGGTGCGCCGCGGGGACTTCACGCTCGGGCCGGTGGGCCTGCAGGTCGACTGGGGCGACCGGGTGGCGATCACCGGGCCCAACGGCGCGGGCAAGACGACGCTGCTCGGCGCGCTGCTGGGCCGGGTGCCGCTGGACTCCGGCGCCGCTTCGCTCGGCCCCGCGGTGCGGCTCGGCGAGGTCGACCAGGCCCGCGGGCTGTTCACCGGCGACCGGCGGCTGCTCGACGCCTTCGCCGCCAAGGTGCCCGACTGGCCGACCGCCGAGGTGCGCACCCTGCTGGCCAAGTTCGGCCTCACCGCCGAGCACGTCCTGCGCACCGCGGCCACCCTCTCGCCGGGGGAGCGCACCCGCGCGGCGCTGGCGCTGCTGCAGGCCCGCGGGGTGAACGTGCTCGTCCTCGACGAGCCGACCAACCACCTCGACCTGCCGGCGATCGAGCAGCTGGAGTCGGCGCTGGCCGCCTACCCGGGCACGCTGCTGCTGGTCACCCACGACCGCCGGATGCTCGAGGCGGTGGCCACCACCCGGCGGATCACCGTCGACGGCGGCCGGGTCAGCGAGAGCTGACCACGGCCGGGAGGTCACCGGCCCCGAGGGGCCCGGGGCGTCTCAGGCGCGGGCGCCGGTCCTCTCCGCGACGTCGGCCAGGGCCCGGGCCAGCGCGTCCGGGGCGGACAGCGGGGCGAAGTGCGCGGAGGGCAGGCGGACCAGCCGGTCGGCCCGCGCGGCCATCGCCTCCTGGGCCGGGACCGGGATGCTGCTGTCGGACTCCTGGGCGCACACCACGTACGTCGTCGGGTGACCGCGCTCGGGCGCGGTGCTCGGCGTCGCGTAGGCAGCGGCGGACTGCAGGACGAGCCGGTCACGGAGGGCGGTCGCCTGCTCCCGGGAGAGGTCGGCGCAGAGCGCCTCCCGGACCGTGTCGACGTCGCGGCTGACCGCCAGGGAGCCGTCGTCGCGCGGCTCGATCCAGGACGGGAGCGAGTCCTTGCCCGCGAGGTCCAGCAGTGACTGGCCGCGCTGCGGCCAGAAGGCGGCGACGTACACGCTGTGCCGCACCCGGGGGTCGTCGGCCAGCTCCGTGATGACCATGCCGCCGTAGGAGTGCGCGACCAGCACGACCGGCTCGTCGACGCCGGCGAGGACCTGGCGGACGTGGTCCACGTCGGAGCGGAGGTCACCCAGCGCGGCGGGATCGGTCCCGGCGCTGGGCATCTGGTCGACGACCGTCACCCGGTGGCCGAGGTGCTCCAGGCGGCGGGCGACGTCGTCCCACACCCAGCCACCGCCCCAGCCGCCGTGCACGAGGAGGTAGTGAGCCATCCCCGGAGGATGCGCCGGCCCGGACGACCGGGCCGCCTCCCCGGCCCGGGAGGCCGGGCCGGGGGCGTGCCGCCACCCGGGGTGTCCGAGCCCTGACCACCTGGGGCCGCCGGGCGGGCTGCGCGGGGCTCGACCGGGCCGCCCGGCGGCCCGGCGCGGACGGCGGGGCTCAGCTGAGGTCCTGGCCCAGCGCCTCGTCCAGGCCGACGGTGGCCATGCCGGCCCACGTGTCGTCGACGTGGTGGGCCAGCACCATGAGGTCGCGCAGGTGCCCCTCGCGGTCCCGGATGTGGTCGCGCAGCAGCGCCTCGCCGCTGAAGCCGAGGTCGGTGAACAGCGCCAGCGCCGCGCCCTGCTCGGCGACCACCTCCACGACCAGCTTCGCCAGCCCGTCGCCGACCGCCGTCACCAGCGCCTGCCGGGCGAGCTGCCGGCCCAGGCCCTCGCCGCGCCGGGTGGGGGAGACGACCAGCCGGACCTCCCCGACGTGCGAGGACCAGCCGGGCAGCGGGCGCACCGCGACGTACCCGGCGACCTCGTCCCCGTCCAGCGCCACGAACCGCCGTCCGCCCGCGGACCCGGACGCCCAGGAGCGGACGACGTCGGGGTCGGTGACCTCCTCCTCGATGAAGGTCAGGTCGCCCTCGGGCAGGCCCGCGAAGAAGCGCAGCAGCGCGTCGCAGTGCGCCGACTCCAGCTCGACGACCTCCACCGTCAGTCCTCCCCGATCTCGTCGCTGCGCTTCCGGAGGAAGCCGATGATCTCCGGCACCGTCGTCTTCGCCGCCGTCCGGCCGACGACCAGGCCCATGTGCCCCGCGTTGAGCCGCAGCTCGTGCTTGTCCTCCGAGCCGACCAGGTCGATCAGCGGTGCGGTCGCCTCCGGCGGGACGATGTGGTCGCGGTCGGCGCGCACGGTGAGGAACGGCAGCCGGATGTCGGACAGGTGCACCGGGTCCCCGGCGACGGTGAGCCGGTCGGTGACCATCCCGTTGTCGCGCACCAGCATCTGCACCGTCTCGCGGGCGGCCGCGCCGGGGAACGGGATGTGGTCGTCGGACCAGCCTGTCATCGCCTGGTAGGCCGCCACGTACTCGTCGTTCCAGAGCCGCTCCCACAGCGTCACGTACCGGGTGACCTCGGAGGTGGGGGTGAGGGTGCGGAACCCCTGGACGACGACCCGCGGCGGCACGTTGCCGTCCTCGTCGACCACGTCGTCGACGTCGAGGCCGCCGCGGAAGACCTCGGCCATCGGCCCCATCTCGGTGAAGTCGACGGGGGTGGCCAGCACGGTGAGGCTGCGGACCGGGGCGTCGGGGTGGTGGGCGGCGTAGAGCAGCGTCAGGTTGCCGCCGAAGCAGTAGCCGAACAGGTTGACCTCGTCGGCGCCGGACAGCTCGCGCACCCGCTCGACGGCGGCGGGGATGTAGTCGTCGACGTAGTCCTCGAGCCGGTTCTGCGCGTCCCGCGCGTCGGGCTCGCCCCAGTCGACCATGTAGACGTCGAACCCTGCGTCGAGCAGCTGCTCGACGAAGGAGTTCCCCGGCGTCAGGTCGAGGATGTAGCTGCGGCTGATCAGGCTGAACACGATCAGCAGCGGCGGCGAGTACCGGACCTTGTCGCTGCGGTAGTGCCACAGCTGGGTGCGGCCGCGCTCCCAGACGACGTCCTTCGGGGTGAGCCCGACGCCGGGCCGGTCGACGCCGGCGACGAGCTTGATGCCGTTACGCGCGCGGAGGGCGTTGCGCTCCACGTCGCGGCGGACGCGGTCGAGGACCGCCTGGGGACTGGGCACCGTCGGCATCGGGTTCCTCCGAGGTCGAGGGGGGCGGGACGTCCGCCGTCCGGGGACGGCGGCGCTCGTTCTCCAGTTGCACGGTCAGTCGCCGGACCTCGCGGTCGAGCGCGCCGACCTGGGCGCGCAGCCGGGCGAGGTCGGTGCCGGCGGGCAGGTTGACCAGGTGCCAGGCGCGCGCGGAGACGCCGCGGGCGGTGTCCTTCGCCAGCGTCTGCGCGCGGCGCAGCAGGCCCACCCCGACGGCGAAGTACGGCGTGCGCACCAGGTTCTCCGCGTGCGGGGTCACCCGCTTCTCGGCGGCGTCGTACGCCTGCCGCCACAGCGGGGGCCCCGGCGGTGTCGGTGACGACATCGAGTTCCTCCTCAGTGGGACCGGCTACGCGCCGGGCCTCCTACCCGCCCGCCCGGTGATCTACCGCACAGCGCCGTTACGGTCCGGGGACGAGATCAGCAGGGGAGAGGAGACACGGTGGCGGACAGGACGATCCTGGACATGTTCCGGCTCGACGGGAAGGTGGCGATCGTCACGGGGGCGTCGTCGGGGCTGGGCGTGGTGTTCGCCCGGGCGCTGGCGCAGGCCGGGGCGGACGTGGCGCTGGGCGCCCGCCGCGAGGACCGGATGGCCGCCACGAAGGAGGCGGTCGAGGCCGAGGGCCGGCGGGCGATCACCGTACGCACCGACGTCGCCCAGGTGGAGGACTGCCAGGCGCTGGTGGACGCCGCGATGGCCGAGTTCGGCCGGGTCGACGTCCTGGTCAACAACGCCGGCATCGGCACGGCGGTCCCGGCCACCCGGGAGAAGCCGGAGGAGTTCCGGGCGGTCATCGACGTCAACCTCAACGGCTGCTACTGGATGGCCCAGGCCTGCGGGCGGGTGATGAAGCCGGGCAGCTCGATCGTGAACATCTCCAGCATCCTGGGCCTGACCACCGCCGGGCTGCCGCAGGCCGCCTACGCGGCGAGCAAGGCCGGCCTGATCGGGCTGACCCGCGACCTCGCCCAGCAGTGGACCGGCCGCAAGGGCATCCGGGTCAACGCGCTGGCGCCGGGCTTCTTCGCCTCGGAGATGACCGACCAGTACCCCGAGGGCTACCTCGACCAGCAGATGGGCCGGGTGCTGGCCGGCCGTGCCGGCGACCCGATGGAGCTCGCGGCCGCGCTGGTCTTCCTGGTCAGCGACGCCGGCGGCTACGTCACCGGGACGACGATCCCGGTGGAGGGCGGCATGCTCACCAGCTGACCGGGTCCCCGGGGCCCCGCCTGCCGCGGCGGGGCCCCGGTCGCACTCAGCGGCCGTCCGCGCGCGCGGCGAGCTCGGTGATCCGGTCGACCAGCTGCGGCCACACCTCGCGCGGCAGGTCGTGGCCCATCCCGTCGACCACGAGCAGCTCGGCGCCGGGGATCGCGGCCGCCGTCGCCCGGCCGCCGGACACGTTGATCAACGCGTCGTGCTCGCCGTGGACGACGAGGGTGGGGACGGCGACCCGCGCGAGGTCGGCGGTGCGGTCGGGGCTGGCCAGGATCGCGGCGAGCTGGCGGGCGACGCCGGCCGGGTTGTACGCGCGGTCGAACGACAGCCCGGCCCGCTCCCGCAGCCCGTGCTCGTCGAACTCGAAGCCGGGGGAGCCGATGACCCGGTAGGTGTCCACTGCACGCTGCACGGCGCTCTCCCGGTCGGTGGCCGGCGGGGCGAGCAGGACGCCGATGGCGGCCTCGGCGGGCGCGCCGACGGCGGGGTCGCCCGTCGTCGACATGATCGAGGTGAGGCTGCGGACCCTCTCCGGGTGCCGGACGGCCAGCGACTGGGCGATCATCCCGCCCATCGAGGCGCCGACGACGTGGGCGCTGTCGATGTCCAGCGCGTCGAGGAGGGCGGCGGTGTCGTCGGCCATGTCGGCGAGGCGGTAGGGCACCTTCGAGTGGTCGCCGCCCATGACGGCGAGGACGTCGGGCGCCCCGGCGTCGTCGAGGTGGGTGGACAGGCCGATGTCCCGGTTGTCGAACCGGACGACGTACAGGCCGCGCTCGGCCAGCATCCGGCAGAACTCGTCGGGCCAGCCGATCATCTGCGTGGCCAGGCCCATGACCAGCAGCAGCGGCGGGTCCCCGGCCGAGCCGAAGGTCTCGTAGGCCAGGTCGACGTCGCCGGCGCGGGTGGTCCGCACCCCGGTGTGCTCCATGCCACGCACGCTAGCCCGGACGCGCGACCGCCCGGCACCGGACGGGACCGGTGCCGGGCGGCGCGGCGGGACGGCCCCGGTGGACGGCGGGCGACCGTCCACCGGGGCGGAGGGATCAGCGCTCGGTGACCTGCCGGCCGGGACGCGCCTCGGCCAGGACCTCCTGCAGCCGGGTGTAGGCCGGCTTGGGGGTGAACTCCTCGTCCATGACGGTCGCCTCGCCCTCGTTGGCGAAGAAGACCGGCACCCACGAGTACTTGTCGGTGAAGCCCCAGAGGGTGAAGGAGTTGCAGTCCTCGACGGCCAGGCAGGCCTCCAGCGTGCGGCCGTACCAGTCGGCCTGCTGCTCCAGCTGCGCGGCCGTGGGCTCGGTGCCGCGCGTGACCGGCATGCGGACGTCGAGCTCGGTGACGGCGGTCTCCAGGCCGAGGTCGTCGAACCGCTGCAGGTTCTCCTGGAGGGTCCCCGGGAAGGGGTACTGGAAGCTGAGGTGTGCCTGCACGGAGAAGCCGTGGACCGGGACGCCCTGGGCCAGCAGTTGCTGGACGAGCGCGTAGTAGGCGTTGCTCTTGGTGCCGATGTGCTCGACGGCGTAGTCGTTGAAGAACAGCTTGGCGTGCGGGTCGGCCTCGTGGGCCCAGCGGAAGGCGTCGGCGATGATCCCCGGGCCGAGCTCGCGGATCCAGATGTTGTCCTGGGTCCGGAGGTTCCCGGCGTCGTCGAAGATCTCGTTCGCGACGTCCCACTGCTGGATCTGGCCCTTGTAGCGGCCGACCACCGTCTGGATGTGCTCGCGCAGGATCTCGCGCAGCTCCTCGGCCGAGAAGTCGCCCTGCTCCAGCCAGGCCGGGTTCTGGCTGTGCCACAGCAGCGTGTGGCCGCGCACGACCTGGTTGTTCTGGCGGGCGAAGGCGACGATCTCGTCGGCCGGCCCGAAGTTCCAGCGGTCGCGCTCGGGGTGGATGAACTCCCACTTCATCTGGTTCTCGGGCGACAGCGAGCTGAACTCCTCGCCCAGGATCTCGGTGTACTCCGCGTCGTTCGGGAACGGCGCGGGGTAGCCCATCGTCTCGTGGTGGCCGCCACCGGCGACGGCGGTGCCGATCACGAGGTCCTGCGGCGCGAGGCGGCGCAGGCTGTCCTGCTTGTCGTAGCCCGGTGCGGTGGCGGTGCCCCCGCCCGCCGGCGCGGCCCAGGCCTGGGCGCCGGTGGACAGCAGGGCAGAGGCGGCGCACGTGGCGGCGGCCAGTCGGAGAACTCGCTTCACGGTGTCCCTCCAAGGACGTCCGGTGCGCGGGCACGGCCCTGTGGCCCGCGTCACTTCCGGAAGTTACCGGAACGCCACCGGTCATCCGCAAGGGGGGTGGGCGGAACGGGAGCGCCCGTGTCGGCCGCTCCACGGCCGTAGGCTGACCGTCGGCCCGGAGGAGGGGACGTGACGGACACCCAGCGCCAAGCCGTGACGATCTCCGAGATCGCCGCGAAGGCCGGCGTGTCCGTGCCCACCGTCTCCCGGGTGCTCAACCACCGGTCCGACGTCGCGCCGCACACCCGGGAGCGGGTGGAGCGGCTGCTGCGCGAGCACGGCTACCAGCGCCGCGGGCCGCACCGGGAGGAGCGGGCGGGCCTGGTCGACCTGGTCTTCGACGACCTGGACAGCCCGTGGGCGCTGGAGGTCATCCGCGGCGTCGAGCAGGCCGCGCACGCCGCCGGGGTCGGCACCGTCGTCTCCGCCGTGCACCGGCAGCGCAGCTCGGCCCGGCTGTGGCTGGACAACGTCCGGGCGCGCGCCAGCGACGGCGTCATCCTGGTCACCACCGCGCTCGACCCGGACCTGCACACCGAGCTGCGCGGGCTGCACCTGCCGGCGGTCGTCGTCGACCCGGCCGGGCTGCCCGACCTCGACGTCCCCACGATCGGCGCCACCAACTGGGCCGGCGGGGTCGCCGCCACCGAGCACCTCACCGCGCTCGGCCACCGGCGGATCGCCCACGTCGCCGGGCGGCCGGGGCTGTGGTGCACCCGCGCGCGGCTGGACGGGTACCGGGCCGCGCTGGACGACGCCGGCCTGGCGGCGGACCCGCAGCTCGTCGTCCCCGGCGAGTTCGACTACGCCTCCGGCGCGCGGGCCGCCGCGCAGCTGCTCGCGCTGGCCGACCCGCCGACCGCCGTCTTCGCCGCCAGCGACCAGATGGCGCTCGGCGTCTACGAGGCGGTGCGCCGCCGCGGGCTGCGGGTCCCCGACGACGTGAGCGTCGTCGGCTTCGACGACCTGCCCCAGGCCGCGTGGTCCTCGCCGCCGCTGACCACGGTGCACCAGCCCCTCGGGCAGATGGGGGAGCTGGCCGTCCGCACCGTGCTGCGGCTGGTCAACGGCGAGCGGCTGGAGGGGCCGAAGGTCGAGCTGGCCACCCGGCTCGTCGTGCGCGACAGCACCGCCGCGCCCCGCTGACCCGACGCGCCGCGACTCGCCGTCGCGACCTCGGGTGATGTGACGCAGTGCACGCCCGGGCTTGCTCTCTGCTGTGACCGGTGCCACGCTCGGCCGCGCTCGTTCCGGAAGTTCCCGGGAGTGAGCCGCCCCGCCGATCGTCGACAGGAGCCCCCGTGCGCCGTTCCGCCCGCCTGGCCCGCCTCGCCGTCCCCGCCCTCACGGCCGGCCTCCTCCTGGCCGCCGCGCCGCCGGCGCAGGCCGGGCAGCCCACCGCCGAGGTCGTGACGACGACCCGGCACGACGACCGGTCGGTCGCCCTGACCTTCGACGACGGGCCGGACCCGGACGACACGCTGGACCTGCTCGCCGTCCTGCGCGAGCACCACGTGAAGGCGACGTTCTGCCTGTGGGGCGACCACGTGCGCGAGCACCCCGAGATCGCGCGGGCCGTCGCCCGCGACGGCCACACGCTGTGCAACCACACGATGCACCACGACGACATGTCGTCCTGGACGCCCGAGCAGATCCGCGCCGACCTCGAGGCCACCTCCGCGGTCATCCGCGAGGCGGTGCCCGGCGCGCACATCCCGTTCTTCCGCGCGCCCTACGGCAGCTGGGGGCAGACGCCGGAGGTCGCGGCCGAGATGGGCATGCAGCCGCTGGGCTGGGCGCTGGCCATCGGCGACTGGGAGCCGCCGGGCACCGACGAGCTGGTCCGCCGCGTCGTGGACGGGGTGACCCCGGGCGCCGTCGTCCTCATGCACGACGGCGGCGGTGACCGCAGCCAGACCGTCGACGCCGTCGACCGGCTGATCCCGCTGCTGCGGGAGCAGGGCTGGCGCTTCGACCGCCCGGCGAAGACGGCCTGAGCGCGGGGCCGGCCCTGCCCGCGGGCGGGGCCGGCCCCGGTTCCCCGGCGACACGCCGGGCCGGGGATCGCTACGCTCCGCCGCCACGTCCGGTCGAGGGAGCGGGGATCGCGGTGGCGGGAGCGTCGGAGGACGAGGCCAGGGAGGTCGCCGCGGGGCTGCGGTCCCTGCTCGACTGGCTGCAGCTGTCGGGGCCCGCGGCGGGCAACGAGGTCGTCGCGCTGGTGCAGGGGACGCTCGGCCCCGCCGGCCTCGGCCAGTCGGTCGTCGCCCGGGAGCTGCCGGCCTTCGAGCACGTCAACCTGCAGACCGCGATCGACGCGTGGAGCGCCGCGCCCGGACGCTCCGTGGAGGTGCGCGGTGTCGTCCTCCCGCCCCACTACGTCGGCATCGACCTGCAGCAGCTGATGACCGGGGAGGCGCTGCCCCCGGTGCGGCTGAGTGCGCCCGCGGTCGTCGACCTCCCCAACGGGCCGGGGTCGACGCTCGCCTGCCTGCGCCTGGCGCTGCTGCTCGTCACCGACGACGACGGCCGCTACGTCCTGCTGGTGCAGGAGGCGGGGGAGCACCGGCCGGCGATGAGCGTCGAGGTGGCCGGCCTGCCGGTGCGGCGGGCGCAGGCCGTCCTGGCCGAGCTCGACCGGCTGCGCCGCGAGCTCAACGTCTACCGGGGGCAGCTGGTGGAGGTGACCCCGACGCCGACGGGCCAGGTCGCGCTCACCTTCCTCGACCCGCCGGACCTCACCCGCGACGACGTCGTGCTGCCCGCGGCGGTCCTCGACCGCGTCGAGCGGCACGCGCTCGGGGTGGCCGGGCACCGCGCCGGCCTGCGCGCCGCCGGCCAGCACCTCAAGCGCGGGCTGCTGCTCTACGGCCCGCCGGGCACCGGCAAGACGCACACCGTGCGCTACCTGCTCGGCCGCATGGGCGACTACACCCGGCTGCTGCTCACCGGTCGCTCGCTCGGCGTCGTCGGCTCGGTCACCGAGCTCGCCCGCGAGCTGCAGCCGGCCGTGGTGGTGCTCGAGGACGTCGACCTCGTCGCCGCCGACCGCTCCTTCGGCCCCGGCGGCAGTCCCGTGCTGTTCGACCTGCTCGACGCGATGGACGGCGCGGCGCCCGACGCCGACCTGCTGTTCGTCCTCACCACGAACCGGGCCGACCTGCTGGAGCCGGCGCTGGCCGCCCGGCCGGGCCGCGTCGACGTGGCCGTGCAGGTCGACCTCCCCGACGCCGCGGCCCGCCGGCGGCTGCTGCTCCTCTACGGCCGGGCGGTGCCGCTGCGGCTCACCGACGACGACGTGACGCGCGCGGTCGACCGCAGCGAGGGCGTGACGGCGTCGTTCCTCAAGGAGCTGCTGCGCCGCGCCGTGCTCGAGGCGCTGCACGAGCAGGACCCGGTCGTCGCGGTCACCGCGGAGCACCTCGACCGCGCCCTCGGCGACCTGCTCGACTCCACCCAGCAGGTCACCCGCACCCTGCTCGGCGTGGGGGCCGAGGGTGCGGTGGCGGACGGCGACGGCCCGCAGCCCGGCCTCGCGCCGATCCACCACGGGGGCGGCTACCGCCCGTTCCGCCCGCGCTGACCGCGAGCGGTCCGCGGTCAGCGCAGCCGGTCCGCGATCTGCCGCAGCCCCTCCCGGATCGTCCGCCCGTCGGGGTCGTCGCCGAGCGCGCCGATCGCGGCCTGCGCCGCGCGGAGGTGCTCGCGGGCGCGGTCGAGGTCGCCCATCCTGCGGTGGCACTCGCTCAGGTTCAGGTGCAGCGACGGGTACAGGCCGGCGACCGGCAGCGTCACCCCGGCCTGCGCCAGCCGCTCGTCGGTCACCAGGCCGGCGGCCGCCGGTGCCCGCTGGTCCCAGACCAGCTCCTGGCGCACGTCGTCCTGGACGTCGGCCATCGCGTGGGCGAGCGTGCAGACGTGCAGGGGGTCCCCGTCCTCGCCGCCGATCTCGACCCAGGTCGCGGCGAACAGCGCGCGGGCGGCCTCCCGCTCGCCCCGGTGGGCCAGCTGCACCGCCCGGCCGATCCGGATCAGCGTCTCGTCCGTGACCACACGCAGACGACCACCCCGGTGCGCGGAACTCGTCGCCGCCGCGAGCGGACCGCCGCGGGCCGAAGACGGGAACGGCCCGGACGGGGGACCGTCCGGGCCGTGCAGCAGGGAGTGCCCCCGGCAGGATTCGAACCTGCGCACCCGCCTCCGGAGGGCGGTGCTCTATCCCCTGAGCTACGGGGGCTCGGGGCAGGAGAGAAGTTACCAGCCCTCCCCGCCCGTCCCGGCGGCGGGTCAGGGCGCCGGCAGCGGCGTCCCGCCCCGCGCGGTCAGCATGCCGACCATCGTCGTCACCTCGGCGGTCTGCGTCTCGGCGATCGAGCGGGCCAGCCTCCGCACGGCCGGCTCGGCGGCGTTGTCCGCGGCGTACTGCGCCATGTCGAAGCCGCCCTGGTGGTGGCGGATCATCAGCCGCAGGAACTCGACGTCGAACGCCGGCCCCGACAGCGACCGCAGGGCGGCGAGCTCGTCCTCGGTGGCCATGCCGGGCATCAGCGCGCCGCCGGAACCGGACATCGAGGACGTGTCGTGGCCGGCGTGCTCGCCGCCCATCCACGCCATGTGCTCACCGCCGGAGCGGGGGAGACCCCACAGCGCGAGCCAGCCCTCCATCTGCCCGGCCTGGTTGGTCTGGGTGCTGGAGATGTCGAAGGCGATCTGCCGGATCTCGGGGTCCGTGCTGCGCTCGAGGGCCAGGTTGGCCATCTCCACGCCCTGCCGGTGGTGCACCGCCATGTCCCGCGAGAAGCCGGCGTCGACGGAGTCCGCCGTCGGCGTCGCCTCCTGCCCGATGCCGAGCCCCACCGCCAGCCCGCCGCCGAGCGCGACCAGCGCGACGGCGATGACGGCCAGGAGCGCGGCCCGCAGGCCGCGGCCGCGCGGGCGGGGGGCCGGCGCGGGGGTCTCCTGCCCGGCGCGGGCGGCGGTGGCGGTCACGGCGCGGTCACTCCGTCGGGGACTCGGTGGAGCCGTCGGCACCCATGGTCGGCGTGGTCGGCGCGTCGGTGGTCGCGCCCGCGCCGCGGCTCGCGTCGCCGGTGACGAGCGGGTCGCTGATGAAGGTCGGGTTCTCGCAGCTGGCGCCGACCTCGGGGTAGGCGCCCTCGACCTCGGAGTTGAAGGTGAGGAAGTCGGCGAACTGCTCGATCCGCGGGTCGTCGACGGAGTCGACCTTCAGCTGGTGGTTCCAGGACTGCAGGCTGACCGCGGAGTCCAGGCCGGCGTAGGGCGACAGCAGCCGGCCGGAGACGCCGTCGACCAGCTCGGCGAGCTTCTCGACGTCGTCGCCGGTGACCGCGTCCGGGTCGTACGTGATCCACACGGCGCCGTGCTCCATCGAGTGGACGGCGTTCTCGTGCCGGATGTCGACGTCGTAGACGGTGCCGGTGCAGTCGGCCCACTCGCCGTCGTGCGGGCCGCCGACCGGCGGCGTCTGCTCGTACTCCACCGGGGTGGCGACGTGCTCCTGGCCGGCGGCGTAGTCGAAGCCCTGGATTCCGGAGATCTCGTCGAGGGCGTCGATCTTCGCGGCGTCGGACTGCCGCACCTGGACGACGGCGTAGGTGATGGCCGCGGCGGCGAACACCACGACGGCGACGGCGGCGGCGATCAGGCCCCACGGCCGCTGCTGCGTCACCACCTGCGTCGGCGGGCGGGTGCGGCCGCGGCCCCCGGGGCGGCCGGCGGGCGGGCGGGCCGACGACCCGCTGCCCGACTTCGCCGTCGACACCGGACGTGCGCCGGACCCGGACCGGCTCGACCCGCCTCCGGCGCGGCCGGCCTCGGGCTTGCGGTCCTTCGCCACGTGCTCTCCTCAGTGATCGTCGGGTGGTGCGTCCGCCGGTCGTGGCGCACGATGGGCGCTCCGGCGCGGCAGGACTCGCGCCTGCCTCAGCACGCGAGTCTAGGTCGCGCACCTGTGCGCACCCTGGCAACGCAGGTGCGGCGGGGAGCCGGGTCGCGGCCGCTGCCTACGATGACGCGGTGACACCCGAGCAGCTGCGCGACCTCGTCCGGACCGCGGTCGCGGCGGTCGTCGAGCGCGGCACGCTCGCCGTCGCCGTCCCCGACGACGTCCTCGTCGAGCGCCCCAAGAACCCCGAGCACGGCGACTACGCGACCAACGTCGCCCTGCGCCTGGCCAAGCCCGCCGGCATGCCGCCGCGCGCCGTCGCCGACCTGCTGGCCGAGGAGCTGCGCGCGCAGCCGGCCGTGGAGCGGGTCGACGTCGCCGGTCCCGGCTTCCTCAACATCACCCTCGCGCAGGGCGCGCTGGGGCGGATCGCCGTGCAGGCGGTCACCGCGGGGGAGGCCTACGGCCGGACCGCCACGCTGGCCGGGCAGCGCCTGAACCTCGAGTTCGTCTCCGCCAACCCCACCGGGCCGGTGCACATCGGCGGCAGCCGGTGGGCCGCCGTCGGCGACGCGATCGGCCGGCTGCTGCAGGCCAGCGGCGCCGACGTGACCCGTGAGTACTACATCAACGACGCCGGCGCGCAGATCGACCGCTTCGCCCGCAGCCTGCAGGCCGCCGCGAAGGGCGAGCCGGTGCCCGAGGACGGCTACGGCGGCGCCTACATCGCCGACATCGCCGCCGCCGTCGTCGCCGAGGTGCCCGACGTCCTCGACCGCGACGACGACGCGCAGCGGCAGACCTTCCGGGACCGCGGCGTCGCGCTGATGCTCGACGAGATCCGCCGGTCGATGGAGGGTTTCGGCGTCGACTTCGACGTCTGGTTCTCCGAGAGGTCGCTGTACGACACCGGCGCGGTGGACAAGGCCCTGGCCCGGCTGCGGGAGCAGGGGCACGTCTACGAGTCCGACGGCGCGGTGTGGCTGCGCACTACCGACTTCGGCGACGACAAGGACCGCGTGCTGGTCAAGGCCGACGGCGAGACGACGTACTTCGCCTCCGACTGCGCCTACTACCTGGACAAGCGGGCCCGCGGCTTCGACCGGGTCGTGATCATGCTCGGCGCCGACCACTCCGGCTACGTCGGCCGGTACAAGGCGCTGGTGGCCGCCACCGGCGACGACCCGGACACCCACCTCGAGATCCTCATCGGCCAGCTGGTCAACCTGCTGCGCGACGGCGAGCCGGTCCGGATGAGCAAGCGGGCGGGCACGATCGTGCTGCTCTCCGACCTCACCGACGCGATCGGCGTGGACGCCGCCCGGTACGCCCTGGCCCGCGCCTCGGTGGACCAGACGATCGACATCGACGTCGAGCTGTGGAGCCGGCGCACCAGCGACAACCCGGTCTTCTACGTCCAGTACGCGCACGCGCGGATCTCCTCGGTGCTGCGCAACGCCGCCGACCTCGGCCTCGCGCTGGGGGAGGCGGACGGCGTCGACACGGGGCTGCTGGCGCACGAGCGGGAGAACGACCTGCTCCGGGCGATCGGCGAGTTCCCGCGGGTGGTGTCCTCGGCCGCCGAGCTGCGCGCCCCGCACCGGGTGGCCCGCTACCTCGAGGAGCTGGCCGGCACCTACCACCGCTTCTACGACGCCTGCCGGGTCCTGCCCCGCGGCGACGAGGAGGCGACGCCGCTGACCACCGCCCGGCTGTGGCTGTGCGCGGCAACCGCGGTGGTGCTGCGCAACGGCCTGGGCGTGCTCGGCGTCTCCGCGCCGGAGCGGATGTGAGGGCCCACCCGGCGGGGCCCCTCCACGGCGCCTTCGCCCCGGAGCCCTCGGCCGGGATGCCCCCGGCCGACCTCGGCGCGCTCGACCCCCAGGTCTGGCCGCGCACGGCCCGCCGGGTCGACGGCGAGCTGCACCTGGGCGGCAGGCCGGTCACCGAGCTCGCCCGCACACACGGCACCCCGCTGTTCGTCCTCGACGAGGAGGACTTCCGCGGCCGCGCCGCCGACTTCGCCGCCGCCTTCGACGGCGCCGACGTGCACTACGCCTCCAAGGCGTTCCTCTGCGGCCAGGTGGCCCGCTGGATCGCCGACGACGGCCTGCACCTGGACGCCTGCAGCGGCAACGAGCTCGCCGTCGCGCTGGCCGCCGGCTTCCCCGCCGAGCGGATCGCGCTGCACGGCAACAACAAGTCGCTGGTCGAGCTGCAGCTGGCCGTGGACTCCGGCATCGGCCACGTCGTGCTCGACTCCTTCGACGAGATCGACCGGCTGGTGCCCATGGCCGAGGCGCGGGTCGCCGCCGGCGGCGGCCCGGTGCCGGTGCTGGTGCGCACCACGGTCGGCATCGAGGCGCACACCCACGAGTTCATCGCCACCGCCCACGAGGACCAGAAGTTCGGCTTCTCGCTGGCCACCGGCGACGCGCTGACCGCGGCCGTGCGGGTGATCCGCGAGCCCGCGCTGCACCTGTCCGGGCTGCACAGCCACATCGGCTCGCAGATCTTCGACACCGCGGGCTTCGAGGCCGCCGCGCACCGCGTCGTCGGGCTCATGGGGCAGGTGCACCAGGCCACCGGCGAGGTGCTGGAGGAGCTCAACCTCGGCGGCGGGTTCGGCATCGCCTACCTGTCCGACGACGACCCGGTCACCCCCGCCGACGTCGCCCGCCGGCTGCGCACCGTCGTCGCCGCCGAGTGCGCCGCGCTGGACCTGCCGGTGCCGCGGCTGGCCGTCGAGCCCGGCCGCGCGATCGCCGGGCCCGGCACCGTCACGCTGTACGAGATCGGCACGATCAAGCCGGTCCGGCTCGGCGGCGGCCACGGCGGGCCGCAGGTGCGCAACTACGTCTCCGTCGACGGCGGGATGAGCGACAACATCCGCACCGCGCTCTACGACGCGAGCTACACCTGCGTGCTGGCCAACCGCACCTCCGACGCCCCGCCGGCGCTGTGCCGCGTCGTCGGCAAGCACTGCGAGAGCGGCGACGTGCTGGTCCGCGACCTGTGGCTGCCCTCGGACGTGCAGCCCGGCGACCTGCTCGCCGTCGCCGCCACCGGCGCCTACTGCTGGTCGATGGCCAGCAACTACAACTACCTGCTCAAGCCGCCGGTGCTGGCCGTGCGGGACGGCGCCGCCACCGAGATCGTGCGGCGTCAGACACTGTCCGACGTGTTCGCCCTCGACGCCGTGCTGGCCGCGACGCCCGCCCCGTCCCCGGCGATCGACCAGCCCGCGCCCGAGCACCCGGTGGGAGCCCGCTCGTGAAACCGCTCAAGGTCGCCCTGCTCGGCTGCGGCACCGTCGGCAGCGCGGTGCTGCGCCTGGTCGACGAGCAGGCCGCCGACCTCACCGCCCGGGTCGGGCGCCCGGTGCAGGTCGCCGGGGTCGCCGTCCGCCGGCCCGACCGGCACCCGGACGTGCCCGCCGACCTGCTGACCACCGACGCGCTCGGCCTGGTCACCCGCGACGACGTCGACCTGGTCGTCGAGGTCATCGGCGGGATCGAGCCGGCGCGCACGCTCATCCAGGCGGCGATCGAGGCCGGCAAGTCGGTGGTCAGCGCGAACAAGGCGCTGCTCGCCGAGGACGGCGTCGCCCTGCACGCCGCCGCCGCCAAGGCCGGCGTCGACCTCTACTACGAGGCCGCGGTGGCCGGGGCGATCCCGCTGCTGCGGCCGCTGCGCGAGTCGCTGGCCGGCGACCAGATCCGGCGGGTGGTCGGCATCGTCAACGGCACGACCAACTACATCCTGTCGCGGATGGCCGAGACCGGGCACGGCTTCGCCGAGGCGCTGGCCGAGGCCACCGAGCTCGGCTACGCCGAGGCCGACCCGACCGCCGACGTCGACGGCTTCGACGCCGCCGCGAAGGCCGCGATCCTCGCCTCGCTGGGGTTCCACACCGCGGTCACCGCCGCCGACGTGCACCGCGAGGGCATCTCGTCGGTCACCGCCACCGACGTCGCCCGCGCCGCCGAGATCGGCTGCACGGTGAAGCTGCTGGCCATCTGCGAGCGGGTGCCGGCCAACGGGGACGGGGAGGGCGAGTCGGTCGCCGTCCGCGTCCACCCGGCGATGATCCCGACGTCGCACCCGCTGGCCGCCGTCGGCGGGGCGTTCAACGCCGTCTTCGTCGAGGCCGAGGCCGCGGGGCAGCTGATGTTCTACGGGCAGGGCGCCGGCGGCGAGCCCACCGCGAGCGCCGTGCTCGGCGACCTGGTCGCCGTCGCCCGCAACCGGGTGGCCGGCGCCGCCGGGGCCGGGCCCACCGCCTACGCCGAGCTGCCGGCCCGGCCGATCGCCGAGACGCCCACCCGGTACCACGTCAGCCTCGACGTGGCCGACGTCCCCGGGGTGCTGGCGACCGTCGCGACCGCCTTCGCCGAGCACGGGGTGAGCATCGCCACCGTCCGCCAGGACGGGCACGGCGACGCCGCCACGCTGGTCATCGTCACGCACAGCGCCCCCGACGCGGCGCTGTCGGCGACGATCGCCGCGCTCCGGGAGGTCCCCGCGGTCCGCGGGGTCACCAGCGTGCTGAGGGTGGAGGGTCTGTCATGACGGGGACGCTGCACGGTGCCGTCTCGCCGGTCTGGCCCGGGCTGATCGAGGCCTACCGGTCGCGGCTGCCGGTCAGCGCCACCACGCCGGTGGTCACGCTGCAGGAGGGCGCGACCCCGCTGGTGCCCGCCGTCGAGCTGTCCCGGCGCACCGGCTGCGAGGTGTTCCTCAAGGTCGAGGGCGCGAACCCGACCGGGTCGTTCAAGGACCGCGGCATGACCATGGCCATCACCAAGGCGCTCGAGGAGGGCTCGCGGGCGGTCATCTGCGCGTCCACCGGCAACACCAGCGCCAGCGCCGCGGCCTACGCCGCGCGCGCCGGGATGGTCTGCGCCGTCCTCGTGCCGCAGGGGAAGATCGCGCTCGGCAAGCTCGCCCAGGCGCTGGTGCACGGCGCCAAGCTGCTGCAGGTCGAGGGCAACTTCGACGACTGCCTGGCGCTGGCCAGCAAGCTGGCGATCGACTACCCGGTCAGCCTGGTCAACAGCGTCAACCAGTACCGCATCGAGGGGCAGAAGACCGCCTCGTTCGAGATCGTCGACGTCCTCGGCGACGCCCCCGACGTGCACTGCCTGCCGGTCGGCAACGCCGGCAACATCACCGCCTACTGGCAGGGCTACCGCGAGTACGAGGCCGACGGCCCGGCCACCCGGCGGCCGCGGATGTTCGGCTTCCAGGCCGCCGGCGCCGCGCCGATCGTCACCGGCCGGGTCGTCGAGAACCCGAGCACCATCGCGACGGCGATCCGCATCGGCAACCCGGCGTCGTGGACCAAGGCGCTGGCCGCCCGCGACGAGTCCGGCGGCCGCATCGACGCCGTCACCGACCGCGAGATCCTCGCCGCCTACCGGCTGCTCGCCCGCAGCGAGGCGGTCTTCGTCGAGCCCGCCTCGGCCGCCTCGGTCGCCGGGCTGCTCAAGGTGGCCGCGGCCGGGGAGCTGGAGCCGGGGCAGCGCGTCGTGTGCACCGTCACCGGCAACGGGCTCAAGGACCCGGAGTGGGCGATCTCCGGGGCGCCCGCCCCGGTGACCGTGCCGGTCGACGCCGCCGCGGCCGCCGTGCAGCTGGGTCTCTGAGTGGCCGCTCGCTCCTCGGTGCGGGTCCGCGTGCCCGCGACCAGCGCCAACCTCGGTCCCGCGTTCGACTGCGCCGGCCTCGCGCTGACGCTGCACGACGTCGTCGAGTTCGCCGTCGCCGACTCCGGGCTCGCCGTCGAGGTGTCCGGCGTCGGGGCGGGGGAGCTGCCCACCGACGAGCGGCACCTGGTCGTGCGGGCCTTCCGCGCCGCGTGCGAGCGGCTGGGCTGGACCCCGCCGGGCCTGTGCGTGCGCGCGGAGAACGCGATCCCGCAGGGCCGGGGGATGGGCTCGTCGGCCGCGGCGGTCGTCGCCGGTGTGGTCGGCGCGTTCGAGCTGTGCCCCGACGTCGACGTCCGGGACGACGACGCGGTGCTGCGGCTGGCCGACGAGCTCGAGGGGCACCCGGACAACGTCGCCGCGTGCCTGCTCGGCGGCGCGACGCTGTCGTGGACGACGCCCGGGGGCGCGCGGGCCGACCGGCTGCCGGTGAGCGAGGACGTCGTGCCGGTGGTGCTGGTGCCGGAGGCGACCCTGTCGACGCACACCGCGCGCACGCTGCTGCCGGACCTGGTGCCGCACGCCGACGCCGCGTTCAACGCCGCCCGCGCCGCGCTGCTGGTGCACGCGCTGACCGCGGAGCCCACGATGCTGCTCGAGGCCACCGACGACCGGCTGCACCAGCGGCAGCGCGCGGCCGCGATGCCGGACACGATCGCGCTGGTCGACCGGCTGCGCGCGGCCGGTCACGCCGCCGTCGTGTCCGGGGCCGGGCCCAGTGTCCTCGTGCTCGCGCGGCGGCACCCCGGCGACGTCCCGGGGGAGGCGGCGGCGGTGCGCGAGGTGAGCGCGATCACCCCGGACGGGTGGCGGGTGTACCCCCTGGAGGTGGACCACGGCGGCGCGCGCGTGGTGCGAGTGACGCCTGGGGTATCGTCTTCGTAACGAGGAACACTCCGCTGGTCAGCGGTGTTGTCCCGTCCGTGGGGCGAGTCCTACGCTTGCTGCGTAGCCGCCCCTCGGGCGAGCCTCGCGCGGAACGTTGCAGACGACCTTCCTGTCGACGCTGATCCCCGCTCCGCACCCACTGGATCCGCCGTCCCCCCTGTCCGGAACAGATGGACGGGGCGGCGCCGGGTCACCTCCTGCGCTGGTAGGCGCAGGTCACCGCAGGGAAGGACCTGTACGTGAGCGAAACCACCGACCTCGCCACCACCGGCGCCCCCGAGGGCGCTGCGGGCGAGGCACCTGCGGCCTCCGGCGCGGCGGCCCGCTCCCGCCGCCGCGGCAGCGGGCTGGCCGGCATGCTGCTCCCCGAGCTGCAGCGGCTCGCGGCGGAGCTGGGCATCCCCGGCACGGGCCGCATGCGCAAGGGCGACCTCGTCGCCGCCATCTCCGCCCGCCAGGTCGGCGGCGCGACGCCGGGCAGCGTCCCGGCGCCCGGCGCCCCGGCCGACGCGGCCCCCGACGTCCCCGCCTCGCGGGGCGCCGACGCCGTCGCCGCCACCGCCACGCCGGTCGAGGCCCCCGTCACCGGGGGCGCCAACAGCGGTCCGGTGACCGCCCCCGCCGCCGACGCCCCCGCCGAGGGCGCCCCGCGTCGCCGGCGTGCCGCCAGCCGCCCGGCCGGCACCCCCACCTCGGACGCGCCCGCCGCCGCGGCCCCTGCTGCCGAAGCCCCTGCTGCCGCGGCCCCGGCCGCCGAGGCCCCCGCCGCCGCCACGCCGGCCGCCCCGCCCGCGGAGCGGACCGAGGGCGAGCGGGCCGCCGGTGACCGCACCGACGGCGACCGCGGCGACGGCGACCGTGCCGAGGGCGACCGCCCGGCCCGCAACCGGGACCGCAACCGCAACCGGGACGGCCGCGACTCCCGCGACGGCGACCGCGCCGAGCGCGGTCAGCGCGACGGGCAGCGCGACGGCACCCGGGACGGCCGCGATCCCCGCGACGGCGACCGTGCCGAGCGCGGCAACCGCGACGGGCAGCGCGACGGCAACCGCGACGGTCAGCGGGACGGGCGCGGCCCCGACCGCGGCGAGCGCGCCGACCGCAACGCCCGGCCGAACGACCGCGCCGACCGGAACGACCGCGGGGACAACCGCAACGACGAGGACGACGACGACTTCGAGGGCGGCCGCGGCCGCCGCGGGCGCCGCTACCGGGACCGCAACCGCCGCAACGGCCGGGACCGCTTCGACCAGCCCAGCGAGCCGACGGTCAGCGAGGACGACGTCCTGCTGCCGGTCGCCGGCATCCTCGACGTCCTGGACAACTACGCGTTCGTCCGGACCTCGGGCTACCTGACCGGCCCGAACGACGTGTACGTGTCGCTGTCCCAGGTGCGCCGGCACGGCCTGCGCCGCGGTGACGCGATCACCGGCGCCGTCCGCCAGCCGCGCGAGGGCGAGCGCAAGGACAAGTACAACGCGCTGGTCCGCCTCGACTCGGTCAACGGCCTGGACCCCGAGCAGGCCCGCAACCGGCCGGAGTTCACCAAGCTGACCCCGCTCTACCCGCAGGAGCGGCTGCGGCTGGAGACCGACCCGCACCAGCTGACCACCCGGGTCATCGACCTGGTCATGCCGATCGGCAAGGGGCAGCGCGCGCTCATCGTGTCGCCGCCCAAGGCCGGCAAGACGATGGTGCTGCAGGCGATCGCCAACGCGATCACCACGAACAACCCCGAGTGCCACCTCATGGTCGTCCTCGTCGACGAGCGGCCCGAGGAGGTCACCGACATGCAGCGCTCGGTGAAGGGCGAGGTCATCGCCTCGACCTTCGACCGGCCGCCGTCGGACCACACGACCGTCGCGGAGCTGTCGATCGAGCGCGCCAAGCGCCTGGTCGAGATGGGCCACGACGTCGTCGTCCTGCTGGACTCGATCACCCGCCTGGGCCGCGCCTACAACCTGGCCGCCCCGGCCAGCGGGCGGATCCTGTCCGGCGGTGTCGACTCGACGGCGCTCTACCCGCCCAAGCGCTTCCTCGGGGCCGCCCGCAACATCGAGAACGGCGGCTCGCTGACCATCCTCGCGTCGGCGCTGGTCGAGACCGGCTCGACGATGGACACGGTCATCTTCGAGGAGTTCAAGGGCACGGGGAACGCGGAGATCAAGCTCGACCGCCGCCTGGCGGACAAGCGGGTCTTCCCGGCCGTCGACGTCAACGCGTCGGGCACCCGCAAGGAGGAGATCCTCCTCTCGCCCGACGAGCTGGCCATCGTCATCAAGCTGCGCCGGGTGCTCTCCGCGCTCGAGCCGCAGCAGGCGCTGGAGCTGCTGCTCGACAAGCTGCGCAAGACGCGCAACAACGTCGAGTTCCTCATGCAGATCCAGAAGACGACGCTCGGCCCCGAGCGCGACTGACGCACCGCCCGCCGCCGCGCTCGGCCGATCGGGGATACTGGTCGGCCGAGCCCCGCTGCGCGGCCGGAATGACCGGCCGGCCGCCGGCGTTCACGACAACAGCACCGAGACGTCCCCGGAAGAGGCCCGCATCATGAAGTCCGGTATCCACCCCGACTACCACACCACCACGGTGACCTGTGGGTGTGGGAACACCTTCACCACCCGCAGCACCGCCCCCGGCGGCACGCTGACCGTCGAGACCTGCTCCGCCTGCCACCCCTTCTACACGGGCAAGCAGCGGATCCTCGACACCGGTGGCCGCGTGGCCCGCTTCGAGAAGCGGTTCGGCAAGCGCGGCGCCACCGCCGGCAAGTAGCACCCCCGACGGCGCCCGTCCCACCTCGCGTGGGACGGGCGCCGTCGTCGTGTCCGCCCCCGCCCCTCCGGCAGAAATGGCCATTTCTGCCGCTCCCGCCAGGAGACAGCCCCCCATGAGCAGCCCGACCGACGCCGCGCCCGACCGGCTGCGCGGGCTGCTCGAGGAGCACGCCGCGCTGGAGACCGAGCTGGCCGATCCCGCGGTGCACGCCGACGCCGGCCGCGCCCGGCGCCTGGGCCGCCGCTACGCCCAGCTGGCACCCCTCGTGGAGACCGCCCGCGCGCTCGACGCCGCCCGCGACGACCTCGACGCCGCCCGCGAGCTGGCCGCCGAGGACCCCTCGTTCGCCGAGGAGGCCCGCGGCCTCGAGACGCGCATCGACGAGCTCACCGGCCGGCTGCGCGAGCTGCTGCTGCCGAAGGACCCCGACGACGACAAGGACGTCATCCTCGAGATCAAGGCGGGGGAGGGCGGTGCGGAGTCCGCGCTGTTCGCCGGCGACCTGCTGCGCATGTACCTGCGCTACGCCGAGCGCCGCGGCTGGGCCACCGAGGTCCTCGACGCCGTCCCCGCCGAGCTCGGCGGCTACAAGGACGTCTCGATCGCGGTGAAGTCCCGCACCGACGAGGGCATCTGGTCGCGGCTGAAGTTCGAGGGCGGCGTCCACCGGGTGCAGCGGGTGCCGGTCACCGAGTCGCAGGGCCGCATCCACACCTCGGCCGTCGGCGTGCTCGTGCTGCCCGAGGCCGAGGAGGTCGACGTCACCGTCGACCCCAACGACCTGCGCATCGACGTCTTCCGCTCGTCCGGCCCCGGCGGGCAGAGCGTGAACACCACCGACTCCGCCGTGCGGATCACCCACCTGCCCACCGGCATCGTGGTCAGCTCCCAGAACGAGAAGAGCCAGCTGCAGAACCGCGAGTCGGCGCTGCGCGTGCTGCGCTCCCGGCTGCTGGCCGCCGCCCGCGAGGAGGCCGCGGCCACCGCCAGCGACCAGCGCCGCAGCCAGGTCCGCACGGTCGACCGCAGCGAGCGGGTGCGTACCTACAACTTCCCGGAGAGCCGCATCTCCGACCACCGGGTCGGCTTCAAGGCGCACAACCTCGACCAGGTCCTCGACGGCGAGCTCGACCCGGTCATCGACGCGCTCACCCGCGCGCACACCGCCGAGCTCATGGCGGCCGGCTCCTGAACACCCGCACGCTGCTCGCCGGCGCCGCCCGCCGCCTGGCCGAGGCCGGCGTGGAGTCGCCCCGCGTGGACGCCGAGCTGCTGCTCGCCCACGTCCTCGGCGCCTCCCGGACGGCGCTGCTCACCCGCGACGACGTCGACGCCGCCGCCGCCGCCCGCTTCACCGCGCTGCTCGACCAGCGTGCCGCCCGCGTCCCGCTGCAGCACCTCACCGGCCGGGCGCCGTTCCGCCACCTCGAGCTCGCCGTCGGCCCCGGCGTGTTCGTGCCCCGGCCCGAGACCGAGCAGCTCGTCGAGTGGGCGCTGGCGCGGCTCGCGGGCGTCGACGAGCCGGTCGTCGTCGACCTGGGCAGCGGGTCAGGCGCGATCGCGCTGTCCATCGCGCACGAGCACCCCGGCGCGCGGGTCACCGCGGTCGAGCGCGACCCGCAGGCGATCGAGTGGACCCGCCACAACGCCGCCCTGCGCGCCGCGGCGGGGGACCGGCCGGTTCCCGTGCTCGCCGGCGACATGACCGACCCGGGCCTGCTGCGCGACCTCGACGGCACCGTCGACCTCGTCGTGTCGAACCCGCCCTACGTCCCCGACGGCGCGCGGGTGCCGCGCGAGGTCGCGGACCACGACCCGCCGCTCGCGCTGTGGGGCGGCCCGGACGGCCTCGACGTCGTCCGCGGGCTGCTGACGACGGCGGCCCGGCTGCTGCGACCCGGCGGCGGCCTGGGCATCGAGCACGCCGACCAGCAGGGGAGCGCGCTGCCCGCGCTGGTGCGCGGCACCGGCGACTTCACGTCCGTCGCGGACCACCCCGACCTCGCCGGGAGGCCGCGGTTCACGACCGCGGTCCGGGCTGGGGGAGACTGACCGCCCGTGGCCGACCTCTACGACTGCACCGACCCCGAGCAGCGCGCCGCGGGTCTCGACGCCGCCGCCGCCGCGATCGCCCGGGGCGAGCTGGTCCTGCTGCCCACCGACACCGTCTACGGCGTCGGCGCCGACGCCTTCTCGCCCGCCGCGGTCTCCGGCCTGCTGGCGGCGAAGAACCGCGGCCGCGCCATGCCGGTCCCCGTGCTCATCGGGGAGGCGTCGACGATGGCCGGGCTGACGATGAGCGTGCCCCGGGTGGCGCAGCGGCTGGCCGAGACCTTCTGGCCGGGCGGGCTGACCCTCGTCGTCGAGCACGCCCCGTCGCTGGCCTGGGACCTGGGCGACGCCGAGGGGACGGTCGCCGTCCGCCTCCCCGACGACGACGTCGCCCGCGACCTGCTGCGCCGCACCGGCCCGCTCGCCGTCTCCAGCGCCAACCGCTCCGGCCGGCCCGCCGCCACGAGTGCGCAGGAGGCGGACGCGCAGCTCGGCGAGCACGCCGCGGTCGTCCTCGACGGCGGCCCGCGCGCCGGCTCGGCGGCCAGCACGATCGTCGACTGCACCGGCCCGGTGCCGCGCGTCCTGCGGGTGGGCGCGGTGCCGGTCGAGCGGCTGCGCGAGGTCGTGCCCGAGGTCACGGACTAGGGGCCGGTCACCGGCGGCTGCGGATCCCGCTCCGTCCGGTGACGGGGGGATACCGTGGGGGTACCGCCCGTCCCGTCCGCCGCCGTCTCGCCCCCGGGAGCACCGTCGCGATGAGCACGCCCGCCGCGCGCCCGGCCGGGACCGCGCGCGGTCCGCACGGGGGCTGAGCCGTGCGCGAGTACGCCGTCGTCCTGCTGACCGCGGGCCTGGTCACCTTCCTGGCCACCCCGGTGGTGCGGATCGCGGCGGTGCGGCTGCGGATGATGGCCGCCCCGCGCGAGCGCGACGTGCACGTCATCCCCACCCCCCGCGGCGGGGGCGTGGCCATGTACCTCGGGGTCGCGGCGGCGGTGCTGGTGGCCACCCGGCTGCCCGCGCTGCAGCGCACCTTCGACGACTCGCAGACCGCCGCCGTGCTCGTCGCCGGCGGGCTGATCTGTCTGCTCGGCGTCCTCGACGACAAGTTCGGGCTCGACGCGCTCACCAAGCTCACCGGCCAGATCGCCGCCGCCGGCGTCATGGTGCTGCTCGGCGTCCAGCTGGCGTTCCTGTTCCTGCCGGTCGCCGACATCGGGACCATCTCCTTCGGCCCGGACGTCGGCGTGCCGCTGACCATCCTGCTGACCGTCCTCACGGTCAACGCGCTCAACTTCATCGACGGCCTCGACGGGCTGGCCGCGGGCGTCTCGGCCATCGCGGCGCTGGCCTTCTTCGCCTACAGCTACAACCTCAGCCGGGTCGGCTACGACGAGGTCGCCAGCGCCCCGGCCCTGGTGACGGCGGTGCTCGCCGGGGCCTGCCTGGGCTTCCTGCCGCACAACTTCAGCCCGGCGCGCATCTTCATGGGCGACTCCGGGTCGATGCTCGTGGGCCTGATGCTCTCGGCCGCCGCGGTGAGCGCCACCGGCCGGGTCGACGCCCAGTCCTTCGACTCCGCGGCCAGCCTGCTGCCGCTGGCCCTGCCGCTGCTGGTGCCGATCGCGGTGCTCTTCATCCCGTTCGTCGACCTGCTCCTGGCGGTGGTCCGCCGGACCCGGCGCGGGCAGTCGCCGTTCTCGCCCGACAAGATGCACCTGCACCACCGGCTGCTGTCCATCGGGCACTCGCACCGCCGGGCGGTGCTGACCATGTACTTCTGGGCGGCTCTCCTGTCCTTCGGCGCGGTGGCCCTCTCGGTCACCGGCGGGACGGTCGAGCTGCTCGTCGTGATCGGGGTGCTGCTCGTCGTGGGTGTCGTCGTCGTCCTCGCCCCGCACGCCCGGCGTGCCGCCCGGGAGGCCCGGGCCGCCGAGATCGCCGAGCAGCGCCGCCGCAGCCGCGCCGCCCACCCGACCGCGCGGGCACACCGCGCCGGGCGCCGGTCCCCGGAGCCCGCGCCGCCGGCAGGGCCCCCGGTGCCGGCCGCCGGACCGGCCGCGGCGACCACCACCCCGACCGCGCCGCGCGCGGCCGGGGCCGGCCAGGGGCTCCGGTGAGCGCGCCCCGCCCGGTCGCGCAGGTCCCGTGGGACCTGTCGTTCCTCAGGGTCGGCACGCTGGTCACCGGCTCGGTCGCCGTCGCCGCGGCCGTGGTCGTCGGCCTGGTGCTCGGCTGGCCCGACGCCGTCGGGGTCCTGGTCGGCGCGCTGGTGGTGACGGCGTTCTTCGTCGTCTCCGGCGTGGTCATCGCCTGGGCCGGGCGGATCAACGACACCTTCACGCTGCCGGCGGCGCTGGGCACCTTCTTCGTCAAGGCGATCGTGCTGTTCGGGATCCTCACCGCGCTGCCCGAGGACGGCTGGCTCGACCGGCGCACGCTGGCGTGGGCGGTGGTCGTGGGGGCCCTGCTGTGGAGCGGGGTGCAGCTCCGGTGGGTGTGGACCCGCCCGCTGTACTACGTGACGCCGCCCGCGCCACCCGGTCAGGCGACGGTCCCCCCGGCACCGGGAGGCGCCCCGACACGCGGCTGATAGTGTCCGGGCGATGGCCGAGGACGACCCCACCCGTGGGGAGCCCCGGCCCCGACCTGCGCGACCAGCCCCTCGGGGCAGCGGTGCCGAGACCGGCTGGGCCGTCATCGGGACCATGATCTCCGGGATGGCCGTGTGGGGCGGAGCCGGGTGGTTGCTCGACCGGTGGTTGGACACGCGGGTGTTCCTGCCGGTCGGGATCCTCCTCGGCATCTCGGCGGCCATCTACCTGGTCGTCAAACGGTTCGGCGGGCTGCCACCAGACCCTGGTGCACCCGAGCAGGGCAACACCCCGGGCGGACGACGGAGCCGGCCCAGGACGCAGAAGGGACAACGGTGACCTCCAGCGCCCTCGCGCTCGTGGACGTGCTCGCCGCCGAGGGCGGCGGGTCCGGAGACGGCTTCCAGGCTCCCGGCCTGGGCGAGTTCTACCCGGAGCCGCTCGCCGAGTTCTCGCTCTTCGGCATCGACTTCGAGATCACGCGCATCACGCTCGGGCTGTGGTTCGCCACGCTGGCGATGCTCGTCTTCATGGTCCTCACGGTCCGCAAGCCGCAGATCGTGCCGGGCAAGATGCAGTTCATCGGCGAGAGCGGCTACTCGCTGGTCCGGGACGGGATCGCCCGCGACGTCGTCGGCCCCCGGGGGATCCCCTTCGCGCCGTTCCTCGCGTCGCTGTTCTTCTTCATCCTCGCGAACAACTTCATGTCGATCCTGCCGTTCGCGCAGATCTCCCCGATGTCGAAGTTCGCGTTCCCGCTGGTGCTCGCCGCCATCTGCTGGGTGCTCTACATCTACATCGGCATCCGCGAGCAGGGCGCCGGCCGCTACTTCAAGGACATCCTGTTCCTGCCCGGCGTGCCCAAGCCGATGTACATCCTGGTCACGCCGATCGAGATCCTGCAGAACTTCATCGTCCGGCCGTTCACGCTCGCGGTCCGGCTCTTCGCGAACATGTTCGCCGGCCACATGCTGCTGGTGGTGTTCTCCCTCGGCGCGGTCTACCTGTTCAGCCGGGACAACTTCTCGGTCGTCTTCGGCCCGGTCTCGGCCCTGATGGCGATCGTCATGACCTTCTTCGAGCTGCTGGTCATCTTCCTGCAGGCCTACGTCTTCACCGTGCTGATGGGGACCTACCTCAACGGCTCGATCGAGGCCGAGCACTGACCGGCTGAGCAGGCACCTCCCGGACCGCACCACCCCCAAGACCCCCGCAAGCCGCCCGGAGACACCGGGCGACGACACAGGAGGAACACCCCGTCATGGATCTTCTGGCTGAGCTGTCCGGCAGCATCGGCTCCGTGGGCTACGGCCTCGCCGCCATCGGCCCGGGCATCGGCGTCGGCATCGTGTGGGCGGCCTACATCCAGGCCACCGCGCGCCAGCCCGAGTCGGCCGGCCTGACCCGTACCTACGCGTTCCTCGGGTTCGCGCTCTCCGAGGCGCTCGCGCTCATCGGCTTCGTCGTCCCCTTCGTCTTCGGCACCTGATCCGCGCCCCGCGGGCCGGCACCGACTGAGACAGGGACACTGAGACCATGAACATCCTCGCAGCGGAGGAAGCCCACAACCCGCTGATCCCGCCGCTGGGCGAGATCATCATCGGGCTGATCGCGTTCGCGATCGTCATGCTGGTCTTCTTCCGGTTCATCGCCCCGCGCTTCGAGCAGGTCTTCCGGGCCCGCCGCGAGGCCATCGAGGGCGGCATCGAGCGGGCGGAGGCCATGCAGGCCGAGGCCAAGGCCGCGCTGGAGCAGTACCGCGCCCAGCTGGCCGAGGCGCGCACCGAGGCCGCGCAGATCCGGGACCAGGCCCGGGCCGAGGGTCAGCAGATCCTCGAGGAGCTGCGCGCCCAGGCGCAGGAGGAGTCGGCGCGCATCGTCGCCCGCGGCGAGGAGCAGCTGGCCGCCAACCGCCAGTCGGTCGTCAACGAGCTGCGCGGCCAGATCGGCACGCTGGCCGTCGACCTCGCCGGCCGCGTGGTCGGGGAGTCCCTGGAGGACGAGGCGCGGCGCCGCGGCACCGTCGACCGGTTCCTCGACCAGCTCGACGGCATGGCCGGCGGGGCGGCGGGCAACGGCCGCGCCGGCAGCACCGTGTTCGTCCCCGGCGGCGACCGCTGATGGACGCCTCCAGCCGGGCGGCGCTCGCGGTCAGCCGCGAGCGCCTCGCCGCGACGACGGCCGGTGCCGCCGGCCCGGGCCTGCTGGCCCTGGCCGACGAGCTGTTCGCCGTCGCGCGGCTGCTCGACGGCACCGTGGCGCTGCGGCGGGCCCTGTCCGACCCGTCGGCCAAGCCGGCCGACCGGGCCGGACTGGCCCGCCGGATCCTCGGCGGGCGGGTCTCCGAGGCCGCCGTCGACCTGGTCGAGACCGCCGCCCGCCAGCGGTGGTCGCGGCCGCTGGACCTGGTCGAGGCCACCGAGACCCTGGCCACCGAGGCCTCGCTGGACGCCGCCGAGGCGCGCGGCGAGCTCGAGGGCGTCGAGGACGAGCTGTTCCGCTTCGGCCGGATCGTCGGCGGCGACCCCGAGTTGTCCCGCATCCTCTCCGACGACTCGGCACCGGCCGAGGGGCGCGCGGCGCTGCTCGACCGGCTCCTGTCGGGTCGGGTCAGCCCGGTCACCGAGCAGCTGCTGCGGAACTCGCTGACCGCCCGGCACGTGGGGAACGCGGAGACCCGAGTCGAGCGGCTGTCCGTGGCGGCCTCCGCCCGGCGCGGCCGCTCGGTCGCCCACGTGACGACGGCGGTGCCGCTGACCGTGACGCAGGAGCAGCGGCTGCGCGACGTGCTCGGCCGGATCTACGGGCGGACGATCGGCCTGCAGGTGACGGTCGACCCCGAGGTGCTCGGCGGCCTGGTCGTGCGCGTCGGCGACGAGGTCATCGACGGCAGCATCGCCAACCGGCTCGAGTCCGCCGGCCGCCGGCTCGCCGGCTGACCCGCCCCACCCCAGACCACAGACAGCACGACCCAGCAGGGAAGAGGACGCGCGCCATGGCCGAGCTGACGATCTCCGCAGACGAGATCCGCAGTGCCATCCAGAACTACGTCACCGAGTACTCCCCGGACGTGTCCCGGGAAGAGGTCGGGATCGTCACCGAGGCCGGCGACGGCATCGCCCGGGTCGAGGGCCTGCCCTCGGTCATGACCAACGAGCTGCTCGAGTTCGAGAGCGGCGTCCGCGGCCTCGCGCTGAACCTCGACGTCCGCGAGGTCGGCGTCGTCGTCCTCGGTGACTTCGCCGGCATCGAGGAGGGCCAGCAGGTCCGCCGCACCGGCGAGGTCCTGTCGGTGCCGGTCGGCGACGGCTACCTCGGCCGCGTCGTCGACCCGCTCGGCAACCCGATCGACGGCGGCGGCGAGATCGCCACCACCGGCCGCCGCGCGCTGGAGCTGCAGGCCCCCACCGTCGTGCAGCGCAAGTCGGTGCACGAGCCGCTGCAGACCGGGATCAAGGCCATCGACGCCATGACCCCGATCGGCCGCGGCCAGCGCCAGCTGGTCATCGGCGACCGCCAGACCGGCAAGACGGCGATCGTGCTCGACACGATCATCAACCAGAAGCAGGCCTGGGCCACCGGCGACCCGAAGCAGCAGGTGCGCTGCATCTACGTCGCCGTCGGTCAGAAGGGCTCGACGATCGCGGCGATCCGCACGGCCCTCGAGGAGGCCGGCGCGATGGAGTACACGACCATCGTCGCCGCTCCCGCGTCGGAGGCCGCCGGCTTCAAGTACATCGCCCCCTACACCGGCTCGGCCATCGGCCAGCACTGGATGTACGAGGGCAAGCACGTCCTGATCGTCTTCGACGACCTGTCCAAGCAGGCCGAGGCCTACCGCGCCGTCTCGCTGCTGCTGCGCCGCCCGCCGGGCCGCGAGGCCTACCCGGGCGACGTCTTCTACCTCCACTCCCGGCTGCTGGAGCGCTGCGCCAAGCTCTCCGACGACCTGGGCGCCGGGTCGATGACGGGTCTCCCGCTCATCGAGACCAAGGGCAACGACGTGTCGGCCTACATCCCGACCAACGTCATCTCGATCACCGACGGGCAGATCTTCCTCGAGACCGGTCTGTTCAACTCCGGTGTCCGCCCGGCCATCAACGTCGGCATCTCGGTGTCCCGCGTCGGCGGCTCGGCGCAGATCAAGGCGATGAAGTCGGTCGCCGGCCGCCTGCGCCTGGACCTCGCCCAGTACCGCGAGCTCGAGGCCTTCGCCTCGTTCGCCTCGGACCTTGACGCCTCCAGCCGGGCCACCCTCGACCGCGGTCAGCGCCTGGTGGAGCTGCTCAAGCAGGGCCAGTACCAGCCGTACCCGGTCGAGCGCGAGGTCGTCTCGCTGTGGCTGGGCACCACCGGCAAGCTCGACCGCGTGCCGGTGTCCGACGTCCGCCGGTTCGAGTCGGAGTTCCTCGACTACATCGGCCGCAGCGAGAGCGGCGTCTTCGACGAGATCCGCACCTCGCGGGCCCTGGGCGACGACGCGGTGGGCAGCCTCGAGCGCGCCGTCGAGAGCTTCTACCAGCAGTTCACGACCTCCGACGGCACCTCGCTGGTCAACGAGCCCGAGGCCGAGGCCATGGACGCGTCCGAGCGTGGCCAGGAGCGCGTCCAGGTCAAGAAGGCCTGACCGGTGGCCGGTTCCCTTCGCGCGCTGCGGCGGCGCATCCGGTCCACCCAGTCGACGAAGAAGATCTTCTCGGCCCAGGAGCTGATCGCCGGCGCCCGCATCGTGCGCGCCCAGGCCCGGGTGGAGGCGTCCAAGCCGTACGCCCGGGAGATCACCCGGGTGCTGTCCGCGCTGGCGTCGTCGGCCTCGCTCGAGCACCCGCTGCTCACCGAGCGGCAGGCGACCCGGCGGGCCGCGGTCCTGGTGGTCACCTCCGACCGCGGGTTCGCCGGCTCGTACAACGTGAACGTGCTGCGGCGGACCGAGGAGCTGCTGTCGCTGCTGCGGCAGGAGGGCAAGGAGCCGCAGGTCTACGTCATCGGCCGCAAGGGGGAGACCTACTACTCCTTCCGCAACCGGCCGGTGGTGCAGACCTTCACCGGGTTCTCCGAGCAGCCGGCCTATCCCGACGCCCAGGAGGTCGGGCGCGTCCTCATCGACGCGTTCACCGCCGGGGCGGACGACGCGGACGGCGGCCCGGGTCCTCACGGCGTGGCCGGCGTGGACGAGCTGCACATCGTCTACACCGAGTTCCGGTCGCTGCTCGCACAGGTCCCGGTCGCCAAGCGGCTGGCCCCGCTGGAGGTCGAGGAGGTCGAGGAGTTCGACTTCGAGCGGGAGGACCGCGAGGCCGGCCGCACCGGCGACTCCGGCGTCCCCACCTCGTACGAGTTCGAGCCCTCGGCCGACGCGCTGCTCGACGCGCTGCTGCCGAAGTACGTCACCACCCGCATCTACGCGGCGCTGCTCGAGGCCGCGGCCTCCGAGTCGGCGTCGCGGCGGCGGGCGATGAAGTCGGCCTCGGACAACGCCGAGGAGCTGGCGAAGAACCTCTCGCGCCAGGCCAACCAGGCGCGCCAGGCCGAGATCACCCAGGAGATCAGCGAGATCGTCGGTGGCGCCGACGCGCTGGTCGCAGCCAACGCCGACGACTGACCACCCCGGTCCCCGCCCGAGGCGGGGGCCGCAGGATCTCCGATCCACCTGACCGAGGAGCCCCCCTCATGACCGTCACCGAGGACCGTCCGACCACCCAGACGACCGGCCGCGTCGTCCGGGTCACCGGGCCGGTCGTCGACGTCGAGTTCCCGCGCGACGCGATGCCCGACCTGTTCAACGCCCTGCACGTCGACGTGACCCTCGCCGACCTGGGCAAGACGCTGACCCTCGAGGTCGCCCAGCACCTGGGCGACAACGTGGTCCGCACCATCTCCATGGCCCCGACCGACGGTCTGGTCCGCGGCGCCGAGGTCCGGGACACCGGAGGCTCCATCAGCGTCCCGGTGGGCAACGAGGTCACCGGGCACGTGTTCAACGCCCTCGGTGAGTGCCTCGACAAGCCCGGCTACGGCCAGGACCTGCCGCGCTGGTCGATCCACCGGCACGCGCCGCGGTTCGACCAGCTCGAGGGCCGCACCGAGCTGCTCGAGACCGGCATCAAGGTCATCGACCTGCTCACCCCGTACGTGGCCGGCGGGAAGATCGGCCTGTTCGGCGGCGCCGGCGTGGGCAAGACCGTGCTGATCCAGGAGATGATCCGCCGGGTCGCCCAGGAGTTCGGTGGCGTGTCGGTGTTCGCCGGCGTCGGCGAGCGCACCCGTGAGGGCAACGACCTCATCACCGAGATGACCGAGTCCGGCGTCATCGAGTCCACCGCGCTGGTCTTCGGCCAGATGGACGAGCCACCGGGCACCCGGCTGCGGGTGGCGCTGTCGGCGCTGACGATGGCGGAGTACTTCCGCGACGAGCAGAACCAGGACGTGCTGCTCTTCATCGACAACATCTTCCGGTTCACCCAGGCCGGGTCCGAGGTGTCCACGCTGCTGGGCCGCATGCCCTCCGCCGTGGGTTACCAGCCGACCCTCGCCGACGAGATGGGCGAGCTGCAGGAGCGGATCACCTCGACGCGGGGTCACTCGATCACCTCGCTGCAGGCGATCTACGTGCCCGCCGACGACATCACCGACCCGGCGCCGCACACCACCTTCGCCCACCTCGACGCGACGACGGTGCTCTCCCGGCCGATCTCGGAGAAGGGCATCTACCCGGCCGTCGACCCGCTGGACTCCACCAGCCGGATCCTCGACCCGCAGTACGTCGGGCAGGAGCACTACCAGGTCGCGCAGACGGTGAAGCAGATCCTCCAGCGCTACCAGGAGCTGCAGGACATCATCGCGATCCTCGGCATCGACGAGCTCTCCGAGGAGGACAAGGTCACCGTGCAGCGCGCACGGCGGATCGAGCGGTTCCTCTCGCAGAACATGTTCGTGGCCGAGGCATTCACCGGTCAGCCCGGCTCGTTCGTGCCGCTGTCGGAGACCCTCGAGGCCTTCAAGGCGCTCACCGAGGGCAACTACGACCACGTGCCCGAGCAGGCCTTCTTCATGTGCGGTGGGCTCGAGGACCTCGAGCGCAACGCGGAGAAGCTCAAGCGCGGCTGAGGAGGGACCCGTCCTCCTCACCCCCCGCACGCTCGGGGTGAGCCTCTGGACGGGGCCACACCACGTCACGGCCGGGGGTCCCTGCGGGGACACCCGGCCGTCGTGCGTCCGGGGGTACGCCTCACGTGAGGGACCGCTCACGGACGGTCGGGACGGGCCAGGGCGTGGCGCGCGAGGTGGTTGACGTACCCGGCGTCGTGGGCAGGTGCCTTCCGGGCGCACCTCAAGAGCGGGAGCCTTGCTGCCGATCGGAGAGGGTGGCGCCCGGAGGGACCGGACGCGTCGTGTGGGAGAAGACCATGGAGTGGCTGGACGCGACCAGCACCGACGGCACGGTGACCCGCCTGCCGGCCGGGACCGCCGATCCAGGGTGGACCTGGCCGTCGACGTCCGTACCGCACGTGCACGACATCGCCTACGACACCGAGGAGTGGGCGCCCGCCTCGACGGTGCGGCACCCGTGGGTCCGCGTCGGTCGCTGGACCCTGCTCTACCGCCGCGCCGCCTAGACCCCGACCGGGTCCGCCGCCCGGCCGGGTGACCGCCGGACGGCCCGCGCCGGGTGCCCCGGGTCCCGCGGCTAGAGTGGGCGACGACCGTCGCCGTGCCCGCTTCCCGGCCGGCGTCCCAGCACCGCCCGTCGGTGGACCCGGAGGAGTGTCGTGGCGACCCTGCAGGTCGAGTTGGTGGCCGTCGAGCGGACCATCTGGTCCGGTGAGGCGAGCATGGTCATCGCCCGCACCACCGAGGGCGAGATCGGCGTCCTGCCCGGCCACGCCCCGCTGCTCGGCGAGCTCGCCCCCGGTGGCGTGGTCACCGTCCGGACCACCGAGGGCCCGGACATGGTCGTCGCCGCGCACGGCGGCTTCCTGTCGGTGACGCCGAAGGGCGTGTCCATCCTCGCCGAGACCGCGGAGATCTCCTCCGAGATCGACGTCGAGCGGGCCCGCGAGGCGCTGCGCCGCGCCGAGTCCGCCGGCGACGACCCCGAGGCCCTCGCCGCCGCCCGCCGCGCCCAGTCCCGCCTGCGGGCCGCCGGACAGGCCGACTGACCCGACCGGACGCGCCCGCCCCAGCCGACGGTGACCACCGCCCTGCTCGTGCTCGCCGGGGTGCTGGTCGTCGTCCTGGTGGTCGCCTTCCTCATCCGCCGCCGGCTGCTGCTCTCGGGCCTGGGCGCGGTGACGATGTGGCTGCGCCCGGCCGGCAGCTCCCGGTGGTCGGTGGGCGTCGCCTGGTACGGGGGAGAGGCGCTGCTCTGGTACCGCGCGCTGTCGCTGTCGGTCCGCCCGCAGCAGCGGCTGTGCCGCACCGAGGTGCAGGTGGAGGGCCGGCGCCCGCCGGGCCGGGACGACGTCGCCCTGCCCGACGACGCGGTCGTCCTGACCTGCGTCACCGGCAGCGGCCGCAAGGAGCTGGCCATGGACCCCTCCACGGTGACGGGGTTCCTCTCCTGGGTGGAGTCGGCGCCGCCCGTGCACTGAGGGCCGGCGTCACCCCCGCGCGGCCCGCTGGGCGTGGACGCCGCTGTGCGCGCCGGGCGCCCACAGCACGTCGCCGTCGGGGTTGGCCTCGCGGGCGAGGATGAACAGCAGGTCCGAGAGCCGGTTGAGGTAGCGGGCGGTCTCCGAGTTGGTGCGCTCGCCGTCGGCCGCCAGCAGCGCCCACACGCTGCGCTCGGCCCGCCGGACGACCACCCGCGCCTGGTGCAGCAGCGCCGCCAGCGGCGTGCCGCCGGGCAGCACGAAGCTGGTGAGCTTCGGCAGCGCCTCGTTGTGCTCGTCGCAGGCGGCCTCGAGCCGCTCGGTGTAGGCGGCGGTCACCCGCAGCGGCGGGTGCGCGGGGTCGGGCACCACGGGCGCGGACAGGTCGGCGCCGACGTCGAACAGGTCGTTCTGCACGCTGCGCACGAGCCCGGCCAGCTCCGGTGACGGCGCCCCCAGCGCCAGGGCCACGCCGAGCGCGCTGTTGGCCTCGTCGACGTCGGCGTAGGCGACCAGCCGCGGGTCGGTCTTGGCCACCCGGCTCATGTCGCCCAGGTGCGTCTGCCCGGCGTCACCGGTCTTCGTGTAGATGCGGGTGAGCCGGACGGTCATGGAGCGAGCGTAGGACGCTGCCCGGAGCCGCCCGCGCACCCGCCGTAGGGTGGTCGGGTGCAGTGCTTCGAGGTGACCGGCGGCACCGCCCTCAGGGGCCAGGTACGGGTCACGGGGGCGAAGAACAGTGCCCTCAAGCTCATGGCGGCCGCGCTCCTGGCCTCCGGGCGGACGACGATCGACGAGGTCCCCGACATCCTCGACGTCGCGATCATGAGCGAGGTGCTGCGCCGCCTCGGCTGCGGCGTCAGCTACGAGCGCTCGGGGCAGCCCGGGGGCGGCGGCCGGGTCGTCGTCGACGTGCCGGAGGACCCGGCGACCGAGACCGACTACGACCTGGTCCGCAGGATGCGCGCCTCGATCAGCGTGCTCGGCCCGCTGGTCGCCCGCTGCGGCAGCGCCCGGGTGGCGCTGCCCGGCGGTGACGCGATCGGCTCCCGCGGCCTGGACATGCACATCTCCGGCCTGGAGCGGCTCGGCGCCTCGATCCACAGCGAGCACGGCTTCCTCGTCGCCTCCGCGCCGCGGCTGGCGGGCACGTCGATCTGGCTGGACTTCCCGTCGGTCGGTGCCACGGAGAACCTGCTCATGGCCGCGGTCCTGGCCGAGGGGACGACGGTCATCGACAACGCCGCCCGCGAGCCGGAGATCGTCGACATCTGCTCGATGCTCACCGCCATGGGCGCCCGCATCGACGGCGCGGGCACCTCCACGCTCACCGTCGAGGGCGTCGACGCGCTGTCCCCGGTGACCTACTCGACGGTGCCGGACCGGATCGTCGCCGGGACGTGGGCGATCGGCGCGGTGATGACCCGCGGCGATGTCGTCGTGGAGCGGGCCGTCCCCGACCACCTCGCCGTCCCGCTGGACAAGCTGGTGAGCGCCGGGGCCACCGTGGAGGTCGTCGAGAACGGCGTCCGGGTCGCCATGGACGAGCGGCCGCGCGGCGTCGACGTCGTCACCCTGCCGTTCCCCGGGTTCCCGACCGACCTGCAGCCGATGGCGGTCGCGCTGGCCGCGGTGTCCACCGGCACGGCGCTGATCACCGAGAACGTGTTCGAGGGCCGGTTCATGTTCGTCAACGAGCTGGTGCGCCTGGGCGCCGACGTGCGCATCGACGGCCACCACGCGGTCGTCCGCGGGCGGGAGCGGCTGTCGTCGGCGCCCGTGCTGGCCACCGACATCCGCGCCGGCGCCGGGCTGGTGCTCGCCGGCCTGCTGTCCGACGGCGTCACCGAGGTGCAGGACGTGCACCACGTCGACCGCGGCTACCCGGACTTCGTCGAGCAGCTGCGCGGCCTGGGCGTGCGGATCGAGCGGGTCGAGCGCCCGAGCGACCTCTAGGCCGCGGGAAAGGAGGACGCCAGCGCGCGGGCGCGGTCGGCGTCCTCGGGGAAGACCAGCACGTCGGCGCGGTGCGCCTCGGGGAAGCGGACCGTCGAGCGGATTCCCGCGTCGGAGAGCACCGCGCGCAGCGCCAGCGCCGACTCGCGGCGGGACAGGGTGGCGACCCGGGTGAGCAGGCCGTCGTCGGTGGGCGAGGGACGGCTCCGGCGCATGCCCCCGGTGGAGCTCCCGCCGAAGGCCCAGCGCATGAAGAGGGCGAGCAGCACCATGACGACGATCGCGATGACCGGTCCGGCGATGTAGCTCAGACTGCCCGGCTGGAGCACGGCGCCTCCCCTCGGCGGGCGGCGTCCGGGCCCTGACCGGCCCGGTCGCACGCGATCGAGTGTGCCACCGCGGGGCTCCCGGACCGGTGCTGCTACTCACCGGTAACCCCCTTACACTCCGCTGGCATGCCGTTCCCTTCATCGCCGAAGGAGCGCGACCGTCCCTGGGTCATGCGCACCTACGCCGGCCACTCCTCGCCGGCCGAGTCCAACGCGCTCTACCGCCGGAACCTGGCGAAGGGGCAGACCGGCCTGTCGGTCGCCTTCGACCTGCCGACGCAGACCGGCTACGACCCCGACGACGAGCTCGCCGTCGGTGAGGTCGGCAAGGTCGGCGTCCCCGTCACGCACATCGGCGACATGCGGGCGCTGTTCGACGGCATCCCGCTCGACGAGATGAACACGTCGATGACGATCAACGCCACCGCCATGTGGCTGCTCGCGCTCTACCAGGCGGTCGCCGAGGAGCACGGGCACGACGTCGCGAAGCTCGCCGGGACGACGCAGAACGACATCATCAAGGAGTACCTGTCGCGCGGGACCTACGTGTTCCCGCCCGGGCCCTCGATGCGGCTGATCACCGACATGGTCGCCTACACCGTGACGGCGATGCCGAAGTGGAACCCGATCAACATCTGCAGCTACCACCTGCAGGAGGCCGGGGCGACGCCGGTGCAGGAGATCGCCTACGCGATGAGCACCGCGATCGCCGTCCTGGACTCGGTGCGCGATTCCGGCCAGGTGCCGCAGGAGCGCTTCGGCGAGGTGGTCGCGCGCATCTCCTTCTTCGTCAACGCGGGCGTCCGCTTCGTCGAGGAGATGTGCAAGATGCGCGCCTTCACCCAGCTCTGGGACGAGCTGACCCAGGAGCGCTACGGCGTGCAGGACCCCAGGCACCGGCGGTTCCGGTACGGCGTGCAGGTCAACTCCCTGGGCCTCACCGAGGCGCAGCCGGAGAACAACGTGCAGCGGATCGTGCTCGAGATGCTCGCCGTCACGCTGTCCAAGGACGCCCGCGCCCGCGCGGTGCAGCTGCCGGCGTGGAACGAGGCGCTGGGCCTGCCCCGGCCGTGGGACCAGCAGTGGTCGCTGCGGCTGCAGCAGGTGCTCGCCTACGAGACCGACCTGCTCGAGTACGACGACCTGTTCACCGGGTCGGTCGTGGTGGAGCGCAAGGTCGCCGAGCTCGTCGAGGGCGCCCGCGCCGAGATCGCCCGGGTGCAGGAGATGGGTGGGGCGGTGGCCGCCGTCGAGTCCGGCTACATGAAGGGCCAGCTGGTCGCCTCGCTGGCCGAGCGGCGGCGCCGGATGGAGAGCGGGGACGACGTCGTCGTCGGCGTGAACCGGTTCGACAGCACCGAGCCCAACCCGCTGACGGCGGACCTCGACACCGCGATCATGGTCGTCGACCCGGCCGTGGAGGCGGCCGCGAAGGAGGCCGTGCAGCGGTGGCGGGCCGAGCGCGACCCGGCGCCGGTGGAGGCCGCGCTGGCCGCGCTGCGCGAGGCCGCCGGCAGCGACGTCAACCTCATGGAGGCGACCCTGCGGTGCGCCCGCGCGGGCGTGACGACGGGGGAGTGGGCCGGCGTCCTGCGCGAGGTGTTCGGCGAGTACCGCGCCCCCACCGGCGTCGCCGCGGCCACCGGCGGCGGTGAGGCCGACGAGACGCTGGTGCGGGTCCGGGAACGGGTGCGCGCGACCGGTGAGGAGCTGGGCGGGCGGCTGCGGTTCCTGGTCGGCAAGCCCGGCCTCGACGGGCACTCCAACGGCGCCGAGCAGATCGCCGTCCGCGCCCGCGACGCCGGGTTCGAGGTGGTCTACCAGGGCATCCGGCTCACGCCCGCGCAGATCGTGTCGGCCGCGGTCGAGGAGGACGTGCACGTCGTCGGGCTGTCGGTGCTGTCCGGTTCGCACCTGCAGGTGGTGCCGGCGGTGCTGCGGGGCCTGCGGGAGGCGGGCCTGGACGACGTCCCGGTCGTCGTCGGCGGGATCATCCCCGACAGCGACGCCCGCCGGCTGCGCGAGCAGGGCGTGGCCCGGGTGTTCACGCCCAAGGACTTCGGGCTCACCGACATCATGGGCCAGGTCGTCGACGTGATCCGCGAGGCGAACGGCCTCGACGAGAAGGTGCCCGCCTCCGTGTGAGGGCCCGGCCGGCGCCGGTCAGACCGGCGCCGGCCGGCCGAACAGGTGGCCCTGGCCGTAGCGGACGCCGCGGGCGAGCAGGGCGTCGCGCTCGGCGGTGGTCTCGATGCCCTCGGCCACCAGCGTGGCGCCGGTGTCGGCGGCGAAGGCCACCATTGCCGCGGTCATCGCCTGCCGGGCCGGGTCGACGTCGACCCCGCTGACCAGCGCGATGTCGAGCTTGATGGTGTCCGGCCGCAGCCGCAGGATGTGCCGCAGGCTCGCGTAGCCGGCACCGGCGTCGTCGATGCTGAGCCGGATCCCGGCCGCCCGCAGCGGCGCCAGCGCGCCCAGGACCGGCCCGTAGTCCGCGATCGGGCTGTGCTCGGTGATCTCCACGGTCAGCGCCGTCCGCCGGACGCCGCCGAGGAGCGCCTCGCCGACCTCGGGGGACAGCAGCGCCTCGGGGGAGAGGTTGACCGCCAGCCGCAGGCCCCGCGGCAGCCGGTCCCCGGCCTCCAGCGCGGCGTGCACGGCCAGCAGCTCCAGGTCCACGCCCAGGCCGACGACGGCGGCGTCGGCGAACAGCGTCGCCGGGCCGCCCTCGCTGCCGGGGAAGCGGGACAGCGCCTCGTGCGCGACGACGGTGCCGCTGTGCATGTCGACGACCGGCTGGACGTGCACCTCCACCGCGCGCCGCTCGAGGACGTCGCAGACCCGCGCGCGCCGGGCGGCCAGCTCGGCCTCGGCGGCCTCCTCGGCGGTCAGCCGCTCGCCGATCAGCTCGGCGAGCATCTCCACCGTCCGCACCGACGAGCCGTCCAGCTGCTCCCCGGCGTCCCGGCTGATGCAGCACAGCATCCCGAGCGGGCGTCGGTCGTCGCCGCGCACCGGGGCGCCGACGTAGGAGCCGATCCCCAGCTGCCGGGTGACCGCGAGCTCGCGGGTGACCGGGTTGCGGTCGGCCCCGGTGACCAGCGGCGGCAGCTGGCCGGACAGCACCCGCACGCAGAAGGACTCCTCGAGCGGCATCGACATGCCCTCGGAGACGTTCATGGCGCCGAGCTCGCCGGTGGCCGAGGCGATCTCCTGGCGGTCCTGGGTGAACACCGACAGCCAGGCGACGTCCATCCCGAGCCGGGCGCGCGCGAGGTCGAGCAGGCGGTGCACCCAGTCCTCGCCGGCGTCGTCGGTCGTCGGGTCGGCCGTCGCCACGGGCTGCGGTGCTCCCACCCGGGCAGTGTCGCCGCTGGGCGCCGTCTTGCCCAGGGGGTTGCGGAACGGCTCCGTGCGTCAGACGCGGGGGCCGAAGCGGACGTCGACGCCGGGGGAGAACAGCACGCTGTCCGGCGGGCCGCCGACAGCGGGCAGCCCGGCCGCGGCGAGCAGGTCGCCGTCCCAGGTCAGGAGCTCGGCGCGGTGCAGCGGCCAGGCCGGGTGCTCGTTGGGCCAGTAGCGCGTGCGGCCCCGGCTCGTCTGGTGCAGCCCCCAGCGGCCGGTCAGGAAGCGCTCCAGCGGACCGGGCCGCTCCAGCCGCGGGCCCACCCGCACCTCGACCCGGCCGCCGGCGCCGCGCGGCCCGGGCCAGCGCCGCCGGCAGGTGTAGGTCAGCAGGTCGCCGTCGCGGGTCAGGCGCATCCGCGACCACAGGTAGGGCAGCCCCGCGGCGCGGGCGACCAGGACCGGGAGCAGCCGGTCGGCGTCGAGGGACGCGAAGACGACGCCGCGCCGGCCCTGCCCGTCCACGGAGTACAGCCGCACGTTGGTCTCGAGGAACGAGCCGACCCAGGGCAGGCCGGGCGAGCCGAGGACGCCGATGCGGCGCATGCGGAAGGGCACCAGCCCCACCCAGCTGCGCCCGTCCGGGGTGGTGTCCGGCCGGGTGCCCGGCGGGAGCAGCGGCGCGACGACGTCCGGGTCGACCGCCCAGTGCAGGAACGCGACGTCCCGCCAGCCCTGGGTGAACAGCGTCCGCCCGGCGGCGCGGGGCGCGGTGTCGGTGACCTCCTCGGCGTCCACCCCTCCAGCGTCCCCAGCCGCGTTGCCCCGGACCGGCCGTCCGTGGTGAGGTCGGTCACGTGACCGCCGAGGGAGCTCCCCGCGTCGAGCGCGACGGCGACGTCGTCCGCATCACCATGTGCCGCCCGCAGCGGCGCAACGCGCTGTCCCGCGACCACCTCACCCAGCTGCTGGCCGCCGTCACCGACGCCGGCGGCACCGACGCGGCGGGCATCGTCCTCGGCGCGGAGGGGCCGGTGTTCAGTGCCGGGCACGACTTCCGGGACGTCGTCGACCGGCCGGTGACCGAGGTGCGCAGCCTGCTCGCGCTGTGCACCGAGGTGATGCAGACGCTGCAGGACGTGCCGCAGGTCGTCGTCGCGCGGGTGCACGCCCTGGCCACCGCCGCGGGCTGCCAGCTGGTCGCCTCCTGCGACCTCGCGGTGGCCGCGGAGTCGGCCGGCTTCGCCGCCCCGGGCGGCAAGGGCGGCTGGTTCTGCCACACGCCGATGGTGGCGATCGCCCGCAACGTCGGCCGCAAGCGGGCGATGGAGCTCGCGCTCACCGGCGACGTCATCGACGCGCGCACCGCGCTGGACTGGGGGCTGGTCAACCGGGTCGTGCCCGACGGCGAGCTCGACGCCGCCGTCGACGAGCTGATGGCGCGGGCCACCCGCGGCTCGCGGGCGAGCAAGGCGTGGGGCAAGCAGACGATGTACGCCCAGCTCGACCGGACCGAGCGGGACGCCTACGCCGTCGCGGTCGAGGTGATGGCGTCGGCCAGCCAGATCGACGGCGCCCGGGAGGGCATGCGGTCGTTCCTGGAGAAGCGCCCGCCCGCCTGGACCGACTGAGGCCGGGTCAGCCGGTCAGGTCGGCGCAGCCGGTCTCGTGCGGGAGCACCGGCCGGAACGCGACCGACCAGCGCGCGCCGTCGGCGGTGACCCACGGCGTGAGCACGTTCGCCGATGCGGCGGCCGCGAGCACGTCGGCGGCCTGGTGCCCGGTGGCGCTCACGCAGGTCAGGCCGGCGCCCAGCGGCGTGCCGGGCAGCTCGGGACCCGGCCAGGCGACGTCGGGCTGGGGGAACTCCGGGTCGCCGCCGGGATGCGGCTGGACCACCGCGGCGACCGTCTGCGGCACGTAGGACTCCGCCGGGTCCGTGCCGGCCAGGCCGGTGAGCTCGTCGACGAGGTCCCGCAGCCGGGCGCGGGCCTCGGCCTGCTCCGGGGTCAGCGACCCGTCGAACGTCTCGGCCAGCGCGTAGACCTCGCGGACCGCGGTGCCCTCGTCGGTGGTCAGGGTGATGCGGGTGGTGGGCGCGTCGGCCACCGGCGGCTCGCCGAGGTCGGCGTCCTCCGCCACGCCGGCGTCGACGGCGCGGTCGAGCAGGTCGCGGACGGTGGCCTCGCCGACCTCGGTCACCTGCACGTTCGGCAGCGCGGGCGAGGGCCAGATCTCGATCTGCGGACCCTCGGTGAACACCCGGCCGTCGCCGTAGACGGTGACCAGCGGCAGCCGGGTGGCCAGGTCCTCCGGGGGCACGAAGCCGCCGGTGTGCTCGACCTGCAGCACGGGGCCCGCGGGGAGGGGGCCGGGCGACGGCGCCGCGGCGTCGGCCCCGTCCTGCGCGCACCCGGCCAGCGCGAGCGCGCCGGCCAGCAGGGCGGCCGCGCGCACCGTCGACGTCGTCGTCACGGTCCTGCGGACGCGCGACCCGGCTCGGCGGTTCCCGTCGTGACCGGACCGGTACCGTCGGCCCCCGTGCGTCTGGTCATCGCCCGCTGCTCGGTCGACTACATCGGGCGGCTGACCGCCCACCTGCCCATGGCCTCGCGGCTGCTGCTGGTCAAGGCCGACGGCTCGGTGTCGGTGCACGCCGACGACCGCGCCTACAAGCCGCTGAACTGGATGAGCCCGCCGTGCACCCTGAGGGACGAGCTCGTCGACGGGGCCGGCACCTGGACGGTCACCAACAAGGCCGGTGAGCAGCTGGTCATCTCCATCGAGTCGGTCGAGCACGACTCCGCGCACGAGCTGGGCGTGGACCCCGGCCTGCAGAAGGACGGCGTCGAGGCCGAGCTGCAGCGGCTGCTCGCGCTGCACGTGGAGACCTTCGGGCAGGGCTGGTCGCTGGTCCGCCGCGAGTACCCGACGGCGATCGGCCCGGTCGACCTGCTCTGCCGCGACGCCGACGGCCGCACCGTCGCCGTCGAGGTCAAGCGGCGCGGGGAGATCGACGGCGTCGAGCAGCTGACCCGCTACCTCGAGCTGCTCAACCGCGACCCGCTGCTGGCCCCGGTCAAGGGCGTGTTCGCCGCGCAGGAGATCAAGCCGCAGGCGCGGGTGCTCGCCGGCGACCGCGGCATCGAGTGCGTGACCGTCGACTACGCCGTCCTCAAGGGCACCGACGACCCCACCCAGCGGCTGTTCTGATACCGCCACCCACCGCGGGAGGGCCCCGTCCTCCCCACCCTTCGCGAGCTCGGGGCGGGACCCTGGACGGGGCCGGGGAGGGACCTACCGGCCGGTAGCAGGCGCGGGCCGTCCGGGTGGGAGACTGCCCCGGTCAACGCACGGGAGGAGATGGCAGCGTGGCCAGAGAACTGACCGAGGTCGGCGTGGTGGGCCTGGGCACCATGGGTGCGGGCATCGCCGAGGTGCTGGCCCGTGCGGGCCTGTCCGTGACGGCCGTGGAGATCAGCGAGGACGCGCTGAGCCGGGGCCGCGGGCACGTCGAGCAGTCCACCGGCAAGGCGGTCGCGCGCGGCAAGCTCGACGAGGCCGAGCGCGAGGCGATCCTCGGGCGGATCCGGTTCACCACCTCGCTGGAGGACCTCTCCGCCGCCGAGCTGGTCATCGAGGCGGTCCCCGAGCGGATGGAGCTCAAGACCGAGCTGTTCGCCAAGCTGGACAAGATCTGCCCGCCGGACACCATCCTCGCGACCAACACCTCGAGCCTGTCGGTGACCGAGCTGTCGGTGGCCACCGGCCGGCCGAGCAAGGTCATCGGGATGCACTTCTTCAACCCGGCGCCGGTCATGAAGCTCGTCGAGGTCGTGCGCACCGTCGTCACCGAGCCCTCGGTCATCGAGGACGTCGAGGCACTGGCCGAGCGACTGGGCAAGGTCGACGTGACCATCGGCGACAAGGCCGGCTTCATCGCCAACGCGCTGCTGTTCGGCTACCTCAACCACGCGGTCTCCATGTACGAGAACCGCTACGCCAGCCGCGAGGACATCGACGCCGCCATGCGGCTGGGCTGCGGCCTCCCGATGGGCCCGCTGGCGCTCATGGACCTCATCGGCATCGACACCGCCTACGAGATCCTCGACACGATGTACAAGCAGTCGCGCAACCGGCTGCACGCGCCCAGCCCGATCATCAAGCAGATGATGACCGCGGGCCTGCTGGGCCGGAAGTCCGGCCGCGGCTTCTACACCTACGCCCAGCGCGACTCCGCCGAGGTCGTGCCGGACGCGTTCACCCCCGGCGCCGGGCAGGCCGCGGAGGGCGCCCGCCCGGTGTCGAAGGTCGGCGTCGTCGGTTCCGGGACGATGGCCACCGGCATCATCGAGGTCGTCGCCAAGGGCGGCTACGAGGTCGTCTTCGTCGCCCGCACCCTCGACAAGGTCGAGGCCGTGCACACCGCGCTGCGGAAGTCGCTGGACAAGCAGGTGGCCCGCGGGCGGCTCGACGAGGCCGGCCGGGACGAGGTCCTCGCCCGGGTCACCGGCACGGCGTCGCTGGACGACCTCGCCGACGTCGACCTGGCCATCGAGGCCGTCGTCGAGCACCTGGCCACCAAGCAGGCGCTGTTCGCCAACCTCGGCGAGATCTGCAAGCCCGGCGCGGTGCTGGCCACGACGACGTCGAGCCTGCCGGTCATCGAGTGCGCCAAGGCCAGCGAGCGCCCCGCCGACGTCGTCGGCCTGCACTTCTTCAACCCCGCGCCGGTGATGAAGCTGGTCGAGGTGGTCAGCACCATCGCCACCGCCCCCGACGTCGCGGCCACCGCGCACGCGGTCTGCGCCCAGCTCGGCAAGCACGCGGTGTCCTGCACCGACCGGGCCGGGTTCATCGTCAACGCGCTGCTGTTCCCGTACCTGAACGACGCGGTGAAGATGCTCGAGGCGCACTACGCGACCGCCGACGACATCGACGCCGCCATGAAGGTCGGCTGCGGCTACCCGATGGGCCCGTTCGAGCTGCTCGACGTCGTCGGTCTCGACGTCTCGCTGGCCATCGAGCGGGAGCTGTACGTCGAGTTCCGCGAGCCCGGGTTCGCGCCCGCGCCGCTGCTCGAGCACCTGGTCACCGCCGGCTACCTGGGCCGCAAGACCGGCCGCGGGTTCCGGGACTACTCCCGGCGCTGAGGTGCCCCGCAGGGGACGACGGAGCAGCGGGGGGGGGGGGGGGGGGGGGGGGGGGGGGGGGGGGGGGGGGGGGGGGGGGGGGGGGGGGGGGGGGGGGGGGGGGGGGGGGGGGGGGGGGGGGG
>NZ_JBJGZI010000019.1:0-110692 GCF_054050455.1 Geodermatophilus sp. SYSU D00684 | reverse complement strand
CGGCAGAAATGGCCATTTCTGCCGCCGGGGAGGGGCCCTCCGCCGTCCGGGGTCTCAGACCGCGCAGGAGCCGTCCTCGCAGCCCTCGGCCGCGGGGACGGTGACCAGCGGGTGGGCGTCGGCCCAGGCCCGCTCCAGCACCTGCAGCAGCAGCTCGGCCGGCTGCGCACCGGCGGCGCCGTACTTCCGGTCGACGACGAAGAACGGCACCCCGGTGGCGCCGAGCGCCTGGGCGGTGGCGCCGTCGGCGAGGACCGCGGGACGGAAGCGGTGGTCGGCGAGCGCCGCCCGCACCTCGGCCTCGTCCAGGCCCACCTCGACGGCCAGGGCGGCCAGCGAGTCGACGTCGAAGACCGAGCGGCCCTCCTCGAAGTGGGCGTGCAGCAGCCGCTCCTTCACCGCGCCCTGCAGGCCGCGCTCGGCGGCCAGGTGGATGAGCTCGTGGGCGAGCAGCGTGTTGCCGCTGACGCCGTCGGCCAGGTGGTACTCGAGGCCCTCACCGGCGGCGGTCTCCTCGACGTGCCGCATCATCGCGCGCATGTCCTCGACCGGGCGGCCGTACTTGGCGGCCAGCGCCGGGAGGGTCGCGTGGGTCTCGCCCTCGGGGATGGTGGGGTCGAGCTGGAAGGACCGCCAGACCACCTCGACCTGGTCGCGGTGGGGGAACCGCTCCAGCGCGGTCTCCAACCGGCGCTTGCCGATGTAGCACCACGGACAGACGACGTCGGACCAGACCTCGATGCGCACGGCATCCCCCAACCACGGTCCGGCCGCCGTCATTCCGCGCGGTGGGCCTCCGCGCGGGCGCGCCCGTCGCCGGGGGTCGGGTCGAGGAAGACGAAGCGGACGCCCTCGTGGCGGGCGACCAGCCGCCGCTCGGCCTCGTCGGAGGCCCGCTCGATGTCGGCCACGGTCGCGGTGTCGGCGAAGTCGACCTTGGCCATGACGGCCAGCTGCCCGGGCCCGATGACCGTGGTGAGCAGGACCGGGACGTCGTCGACCTGGGGCAGCCCGGCGATCTCCTCGCGCAGCTGGTCCTGCAGCCGGCGCGGGATCGACTGGCCGATGAGCAGCGAGACGTTGGCCCGCGCCAGCGACCCGGCCACCAGGAGCAGCAGCACGCCGATGAGGACCGCGGCGACGCCGTCCCACACCGGGTCGCCGGTCACCTGCTCGAGGAACAGGCCCAGCGCGGCGAGGACGAGGCCGACCAGGGCGGCGCTGTCCTCGAACGTCACGGCCTTGACCGTGGTGTCGGTGGTCTCGGCCAGGTAGCGGCGGGGCGTCGTCCCCCACCTGCGGGCGGCCCCGCGGACCTGCCGCACCGCCTTGAGCCAGGAGGCGCCCTCGAGGACGAACGAGACGGCCAGGACGACGTAGGCGATCAGCGGCGAGCCCTGCTCCTCGCCCTCGAGGATCGTCTCGATCCCCTGGTAGAAGGAGAAGCCGGCGCCGAGGGTGAAGGTCGCGAGGCAGGCCAGCAGCGCCCAGAAGTAGGTCTCCCGGCCGTAGCCGACCGGGTGGCGGGCGTCGGGCGCCCTGGTGCCGCGCTTGAGCGCGACGAACAGCAGCACCTCGGTGATCGTGTCGGCCAGCGAGTGCGCGGCCTCGGACAGCATCGCCGAGGAGTGGCTGACCAGCCCGCCGACCAGCTTGGCGACGGCGATGCCGAGGTTGGCCAGGCCGGCGACGACGACGGTGCCGGTGGACTCCCCGCCCGGCTCCCCGCCCGACTCCCCGCCGCTGCCCTCCTTCGCGCGGACGTGCTCACGGGTGGGGACCGGCTCGCTCATGGCCGCACCGGTGCCCCACAGTTGCCCGGCGCAACCACGTGCCGGTCAGCGGCGCGTCGTGCCCCGCCCCGAGCGGGAGCGGGGCACGACCGCGCGCGGAGGGCTCAGCGCACGCCGACGAGGTCGACGACGAAGACGAGCGTCGCGCCCGGCTTGATGACGCCGCCGGCGCCGCGGTCGCCGTAGGCCTTGTGCGGGGGGATGGTCAGCCGGCGGCGGCCGCCGACGCGCATGCCCTGGATGCCCTCGTCCCAGCCCTGGATGACCATGCCGACGCCGAGGCGGAACTCGAGCGGGTCGCCCCGGTCCCAGGAGGCGTCGAACTGCTCGCCGCCGTCGTGGGTGACGCCGACGTAGTGGGCGCTGACCAGGTCACCGGCCGTGGCCTCGGGGCCGTCACCGACGACGAGGTCCTCGATCACCAGGTCGTCGGGCGCGGGCCCGGTGGGCGGCTCGACGTCGGGTCGGCTCAGGGGCTCGGCCATCGGGTCCTCCTCGGATCAGGGGTGCCGGGGGGTCCCCGACGGGTCCCGACCATCCAAACAGCGGTTCCACCTGCCCGCCCCGCCGGGCTACGGTCCGGCGGCGTGATCGACCACCTCGCGCTGCAGGTCGCCGACGTCGACGCCGCGGCCGCCTTCTACACCCGGGTCTTCGCACCGGCCGGCGTCCGGGAGGCCGTGCGCATCGACGTCCCGGGCGGTCCCGTGGTGGGGCTGTGCGGGCCGGACGGGCAGCCGCGGCTGTGGCTCGGGCCGCTGACCGAGGGCTCCGAGCGGCCGGTGCACCTGGCCCTGCAGGCGCCGTCGCGGGCCGCCGTCGACGAGGTGGTGGCGCTCGCCCGGGAGTCGGGGGCCGAGGTGCTGCACGAGCCGCGGCTGTGGCCGGAGTACCACCCGGGCTACTACGGCGGCTTCTTCCGCGACCCGGACGGCAACAACGTCGAGGCGGTGCACCACACCCTCCCCGGCTGACGGGGTGCGCGGCCGCCGGAGGCGTGCTGGGCTGGTCGGGTGACCTCCGCTGACGCGCCGTGGTGGACCCGTGCCGTCGTCTACCAGGTCTACCCGCGCTCGTTCCAGGACTCCGACGGCGACGGGATCGGCGACCTCGGCGGGGTCCTGCAGCGGCTGGACCACCTGGCCGACCTCGGCGTCGACGTCGTCTGGCTCTCGCCGGTCTACCCCTCGCCGCAGGCCGACAACGGCTACGACATCAGCGACTACCAGGACGTCGACCCGCTGTTCGGCACGCTGGAGCAGCTCGACGAGCTGGTCGCCGGGCTGCACGCCCGCGGGATGAAGCTGGTGATGGACCTGGTGGTCAACCACACCAGCGACGAGCACCCGTGGTTCGCGGAGAGCCGGTCGTCGCCGGACTCGCCGAAGCGGGACTGGTACTGGTGGCGGCCGCCGCGGGCGGGCCTGGCGCCCGGCGACCCCGGCGCCGAGCCGACCAACTGGCACGGCTTCTTCTCCGGCTCCACCTGGGAGCTCGACGAGGCCAGCGGCGAGTACTACCTGCACCTGTTCGACCGCAAGCAGCCCGACCTGAACTGGGAGAACCCCGAGGTCCGGCAGGCGGTCTACGCGATGATGCGGTGGTGGCTCGACCGCGGGGTCGACGGGTTCCGCATGGACGTCATCAACCTGATCAGCAAGGACGTCGGCCCGGACGGCGAGCTGCACGACGGCCCGCCGCTGCCCGGCCTGCCCTGGGGGGACGCGACCGCGTCGGTGGTGTGCGGCCCCCGCATCCACGAGTTCCTGCAGGAGATGCACCGCGAGGTGTTCACCGGCCGGCGCGAGCAGCTGCTGCTGGTCGGGGAGACGCCCGGCGCGACGGTGGAGGACGCGCTGCTGTTCACCGACCCGGCGCGCGGGGAGGTAGACATGGTCTTCCAGTTCGAGCACGTGGGCCTGGACTTCGAGGGCTCGAAGTTCTCCCCGCGGCCGCTGCGGTTGCGCGACCTCAAGGCCTCCTTCGGCCGCTGGCAGACGGGCCTGGCCGACGTCGGCTGGAACTCCCTCTACTGGGACAACCACGACCAGCCGCGGGCGGTGTCCCGCTTCGGCGACGACTCGCCCCGGTACCGCCGGGACTCCGCGACCTGCCTGGCCACGCTGCTGCACCTGCACCGTGGGACGCCCTACGTCTACCAGGGCGAGGAGATCGGGATGGCGAACTTCCCGTTCACCGACCTGGCCCAGTTCCGGGACGTCGAGTCGCTGAACCACCAGGTGCAGGCCGTGGCGCACGGCGCCGACCCCGACGAGGTGTTCGCGGCACTGCGCCGGATGAGCCGGGACAACGCCCGCACGCCCGTGCAGTGGGACGCCTCGCCGAGCGCCGGGTTCACCACCGGGACGCCGTGGCTGGCGGTCAACCCCGACCACGTCGAGTGGAACGCCGCCGCCCAGCGCGACGACCCCACCTCGGTGTTCGCCCACCACCGGCGGCTGATCGCGCTGCGGCACGAGGACCCGGTGGTGGCGCTGGGGCACTTCACGATGCTGCTGCCCGACCACGACGAGGTGTACGCGTTCACCCGCAGCCTCGACGGCGACGACCTGCTCGTCGTCTGCAACACGAGTGCCGAGGAGCAGGACCTCGCCGGCCTGCTCCCCGAGGCGGTCGGCGCGGAGGGGGGGGGCGCGGCCCCCCCCCCCCCCCCCCCCCCCCCCCCCCCCCCCCCCCGCCGTGCTCAGGCCCTGGGAGGCCCGAGTGCTGCGCCTTCCGGCTCACTGACCGTCTCGGGTTCCGCCGGCTCCTCGGGCTCCGCCGGCTCCCCGGCGGGGACGTCGAGCGGGTGGGCGATCTCGTCGGCCGGCAGCCGCCAGTACAGGATCGCCGCGACCGCGAGCAGCGGCGGCACCAGGCCGGTGAGCAGGAACGTGCCGGTGAGCCCGACCACCTCGCTGACCGGCCCGGCCAGCGCCATCGACAGCGGCATGAACGCCAGCGAGACGAAGAAGTCGAGGCTGGACACCCGCCCGAGCAGCGCCGGCGGCACCCGCCGCTGCAGCAGCGTCCCCCAGATGACGGTGCTCGACTCGAACGCCGCGCCCAGCACCCCGGCCGCGGCGATCATCAGCCACAGCGACGACGTCCAGCCGAAGACGACCATCGGCACGCAGCCGAAGCCCCACAGCAGGTTCATGACCGTGAGGTAGCGCCGCGGCAGCCGCAGCGAGGCGACGACCGCCGACCCCAGCGCGCCGCCGATGCCGAACGCGGCCAGCACCCAGGCGTGCTCGGTCGGCCCGCCGCCGGTCTGGTCGCGGATCGCGAAGGGGACCAGCACCTCGAACGGGCCCATGAACACCAGCACCATGAGCGAGGCGAACAGCAGCGTCGCCAGCAGCCACGGCGTCCGGACCATGTAGGCGACCCCCTCGCGGACGTCGGCGAACAGGCCCGAGCCGACCTCGTCGCGGCGCACCGGCAGCGTCGGCAGCGCCGCCACGCACGCGGCCGAGACCGCCGAGGTCAGCGCCGTCGCGAGCAGCGCCGCGCCGGGCGAGAACGCGCCGACCAGCACGCCGCCGGCGGCGGGCCCGATCGCCATCGCCAGCGCCGGGCGGACGACGCCCTCGAGGCCGTTGGCGGCGAGCAGGTCGCCCGCCGGGACCACGCTGGGGACCAGCGCCGAGTAGGCCGGGTAGTACAGCCCCATCGCGACGCCCTGGGCCAGCGCGGCCGCGGCCAGCGGCCCGAGCGCCAGCGCCCCGGCCAGCGACAGGACGGCGACCAGCCCCACCGCGGCCGTCTGCAGCAGCGCGACGCCGAGCAGGATCTGCCGCTGCGGCACGCGGTCGGCCAGGGCACCGCCGAGCAGCGTGCTGGCCAGCATGCCGCCCGCGGACAGGGCGGTGGCGGAGGAGAGCGCGGCGGGCCCGCCGCCGAGGTCGACCACCTGCCAGACCAGCGCGACCGTCCACAGCCCCTGGGCGAGCAGCGAGAGCCCCATCGAGGCGGCCAGCAGGCGGTAGTCGCGGTGCCGCAGGGGCGCGAGCGCGCGCGGCAGGCCGGCCATCTCGGGTCCTCCTCGGGGGTCGGCGCCCCGTCGGCGCCGTCGGCCCCATGCTCGCCGACGGGGCCGACAGCAGTCAGCCGGATTACCGGGAGTGCGCAGGAACGGTCGCGTCTACAGTCCCGTTCCCGTGGGCCGGGTGGTCGAGGCGGTGCTGCCCGCCCGGATGGGGACGTCGTTCCGCTGGCTGGTGGCGTCGTCGTGGGCGAGCAACCTGGGCGACGGCGTGGCGCTGGCGGCCGGGCCCCTGCTGGTGGCCGCCCGCACCCAGGACCCGCTGCTGGTCGCGCTCGGCGCCCTGCTGCAGCAGCTGCCGTGGCTGCTGTTCGGCCTGCACGCCGGCGTCCTGGCCGACCGGGTGGACCGGCGGCTGCTCGTCGCCGCCGTCGACCTGGCCCGCGCCGGGGTGCTCGCCGTGCTGGCCGCCGCCCTGTTCACCGGCGACGTCGGGCTGGTGCCCGTGCTGGTCGCGCTGTTCGTGCTGGGCACCGCCGAGGTCTTCGCCGACACCGCCGCCGGCACCCTCCTGCCGATGGTCGTCGACCGGGCCGACCTGGGCGTCGGCAACGCGCGCCTGACTGCGGGCACGCTGACGATGAACCAGCTCGCCGGGCCGGCCGTCGGGGGCCTGCTGTTCGTGGCCGGCGCCGCGTGGCCGTTCCTCGCCCAGGCGGTGCTCGTCGCGCTGGGCGCGGTGCTCGTCGCGCGGATGCGGGTCCCGCCGCCGGAGCGGCCGGCGCGGCGGGGGCGGATCGGCCGGGACGTCGCCGAGGGGCTGCGCTGGACCTGGGGCCACCCCGCGGTGCGGACGCTGACCGTCACGATCGTCCTGTTCAACGTCACCTACGGCGCCGCCTGGTCGGTGCTCGTCCTCTACGCCGACCAGCGGCTGGGCCTGGGCGCGGCCGGCTACGGCCTGCTCACCACGGTCGGCGCGCTGGGCGGCATGGTCGGGACGGCGTCCTACGACTGGCTGGAGCGGCGCGTCGGCATCGCCGCGCTCATGCGGGTGGGGCTGCTGTTCGAGACGCTCACCCACCTGGTCCTGGCGCTGGCCACCACGCCGTGGGTCGCCGCGCCGGTGCTGTTCGTCTTCGGCGCGCACGCGTTCATCTGGGGGACGACGTCGCGCACGGTCCGGATGCGTGCGGTGCCGGCCGGGTTGCAGGGCCGGGTGGGGAGCCTCTACGCGATGGGCGTCTTCGGCGGCATCCTGGCCGGCCAGGCCGTCGGCGGGGTCGTCGCCCGGGCCTGGGGCGTGACCGGCCCGTTCTGGTTCGCGTTCGCCGGGTCGGCGGTGCTGCTGGCGCTGATCTGGCGCGAGCTGGGCCACGTCGCGCACGCCGACACCGCGGTTCCCGCGGCCGGGTGACGCTCGCGCTCTGCCCACACCGGTGTGCAGAGCACGAGCGTCGTGGCATCAGGCCCCGGGCGCGAAGACGATCCGGAAGCCGCCGTCGACCGGCTCCACCTGCCAGAAGACGTCCCCGGAGGTACCCGCCACCGCGGGCTCGCCCAGGCCGGTCTCGGTCGGCTCGGCGGCGGGGGCGGCCGACGCGTAGTGCGCCAGGACGTCCTCGGCGGCGAGGGCGGAGGCGTAGTCCGCGTACTCCTGGCTGCCGTCGGCCGTGCCGCCGGTCTCGCACAGGGTCGACCCCTCCGGCGGCTCCGGGAAGCCGGCCGGGACGGACTCGACGTCGGCGATGTCCGCCCCGCCGGCGACGGCGAGCGGGAACGCCGCCAGGCACTCCTCCGGCACGTCGGGCGCGGCGCCGGCGTCCCCGGCCGCACCGGCGTCCTCGGCCGCGGCGGCGAGGTCGTCGAGCTCCCCGCCGCCGCAGGCGGACAGCAGCAGGGCGGAGCCGAGCAGCGCCCCGGCGAGGGCACGGCGGACGGTCGGACGGGTGCGGGACACGGTTCTCCTCCGGCGTGGTCGGGCCCCGGGCGGACGACCGGGACCGGCCCGCGGGCGCCGCCCGGCGGGGCGGTCCGGCTGCGGGCCGCGCGGGACCGTAGAGGAGGGACGCCGTCCCGTCAGCCCCTCCTCGCGCGGGACCTCCGGCCCCCTCGCAGGGACCCGCCGCGAGCGTGCGAGCGGCGGGGGGCGAGGGGGTCCTTCGTCACGTGAGCGGCGAGCGGGGCAGCAGGCGGTCGCTGATGATCCGCTTCTGGATCTCGCTGGTGCCCTCGAAGATCGTGGTCAGCCGGGCGTCGCGCCAGTGCCGCTCGACCTGCCGCTCGGTGGTGTAGCCGTTGCCGCCGTGCAGCTGCATGGCCTGGTTGGTCACGCGCACCGCCATCTCCGTGGCCTCGAGCTTGACCATCGAGGCCTCCTTCTCGCAGCGCACGCCGAGGTCGATGAGGTGGGCGACCTGCCGGTAGAAGGCGCGCGCCTGCTCGATCTGGGCCGCCATCTCCGCGACGGCGAAGCGCAGCGCCTGGAAGTCGCCGATCGGGTGGCCGAACTGCTCGCGCTCCTGCAGGTAGACGATCGAGTCCTCGAGCGCGGCCCGGGCCAGGCCGACGGCGCGGGCGGCGGTGTGCACCCGCGCGGTGTTGAGGAACTTCTGCGCCTCGGCGAACCCGGCCCGCCGGGCGGCCTCGCCCTGCTCGTCGCTGGCCGCCGCCTGGTCGACGACGTTCTCCCGCGGGATGCGCACGCCGTCGAAGACCAGGTCCCAGGTGAGGAAGCCGTGGTAGCCGATCTTGTCGATCGGGGTGCCGGTGAGCCCGGGCGGGAACGCGCCGCGCTCCTTCTCCAGCAGCAGGTTGACCAGCCCGGCGGAGCGGGACTCCCCCGGCTCGGGGTCGCGCTCGCGGACGAGGACCTGGATGAAGTCCGCGGCCTCGGCGTTGCCGCACCAGCGCTTGTGCCCGGTGACCACCCACTCGTCGCCGACGAGCACCGCCCGGGTGGAGACGCCGGCGAGGTCGGAGCCGGCGTCGGGCTCGGACAGCGCGATGGCGCCGATCCACTCGCCCTTCGCGCTGCGGCGCAGCAGCTCCCCGCGCCGCGCGGGGTCGGCCAACGCCGTCCCCAGGCCCTGGGAGCGGGCGAGGATGCTCGCGCTGCTCATCCAGGCGCGGGCCAGCTCCTCGGAGACCATGCAGTACTCGAAGACGCCGAGGCCCAGGCCGCCGTGCTCGGCGGGCACGGTGATGCCGAAGTAGCCGAGCTCGGCCATCCGGGCCAGCAGCGCCTCCGGGAGCAGCCCCTTCTGCGGGTCGAGTTCGTCGGCGACCGGCAGCACCTCGTCGTGGGCGAACCGGCGGGCCTGCTCCTGCAGCGCCTCGCGCTCGGGGGTGTGCCACGGCGGCAGCAGCGCGGGCGGCTGCGGCTCGAGCAGGTCGGCGGGGCGCTCCTGGGTCGACGTCATCGTCGGGGGCCTCTCTCCGTCGCGGTCGGGGGTCGCGGTCCAGGTCCCTGCTCACCATGCGCGCCGGACTCCTGGCCTGCACGGCGCGCCCGCGGGAGCGTGACCGAGCACACGCCCGTCCCCCGGATCGCACAGACACTTCACAGAACTCACACACCGCTGGTAGGACTACCGCCGTGGCCCTCCCCGACCGGCTCGACGTGACGCTGCGGCTGGTGCGCAACGCCGGCCGGGCCTCGCTCGCCGACCTCGCCGCCCGCCTGGGCGTCTCCGAGATGACCGTGCGGCGCGACCTCGACGCGCTGCAGGCCCGCGGGCTGGTCGAACGGGTCCGGGGCGGCGCGGTCGCCGTCGCCGGGCCGGAGAGCTCCGCGGGCTTCGCCGCGCGGGCCGGCTGGCAGGCCGGCCTCAAGGACCGGATCGGCCGCCGGGCCGCCGCCCTGGTCGAGCCGGGCGCGACCGTGCTGCTCGACGCCGGGACGACGACGGTGCACGTGGCCCGCGCGCTGGCCGACCGGGCGGCCGCGGGCGAGGGCCCGTTCACGGCCGCCGTCGTGAGCCTGCCGGTGGCGGACGCGCTGGCCGACCGCCCGGGGATCCGCCTGCTCGTGGTCGGCGGGGAGTCGCGGCCGGGCGAGCGGAGCCTGGCCGGCCCGCTGACCGCCGCGGTGCTGCGGCAGCTCACCTTCGACCTGTTCGTCATGTCGATCGGGGCGGTGAGCGCCGCGGCCGGCTGGTCGGAGTTCACGCTCGAGGACGCCGCGGTCAAGCAGGTCGGGCTGCAGCAGGCCCGCGGCACCCTCGTCGTCGCCGACGCCTCGAAGCTCGGCGTCCGCGCCTTCGCCTCGGTGGCCCCGCTGGACGCGGTCGGCCGCCTGGTCACGGACGCCAGCGCCCGCGACCCCCAGCTCACCCCCGCGGCGCAGGAGACCCTCGCCGCGCTCGACGACGCCGGCGTGGAGGTCGACTACACGTGAGCCAGCCCCTCTTCATCCTGGTCGCCGGCCCCTACCGCGGAGGCACCGGCGACGACCCGGAGAAGATCGCGGCCAACCACCGGGCCATCCAGCGGGCCTGCCTGGAGCTGTTCCGCGCCGGCCACCTCGCCGTCAACGGGGAGGACCTGGCCCTGCCGCTGGCCGGGCTGGCCGGGTCGACGCGGGTGGGCGACGCCGCCTTCGACGAGGTGTTCCACCCGATGGGCCGCCGGCTGGTCGCCCGCGTCGACGCCGTGCTGCGGCTGCCCGGCGCCTCGGCGGGGTCCGACGAGATGGTGGCGCTGGCCCGCGCCCGTGGCGCGGCGGTCTACGGCAGCGTCGACGAGGTGCCGGCGGTGGCCCGGTGACCGGCGTGCTCGGCGTCCCCGGCGTCGACGTGCCCGACGCGCGCGGGCGGACCGGGCTGGACCGGGTGGGGCGCGACCTCACCGGCAACCCCGACGTCGTCGTCCGGGACGTCGAGGTGCTCTCCAGCGCCTGGTACGTCAACCGGCGGACGACGCTCGCCCGCCGCGGCCGCGACGGCGCCTGGCGCACCGAGCAGCGGGAGACCCACGACCGCGGCAACGGCGCCACCGTGCTGCTGTACGACGCCACCCGTCGCACCGTGCTGCTCACCCGGCAGTTCCGCTTCCCCGCCTACGTCAACGGCTCGCCGGACGGGATGCTCGTCGAGACCGCCGCCGGGCTCCTCGACGAGCAGGACGCCGAGGCCGCGGTCCGGCGCGAGGCCGAGGAGGAGCTCGGTGTCGCCGTCGGGGCGCTCACCCGGCTCCCCGACCTGTTCATGAGCCCGGGTTCCGTGACCGAGCGGCTGGCGTTCTTCGCCGGGCCCTGCACCCCGGCCGACCGGGTGTCGGCCGGGGGCGGGCTCGCCGAGGAGGGCGAGGACATCGAGGTGCTCGAGCTGCCGTTCGACGACGCGCTGGCCATGGCGGGCGACGGCCGGATCGCCGACGCGAAGACCGTCCTGCTGCTGCAGTGGGCGGCGCTGCGCGGGCCGTTCTCAGCGGGCGCCGCGCTCCCGGGCGAGGGCGACGTAGTGCTCGACCAGTGACGCGTCGTCCACGGCCCCGGTGTTGACCGCCTTCTCCGGCGGCACCCCCTGGAACAGCCGCTTGAGCGGCACCTCCAGCCGCTTGCCGGTCCGGGTGTGCGGCACGCCGGGGACGACGAGGATCTCGTCGGGCACGTGCCGGGGGCTGGCCGAGCTGCGGATGGCGGCCCGGATGCGGCCGGCGAGTTCGTCGGTGAGCTCGGCGCCGGGGGCCATCTGCACGAACAGCGGCATCCAGTAGCCGCCGTCGCGCTGCTCGACGCCGAGGACGACGCAGTCGGCGACCTCCGGGAAGCTCTCGACGGCGGCGTAGATGTCGGCGGTGCCCATGCGCACGCCGCCGCGGTTGAGGGTGGAGTCCGAGCGGCCGGTGATGACGCAGGTGCCGCGCTCGGTGACCTCCATCCAGTCGCCGTGCCGCCACACGCCCGGCCACGGCTCGAAGTAGGACTCGCGGTAGCGGGTGCCGTCCGGGTCGTTCCAGAAGTACAGCGGCATCGAGGGCATCGGCTCGGTGATGACCAGCTCGCCGAGCTCCCCGGTGACCGGCTCGCCGTCCTCGCCCCACGCCGCCGCGGCGACGCCGAGCATCGGCCGCTGCAGCTCGCCGGCGGTCACCGGGAGCAGCAGCGTGCTGCCGATGAAGCCGGTGGCGACGTCGGTGCCGCCGGAGACCGAGGCGAGGAAGACGTCGCGGCCGACCGCGTCGTAGACCCACTCGAACGCCGAGGCCGGCAGCGGCGAGCCGGTGGAGCCGATCGTCCGCAGCGCCGACAGGTCGTGGGTCTCGCCCGGCCGGATCCCGGCCTTCTCGCAGGCGACGAGGTAGCCGGCGCTGGTGCCCAGGTAGGTGAGGCGGGTCCGGGCGGCGAGGGCGAACTGCGCGTCGACCGAGGGGTACGCCGGGGCGCCGTCGTGGACGACCACGGTGGCGCCGCGCAGCAGCGCCGAGGTGGCGATGTTCCACATGATCCAGGCGGTGGAGGCGTACCAGTAGAAGCGGTCGCCGGGGCCGACGTCGCCGTGCAGGCCCAGCTGCTTGTGCTCCTCGAGGACCACGCCGCCGTGCCCGTGGACGATCCCCTTGGGCAGCCCGGTGGTGCCCGACGAGTAGACGATCCACAGCGGGTGGTCGAACGGCAGCGCCTCGAACTCCGGCTCCTGCCGGTCGGCGACGGCGTCGGCCCAGGCCAGCGCGCCGTCGGGCAGCTCGCCGGGGAACAGCCGGGGGACGGCGATCGTCGTCGTCACGGTCGGCAGGGCGGCCCGGAGCTCGGCGACGACGCCGCGCCGGTCGTAGGGCCTCCCGTTGAAGCGGTACCCGTCGACGGCGACCAGCACGGTCGGCTCGATCTGGGCGAACCGGTCGAGCACGGCGCGGGTGCCGAAGTCCGGCGCGCAGGAGGACCACACCGCGCCGATCGACGCCGCCCCGAGGAACGCGACGACCGCCTCGGGGACGTTGGGCAGGTACCCGGCGACCCGGTCGCCGCGGCGCACGCCGAGCCGGAGCAGGGTCGCGGCGAACGCGCCCACCTGCGCGCGCAGGTCGGCCCAGGACACCTCGACCGGCTCGGCGTCCTCCGCGACGGCGATGAGCGCGGGGTGCTCGTCGGTGGCGTGCCGCAGTGCCTGTTCCGCGTAGTTCACCGTGGCGTCCGGGAACCACTCGGTGCCGGGCATCTCCCGCCGGGTGAGCACCCGGTCGTCGGGGACGCCGGGCAGCACGCCGGACCACGCGGCGACGTCGGCCCAGAACTGGTCGAGGTGCTCGACCGACCAGCGCCAGATCGCGTCGTAGTCGGTGGGGTCCAGGTCCAGCCCGCGGCGGGCGGCCACCTCGCGGGCGAAGGCCGCCAGCCGCGTCGCCTCCCGGACCTCCCGGGTGGGCTGCCAGAGCACCGGTGCGGGAGAGGTGTCAGCGGTCACAGCGGCACCCTGCCACTCCTCCCGCGCCCCCGGGGCGGGTGGGTCGGCCTCACTGGACGTGACCGTTCCGTCTCGTTTTCACCCCATCAGGGGACGGTCCTCGCGTGGCGACTCCTGTGACGGACCGGTTCCAATGAGTGAGCACTGTGTCGGACGACACCCGGGGGGAGGTGCGATGGACGAGCGTTCCCTGCTGCCGTGCCGTCGCACCCGCCTGCGCCGGTGGGGCGGCCGCCTGGCGGTCCTCGCCGGGACCGCCGCCGGGATCTGGCTGGCCGGCGCGTCCGGCGCCTCGGCCGACGAGCCGCCGCCCGCCGGCCTGCTGGGCGCGGTCACCGCCCCGGTGGGCGAGGTGGTCGAGTCCGTCGCCCAGCCCGTCGTCGCGCCCGTCGCGGACGCGGTCGCCCCCGTCCTGACGCCGGTCGCCGAGGCGGTCACCCCGGTTCCCGCACCGCTGCGGGACGTCGTCGCGCCCGTCGGCCGGGCCCTCGAGCCGGTGACCGACGTCGTCGCGCCGGTGACGCGGACGCTGTCCCCGGTCACCGGGGCGCTGCGGCCGGTCCTGGCGCCGGTCACCGAGGCGCTGTCCCCGGTGACCGGCGCGCTCCCCCCGACGGACGTGCCGCCCCTGGTGGACGTCCCCGTGGCCCCTGTCGCCGACGGAGCCGGCACCCCGGCCGGCGCGCCCGCGGCCGTCGCCGGCGCGCCGGTCGTGGCCGCCCCGCCCGCCGGGCCCGCTGCCGACGTCGCGGGCCCGCGGGTCCCCGCCGCGGCCGAGCGGTCCGCGGACCTCGCCGGTCCCGCGCCCGCCGCGGCGCCGGCCGCCGTCCCGACGCCCACCGTGCCGGTCCCGCCGCTCGTGCCCGCGGTCCCCGTCGCGCCGGCCGTGCCGGCGTCCGCGGGCACCGCCACCGGCGCCGCCGGCGCGGACCAGCCCACCTCCGACCTCGGCGCGACCGTCCCCGTCGCGCCGCGGGCGGCCGCCGTGGCCGCCGCTGCCGAGGCCCGGGACGCCGCCGCCGGCGACCCGGTCGACCCCGCCACCTCCCCCGACTGAGGACGCGCCTCCCGGCTTCCGAGCCGGTCGAGCGCAAGTCCCCGCCGTCCCGTCCGGGACGCGGTCCCGTCCTCAGTCAGGAGTCCTCCATGCACCCCTGGGCCACCCGCGCCCTGCGCGTGGCACTGATGACCGGCGGCCTGCTGGCCACCGGCACCGGTGTCGCCGCCGCGTCCGACGACCTCGACGTGACGGTGCCGGTCACCGTCACCGACAACGCGCTCGGTGTCCTCGACACCGGCATCCCGGTCGGCGGGCTCGAGCTGCCCGCCGTCTCGCAGGACCTCTCCCTCGACCCGGGCCCGGTCGACGTCTCGGTGCCCGTGACGATCGGCGGCAACGACGCCTCGGTCGCCGGGGGCACCGCCACCCAGGAGCCCGCCGCGCCGGCCCCGGGCAGCACCGACCCGGCCGACGTCGTCGTGCCGGTGACCGTCGTCGGCAACGGGATCGGCGTGCTCGGCGACGCCGCGGCCGGCGGCACCGCCCCGGCTCCCCCCGAGGGCGCGGTGACCGTGCCGGTCACCGTCTGCGGCAACGGCGTCGGCCTGCTGGGCGACGCGCTCGGGGGCTGCACCGCCGCCCCCGAGCCGGCTCCCGCCCCCGTCGACGGCGGCCCGCTCGGCGACCTGCTCGACGTCGACGTCCCGGTCACCGCGTGCGGCAACGGCGTCGGCGTGCTCGGCGACGCGGCCGGGGACTGCACCCCGGCGATGCCGACCGGGGAGCCCGGCGCCGGGTCCGACGGCTCCCTGCTCGACGTCGACCTGCCGGTCACCGTCTGCGGCAACGGCCTGGGCGCTCTCGGCGACGGCGCCGGCGAGTGCACGCCGGCCACCTCCGGGGACGGCTCCGGCGACGCCGACGGCGGCCTGCTGGACGTCGACCTGCCGGTCACCGTCTGCGGCAACGGCATCGGCGTGCTGGGGAACGCGCTCGGCGGGTGCTCCCCCGAGGGCACGGAGGGTCCCGGTGGTCCCGGCTCCGGGGACGACGGCTCCGACGGCGGCATCGACGTCGACGTGCCGGTGACCGTCTGCGGCCTGGGCCTCGGCCTGCTCGGCGACGCACTCGGCGACTGCGCGCCGCCGACCGACCCGACGGACCCGACCGACCCGACGAACCCGACCGACCCGACGGACCCCACGGATCCGACCGACCCGCAGCACCCGGGCTCGCCGGAGGACTGCCCGGGCCACGGCTCGGGTCACCACGCCGGTCACGACCGGGGTCAGGGCCCGGCGGCCGGCTGGGCCTCCGGGACCCCCCGCCCGGCCTCGGCGGCCGGCTCCTGGGCGGCGGGCCCCAGGTCGGCCGGTTCCTGGACGGCCTCCGACCGCTCCGCGGACACCGGGGAGCTGGCCTACACCGGCACCGAGACGGCGACCGCCCTCGGCGCGGCCCTGCTGGCCCTCGCGCTGGGGGCCGGCCTGACCCTCGCCGGCCGGCGCCGTCGCGAGGACGCCGTCTGACCGGCGTCGCCTGACCGCTCTCCGCGGGCCCGGCCGGCAGCGTCGCCGGCCGGGTCCGCGGACGGGCGCGTCCGGGAGCACCTCTGCCACGATCCCGTCGTGACCGAGCCGGAGCCGGGGACCGAACGCAACGTGCTGGGCGGTCCCCTGGAGCCCTGCGGCACCGAGCCGGTGACCGGCTTCTACCGCGACGGGACGTGCCGCACCGGTCCGGACGACCTGGGCAGCCACACGGTGTGCGCCGTCGTCTCCCTCGAGTTCCTCGCCCTGCAGCGCGAGCTCGGCAACGACCTCACGACCCCCCGGCCGGAGTTCGGGTTCCCCGGGCTGCGGCCCGGCGACCGCTGGTGCGTCGTCGCCGCCCGCTGGCTGCAGGCCTACCGCGCCGGCGCCGCGGCCGGGGTGGTCCTCGCGGCCACGAACGCGCGGTCGCTGGAGGTCGTGCCGCTGGCCGCGCTGCGGCAGCACGCGGTCGACGTCCCCGACGACATCAGCGACCTGGAATGAGCCCGGTGTCCCGCGCGCTGGAGCCGTCGACCCGCCCGGCCCGCGAGGAGTGCCCGTGACCGACCTGCTCGACCTGCCCGTCTCGACCCTCCAGGGCGAGGACACCACGCTCGGCGCGCTCACTGGCCGCCGCCCGGCCCTGGTGGTCAACGTGGCCAGCCGCTGCGGCCTGACCCCGCAGTACACCGGGCTCGAGGAGCTGCAGCGGGAGTACGGCCCGCGCGGGTTCACCGTCGTCGGCGTGCCGTGCAACCAGTTCGCCGGGCAGGAGCCCGGCACCGCCGAGGAGATCGGGTCCTTCTGCTCGGCCACCTACGGCGTCACCTTCCCGATGACGGGGAAGGTCGACGTCAACGGCCAGGGCGCGCACCCGGTCTACCAGCGGCTCACCGAGGCCCCCGACGCCGCGGGCGAGGCCGGTCCGGTGCAGTGGAACTTCGAGAAGTTCCTGGTCGACGGCGACGGCGCGGTCGTCGCGCGGTTCCGCCCGATGACCGAGCCGGGCGCGCCGGAGGTCCGGACGGCGATCGAGGCGCTGCTGGCCGGCTGACCCGCGCCGACTGCCGTCGCGCGTCGACGGTGCTGCATGACCGGCGGTGCACGAGGACCGCCGGCACCGCGTCGCGGCGCGGGGCCGGAGCCGGCTCCTGCGGTGGACCACCCGCTCCTGCGGTGCTGCAGGACCGCAGGAGCGACGCCGACACCGCAGGAGCGGGCCCGGGCGGCGGGAGTGCCGGGGACGCCGGGGCGGGGCAGCATCGGGCCATGGCCGACCTGCACTTCTACTTCGACCCGGTGTGCCCGTTCGCCTGGCTGACCAGCCGGTGGGTGCGCACCGTCGCGGCCCGGCGGGAGTACGACGTCGACTGGCGGTTCATCTCGCTGCGCCTGCTCAACGCGCACGTCGACTACGACGCCCACTTCCCGCCCGAGTACGAGGCCGGCCACACCGCGGGGCTGCGGCTGCTGCGCGTGGCCGCCCGCACCCGCGAGGAGCACGGCCGGGCGGCGGTGGGCACGCTCTACGAGGCCCTCGGCCGGCGGGTCTTCGAGACCGAGCCCGACCGGCCCGGCACCGCCGGCGAGCGCGGCACCCGGGCCTACCTCGAGCCGGTGCTCGACCGCGCCGGGCTGCCGGCGGGCCTCGCCGACGCCCTCGACGACGACGGCTGGGACGCCACGATCCGGGTGGAGACCGACGAGGCGCTGGCGCTCACCGGCAAGGACGTCGGGACGCCGATCCTGCACTTCGAGCCGCCCGGGGGCGTCGCCTTCTTCGGCCCGGTCATCAGCCGGCTGCCCGCCGACGACGACGCGGTCGAGCTGTGGGACGCCGTCGTCCGGCTGGCCCGCTTCCCCGGGTTCGCGGAGCTCAAGCGCAGCCTGCGCGAGCGGCCCCAGCTGGCGTCGTTCGGCGTGGCGCCCGGGGAGACCGGGGTACAGGAGGACTGGCACGGCGGGAGCCGCCGCACGAAGCGGTGAGCGTGAACCCGCACCGGAGCGGGTACTAAGGTGAGCCTTGCCTGATCTCGACCGTCCGGAGCTGCCCGGTGCCCGTCCCCAGTGTCACCCGCGCTCCCGCGGCGACCCGGGCGATCCCGCGGCGCCCGGCGGGGACCGCCCGGACGAGGCGCCGCGTGCTCGGCCTGACCGGCCTCCTCGTCCTCGTGGTCGCCGCCTGCGCGGCCAGCATCGCGATCGGCACCCGCCCGCTCGGCCTGGGCACCGTGTGGGAGGCCCTCACCGACCGCTCGCTGCGGACCGAGGAGGCGGTCATCGTCTGGGACCTGCGGGTCCCGCGCACCGCGCTCGGCCTGATGGTCGGGGCGTCGCTCGGCGTCGCCGGCGCCCTGATGCAGGGGCACACCCGCAACCCGCTCGGCGACCCCGGCCTGCTCGGCGTCACCGCCGGCGCCTCCTTCGCCGTGGTCCTCGCCATCGCGCTGCTGGGGGTCAGCACGCCGTCGGGGTACGTGTGGTTCGCCTTCGCGGGGGCGCTGGCGGGGACCGTCGCCGTGTACGTCCTGGGGGCGGCCGGGCGCGGCGGGGCCACCCCGGTCACCCTCGCCCTGGCCGGCTCCACGCTGTCCGCGCTGCTCTACGCCCTGGTGCGCGCCGTGCTGGTCAGCGACTCCGACTCGCTGGACGCCTTCCGCTTCTGGGTGGTCGGCGCGCTGGCCGGCCGCGGCGCCGACATCGCCTGGCAGGTGCTGCCGTTCATCGTCGCCGGCCTGGTGCTCGCCCTGCTCAACGCGCCCGCCCTGGACCTGCTCGGCATGGGCGAGGACGTGGCCCGCGGCCTCGGCCAGCGGGTGTGGCCGGCCCGCGCCGTCGGCCTGGTGGCCATCACGCTGCTCGCCGGCGCCGCGACGGCGGCCTGCGGGCCGATCGCGTTCGTCGGGCTGGTGGTCCCGCACGCCGTCCGGGTGTTCACCGGGCCGGCGCACCGGTGGCTGGTCCCGTGCTCGGCGCTGGCCGGGGCGTTCCTGCTGCTGACCGCCGACGTCGTCGGCCGGGTGATCGCGCGGCCCGGCGAGGTGCAGGTCGGCATCGTGCTCGCCCTGCTGGGCGGGCCGTTCTTCATCGCGCTGGTGCGCCGGCGCCGGAGCGCGACGCTGTGAGGGCCGCCGCGTGACCGCCACCGTCGACACCATCCGCGAGACGACCCCGCCCGACCCCGGCGGGCGCGCGGGCGGCCGTGCGGTCGTCCTGCGGTACGGGCCGGTGTCGGTGCGGTTCCGCTGGCGGTCGGTCGTCGTGCCGCTGGCCGCGCTGGCCGTCGTCGTGCTGCTCGGGGCGGTCGCGCTGGGCCGCGGCGACTACCCGATCGCGGTCACCGACGTGCTGCGCACGCTGGCCGGCGCCGGCGAGCAGGGCCAGCGGTTCGTCGTGCTGGAGCTGCGCGCGCCGCGGGTCGCCGTCGGCGCGCTGGTCGGGCTGGCGCTGGGCGTGGCCGGCGCCCTGTTCCAGACCTTCGCGCGCAACCCGCTGGCCTCCCCGGACATCCTCGGCATCACCTCGGGCGCCTCGGTGGGCGCCGTGGTCGCGATCGTCGCCACCGGGACCTCGTCGGCCGGCGCGGTCCTCGGCGGCGTCGGCGTCCCGCTCGCCGCCCTCGCCGGCGCGCTGGGAGCCGGGCTGCTGCTGTTCCTGCTGGCGTACCGGTCCGGCGTCGACGGCTACCGGCTGGTCCTCGTCGGCGTCGCGGTGTCCTCGATCGCGCTGGCGGTGGTCGACTGGCTGCTCACCCGGGCGGCCATCTACGACGCCGCGGCCGCCTACGTGTGGATCGTCGGCTCGCTCAACGCCCGCACCTGGGACCAGGCCGTGCCGCTGGCCCTCGCCCTCGCGGTCCTGCTGCCGCTGGCCCTCGCGGCGGGGCGGGTGCTCGGCGTGCTGCAGTTCGGCGACGACACCGCGCGCGGGCTGGGCGTGCGGCTGCCCGCGGCGCAGGCCGCCGTGGTGCTCATCGCGGTTGTGCTGGTCGCCGCGTCGGTCTCGGCCGCCGGGCCGGTCACGTTCGTCGCGCTGGTCGTCCCGCAGATCGCCGTCCGGCTGACCGGCGGCTCGCGCCCGCCGGTGCTGGCGTCGGGCCTGCTCGGCGCGGCGCTGGTGGTGCTGGCCGACCTGCTCACGCGCACCGTCCTGCCCGAGGCCCTGCCGGTGGGCATCCTCACCGCCGTCGTCGGCGCCCCGTACCTGCTCTGGCTGCTCGTCCGCGGGAGGCGGACCATCGCATGACGACTCCCACCACCGACGCGCCCCCGCTGTCCGTGCCCGCGGGCGAGGGGCGCGTGCGCCTGGCGGCCGAGGCGCTGCGCCTGGCCTACGACGACCGCGTCGTCGTCGACGGCCTGGACCTCGCGCTCACCGACGGCTCGTTCACCGCGGTCGTCGGCCCCAACGGCTGCGGCAAGTCCACCCTGCTGCGGGCGCTGGGCCGGCTGCTGCGCCCGGCGGCGGGTCAGGTGCTGCTCGACGGGCGGGCGATCGCCAAGACGCCGACCCGCGAGGTCGCCCGGGTGCTCGGGCTGCTGCCGCAGACGCCGGTCGCGCCGTCCGGGCTCACCGTCGCCGACCTGGTGGCCCGCGGCCGCCACCCGCACCAGAGCTGGCTGCGGCAGTGGTCGACCGAGGACGAGGCGGTCGTCGCCGAGGCGCTCGCCTGGACCGACATGAGCGACCTCGCCGACCGCCCGGTGGACGAGCTCTCCGGCGGCCAGCGGCAGCGGGCGTGGATCTCCATGGCGCTGGCGCAGGGCACCGACCTGATCCTGCTCGACGAGCCGACGACGTACCTGGACCTGTCGCACCAGATCGACGTCCTGGAGCTCGTGTCGCGGCTGCACGCCGAGCGGGGGCGCACGGTCGTCGTCGTGCTGCACGACCTCAACCTCGCCGCCCGCTACGCGCAGCGGCTGGTGGCCATGCGCGACGGCGTCCTGGTCGCCTCCGGCACGCCGCACGAGGTGCTCACCGAGCAGCTGCTCGCCGACGTCTTCGACCTCGAGGCCCGCGTGGTGCCCGACCCGGTGGCCGGCACCCCGATGGTCGTCCCGGTCCGCCGCCTCCCCCGGTGAGCTGATGGAACGGCCACCCTTCAGGGACCCGCGCCGAGCCTGCGAGGCGCGGGGGGAAGGGTGGCCCTTCCTCAGTTCTCGGCGCGACCCTCGCGCCAGTAGCCCATGAAGGCCACCGAGCGCCGGTCGACGCCGAGGTCGCCGACCAGGCGGCGGCGCAGCTGCTTGACCATCGCGGCCTCGCCGGCCAGCCAGGCGTAGCAGCCGGTCCCGGCCGCGGGGTCCTCGGGGACCTCCCACAGCAGGCCGGTGTCGAGGTCGACGTCCTCGGGGGCGGGCGCCGGCGCGGCGCAGACGCCGAGGTCGACCAGCGCGGCGTGCACCGCGGGCACGAGCAGCTCGCCGCGGGGGCGGTCGGCGCGGGCCAGCCAGCGCACCTGCACGCCCTCGGGCAGCCGCAGGTCCTGCAGGTCCCCGGCCTCGGGCACCTCGAGGACGGCGACGGCGCGCCGGCCCGGCGGCAGCGCCTCGAGGATCGCGCTGACGGCGGGCACCGCGGTCTCGTCGCCGGCGAGCAGCAGGCAGGAGGCCGTGGCCGGCGGCGCCCACTCGACGCCCCAGGCGCGGCCACGGCCGGGCCGGTCGGGGCCCATGAGCACCATCGGGTCGCCCGGGCGGGCCTGCGCGGCCCAGGTGGCGGCCGGGCCGGCGTGCCCGTCGGCGACGCCGTGCAGGACGACGTCGAGGTCGACCTCGGCCCGCTCGGGACGGGCCGCGCGCACGGTGTACGTGCGCAGGACCGGCCGCCGCTCCTCGGCGAGCGCGCAGTAGGCGGGGTACCACTCGGCGCCGGCGGCCTGCAGCTCGGCCAGCGCCGTCGGGTCGGGGGCGAGGACGAGCTTGACCCGCTGGTCGTCCCCGGCGACGCCGAAGTCCTCGAGCTGCGGACCGGTGAGCGTGATCCGCACCGTCGACGGGCCGAGCGGGCGCACGCGGGCGACGACGGTCTCGAAGAACAGCCACCGCGGCAGCTCGGCCACCGCCGCTGCCGGGGCCTCGATCGTCGTCGTCACGCGGGTCTCCGCTCCGCTCGGGGACGGCCCTCGCGGACCGGAACTGAGGCAAGGCTAACCTCCCCTCGCCCGCAGGGGGAAGGCCCTGCCCGAACCGGAGGAGGACCCCGGTGTCCCGACCCCCGCGCCTGCTCGGCGCCCCCCTCGCGCTGGCGGCCCTGCTCGCCGCGAGCGCCTGCGCCGGACCCGGCACCGACGAGGGGGCGGAGGCCACGGCCGGGGGCTGGTCCTTCACCGACGACGTGGGCACCACCGTCGAGCTCGACGCCGCGCCGGAGCGGGTGGCCGGCCTCAACGACGTCGCGTCGTCGCTGTGGAACCACGGCATCGAGCCGGTGGCCACCTTCGGCCAGACCTCGGCCGCCGACGACGTCCAGTTCGAGGGCCGCGACCTCTCCGGCGTCGAGATCGTGGGCGAGAGCTACGGGCAGATCGACCTCGAGGCGCTGGCCGCCGCGGACCCCGACCTGATCGTCACCACCGTCTACCCGGTGGACTCCGAGGGGACGCTGGACGACACCCAGCCCCTCTACGGCTTCGAGTCGCTGGAGCAGCAGGAGCAGGTCGCGCGGATCGCACCGGTCGTGGCGATCGCCTGGCGCGGCTCGGCCGCCGACGTCATCGAGCGCACCGCCGAGCTCGCGCAGTCCCTCGGCGCGGACATGGACGGCCCGGAGGTGAGCGCGGCCCGGCAGGACTACGAGGAGGCCTCCGCGGCGCTGACCGAGGCCGCCTCCTCCGGGGTCACCGTGCTGCCGGTGGCCGCCTACCCGGACGAGGGCTTCTACATGGCCAAGGCCCCCGACGACCCGTCGCTGCGCCTCTACTCCGACCTCGGCGTGCAGTTCGTCGACCCGGGCGGCGACGGCTACTTCTGGCAGACCGCGAGCTGGGAGCAGGTGCCGCAGTACCGCAGCGACGTGATCCTCTACTCGCTGCGCGGCGCGATGACCCCCGAGGAGATGGCCGGCCAGCCGACCTACGGCCTCCTGCCCGCCGCGCAGGCACAGCAGGTGTACCCGTGGGAGTACGTCGGCATGGACCACGCCGCCCAGGCCCGCTACATGGAGCGCCTGGCCGGCTGGCTCGCCGACGCGCAGAAGGTCGCCTAGTCGAAGGACCCCTCGCCCCCCACCGCTCGCAGGCTCGCGGCGGGACCCTGGGAGGGGCCGACGGCCATCGGAGGAGGGCTCACAGGGGCGCCGGCGTCTCGGGGACGGGCGCCGGCGCCGGGGCCGGCCGCGCGGCGGTCCGGGCGGTCTGGGCGAGCGCGATGCCGCCGAGCACCACCAGCCCGCCGGCCACCTGCCAGCCGGTGAGCACCTGCTCGAGCCACAGCCAGGCGACGACCGAGGCGAACACCGGCTCGACGGTGGCGACCAGCCCGGCCGTCGTCGGCGGCAGGTGGCGCAGCGCGGCGATCGACAGCCAGAACGGCGTGATCGCCCCGAGGACGACGATCCAGGCCACGAGCGCCCACAGCGGCAGCTGCGCCGAGCCGAGCGAGACCGGCACCCGATCCCCCAGCACGCCGGCGTCGAACGACGCGGTGAACGGGGCGACGACCGCCCAGAACAGCGCGGCGGCGACGAACGTCCAGGTGGTGAGCGCGACCGGGTCGCGGGTGGCCGTCCCGCGCTCGCCCATGAGGTAGTAGGTCGCCAGGCAGACGGCGGCGGCCAGGCCCGCGGCGACACCGAGCGGGTTCAGCGAGCCGCCGCCTTCCCACACCTGCGCGACGAGGACCAGCCCGGACAGCGACAGCGCCAGCGCCACCCAGATCCGGGGGCGCACGGACTCCCGGCGGACCAGCCGGACCCACAGCGCGATCCCGACCGGCGCGGTCATCTCGAACACCAGCGCGATGCCGACGGGCAGCCGGCCGATGGCCACGTAGTAGAGGAACTGGGTCAGCGCGACGCCGACCACGCCGAACACCGCGAGGAAGGGCACTTCGCGCCAGGTGAGCCGCAGCCGCCGCGGGGAGACGAGCGCCAGCGCGGCCAGCAGGCCGACCGCCGCCCCGCCGCAGCGCATCGCCGTCAGCCAGGTGGGCGGGACGCCGGCCTGCAGCGCGAGCGTGGAGACGGTGCCGTTGACGGCGAACAGCCCCGCCGCCGCCACGGTGGTCAGGTAGCCGATGGCTGGGCGGCGGGTGTGCGGCACCCGTCCGAGCGTAGCGGTCGTACCGTCGTACGCCACCTACCGACGCGTCACCGGCGGCGCGGCGGCTCCCCGCGATCATGGCGCGGTGACCACGCCCGCCCGGCGCGTCGCGGTTCCGGCGCCATGATCGCGGTCACGGCACGGGTGACCCACAGGGAGGGCGGGCACCCTCGTCGGCGTGACCGAACCCCGCCGCCCGTGGTCCCGACGGCGCCGCCGCCTGCTCCTCTGGCTGGGCGCGGGGGCCGTCGTCGGCGGGGTCGGGGCGCTCGCACTGCCTGCCGAGTTCGGCGTCACCGCGGCCTACCTCGGGGCGCTGTGCGCGTTCCTGCTGGTCGCCGCGGCGGTGGTCTTCGTCGCCTTCCCCGGGCCGGACACCGCCGGCGCGCTGCTGCGGTCGACGCCGGTGGCCGGCGCGGTGCTCGTGGTGGGGGTCCTCGTCGCACTGTCGGCGGACGGGCAGCCGCTGTGGTGGCTGGCCGCCGGGGTGGGCGCGGTCTGGCTGGTCTCCGCGCTGTGGCTGGCCCGCTCCGGCTGACCCGCGGGACGGCCCCGACCCGGGCCGGGCGAGACTGCGGGACGTGCACCTGCCCTCCGCCTGCTACCTCCCGGACGGCGACGGCTACGTCGCGACCGCGCTGACCATCGGGCCGTGGGACCCGGGCCTCCAGCACGCCGGGCCGCCGGCGGCGCTGCTCGCCCGCGAGGTCGAGCGCGCCGGCGGCATCCCCGGCGGGCAGACGGTGCGGCTGGCCTACGACGTGCTCGGGCCGGTGCCGGTGGGGCCGGTGCAGGTGGAGGCCCGCGTGCTGCGCCCGGGCAAGCGGATCGAGCTGGTGGAGGCCACGCTCACCGCGGCCGGGCGCACGGTCATGCGGGTGACCGCCTGGCGGATGCGCAGCCGCGACGCGGCCGACACCGCCACGCCCCCGCAGCCGGCCGCCGTCGGCCCGGAGGACGCCCGCCCGGCGGTGTTCGACGTGTTCCGCCAGGAGGTCGCCTACCACCGCGCGCTGGACTGGCGGGAGGCGTCGGGCTCGCTCACCGGCACCGGGCCGGCCGCCGCCTGGACCCGGCCGCTGTGCGCGCTGGTCGAGGGCGAGCCGATGACGCCGCTGGAGCACCTGCTGGTCATGACCGACGCGGCCAGCGGCATCTCCGCCGAGCTCGCGTGGGACCGGGCGACCTTCGCCAACGTCGACCTCGTCGTCGCGCTGTTCCGGCAGCCGGCGGGCGAGTGGCTGGGCATGGACGCGACGACGACGATCGGGCCCGGCGGCGTCGGGCAGTGCTCGGCCGACCTCTACGACGGCAGCGGGCGGATCGGCCGCTCGGTCGCCTCGCTGTTCGTCGAACCCCGCTGACCGCGGCAGAAATGGCCATTTCCGCCGCTCCCGACGAGGGTGAACGCCGGACACGAGCCGACCGGAGGACCTGATCCCGCATGGCACCGTTCACCGACCTGCTCGACTGGCTGGCCGGCCGCGGCCTGGAGATCGTGCTGATCATCCTGGGCTCGGTCCTGGTGGCTCGGTTCGTCAGCTGGGTGGGCGACCGGATCACCAGCCGCATCGACGCCCGCTCCACCGGCGGGGACGTGCTGGTCCGCTCCGAGGCGGCCAAGCACCGGCACTCGCTCACCCAGGTCGTCACCTGGACGCTCATCGTGATGGTCTACGCGGTGGCGGCGTTCTACGTGCTCGACCGCCTCGGCGTGCCGGTCACCGGCCTGGTCGCCCCGGCCACCGTGCTCGGCGTGGGGCTCGGCTTCGGCGCGCAGCGGATCGTCGGCGACGTCCTGGCCGGGTTCTTCCTCATCACCGAGCGGCAGTACGGCTTCGGGGACGTCGTCTCGATCCAGGTGGTCGGCGGCGGCGACCCGGCCGACGGCACCGTCGAGGACGTCACGCTGCGGATCACCCGGCTGCGCTCGGCCGACGGCGAGGTGGTCACCATCCCGAACGGGCAGATCGTCAAGGTGGTCAACCTGTCCCGCGACTGGGCGCGCGCGGTGGTCGACGTCCCGGTGCCGACGACGGCCGACGTCACGCGGGTCAACGAGATCCTCCGCGAGGTGGGCCGGCAGGCCTTCGCCGACGACACCCTGCGCCGCCTGCTGCTCGACGAGCCGAGCGTGATGGGCGTCGAGAGCATCGACCTCGAGCAGGTCAACGTGCGGGTGGTCGCCCGCACGCTGCCCGGCCGGCAGTTCGAGGTGAGCCGCGACCTGCGCGCCCGGATCGTGCTGGCCTTCGGCCACGCCGGCCTCAACGTCACCCCCGAGCCGGCACCCGCGCCGGCGCCCGCCCCGGCCCGGCAGGGAGCGCAGCAGTGACCGTCCCCGGCGCCCCGCGCCCCGAGGAGACCGGCGGCGGCGACCCCGCCGGCCGCGGCCGCTTCGGCCTGTCGAACGTCCTCCGCCGCTCGCCCGGGCACATCGGCCGGGCGCGCACCTCCACGCTGGTGCTGGTCGTGCTCTTCGTGGGCCTGGGCGTGCTCTACCTGTACGTGAAGCCGCCGGACCCGGCGACCGTCCCGGCCGGCGGCACGACGTCGGTCACCACCCCGGCGCCCGCGCCGGAGACCACGGCACCCCCGACGACTCCCGAGCCGGGACCGACGACGACCGGGCCCGAGCCCGAGCCGACGACGGAGCCCGAGGAGACGGCGCCGCCGCCCGCTCCCACCACCACCGCGCCGGCTCCCCCCACCCTCCCGACGACGACCACCCCGCGGACGACCGAGCCCGCGACGGAGACGCCGACGACGCAGCAGCCCCCGTCCCCCGCCGAGGAACCCCCGCCGACGACGGGCAGCACCCCTCCCACCTGACGCGGCGCGTGGACAGCGCATGTGAACGGCCGTTAACGTCGTGGGTGGAGATCCCACACAGGAGGCAGAACATGGCGGTGGCCGCGCCGGAGTCGTCGCGCGCCGGGCACGAGGACCTGGTCGCCGAGCTGCGCGAGCGGCTCGCCCGGCGCGCGCTCGGCGGTTCCGAGGCCGCCCGCGCCCGGCACGTCGAGCGCGGCAAGCTGCTCCCCCGCGACCGGGTCGCGCACCTGCTCGACCCCGGCAGCCCGTTCCTCGAGCTCTCGCCGCTGGCCGCCGAGGACATGTACGACGGCGACTCCCCGGGCGCCGGGATCATCACCGGCATCGGCCGCGTCGCCGGCCGCCCGTGCGTCGTCGTCGCCAACGACGCCACGGTCAAGGGCGGCACCTACTACCCGGTGACGGTGAAGAAGCACCTGCGGGCGCAGGAGGTGGCGCTGCAGAACCGGCTGCCGTGCGTCTACCTCGTCGACTCCGGCGGCGCGTTCCTGCCGATGCAGGACGAGGTCTTCCCCGACCGGGAGCACTTCGGCCGGATCTTCTTCAACCAGGCCACGATGAGCGCGCGCGGCATCCCGCAGGTGGCCGCCGTCCTCGGCTCCTGCACCGCCGGCGGCGCGTACGTGCCGGCGATGGCCGACGAGTCGGTGATCGTCCGCGAGCAGGGCACGATCTTCCTGGGCGGGCCGCCGCTGGTGAAGGCGGCCACCGGCGAGGTGGTCAGCGCCGAGGACCTCGGCGGCGGCGACCTGCACAGCCGCGTCTCCGGCGTCACCGACCACCTGGCCGACGACGACGAGCACGCGCTGGAGATCGTCCGCGGCATCGTCTCCACGCTGGCCCCGCCCGCGCCGCCGGCCTGGGAGGTGGCCCCGCCGCGGGACGCCGTCCGCCCGCAGACCGACCTCTACGACCTGGTGCCGGTCGACCCCCGCACGCCCTACGACGTCCGCGACGTCATCACCACGCTGGTCGACGGCGGCGAGCACCAGGAGTTCAAGGCCCTCTACGGGCCCACCCTGGTGACCACCTTCGCCCGGCTGCACGGGCACCCGGTCGGCATCGTCGCCAACAACGGCGTGCTGTTCGGGGAGTCCGCGCTCAAGGGCGCGCACTTCGTCCAGCTCTGCGACCAGCGGCGCATCCCGCTGCTGTTCCTGCAGAACATCACCGGCTTCATGGTCGGCCGCGACTACGAGGCCGGCGGCATCGCCAAGCACGGCGCCAAGATGGTCACCGCCGTCGCCTGCGCCCGGGTGCCCAAGCTGACCGTCGTCATCGGCGGGTCCTACGGCGCCGGCAACTACTCGATGTGCGGCCGGGCCTACTCCCCCCGCTTCCTGTGGATGTGGCCCAACGCGCGCATCTCGGTGATGGGCGGCGAGCAGGCCGCCTCGGTGCTGGCCACCGTCCGCCGGGACGGGCTGGCCGCCCGCGGCACCGACTGGCCCGCGGAGGAGGAAGAGGCGTTCAAGGCGCCGATCCGCGGCCAGTACGAGGCCCAGGGCAACCCCTACTACTCGACGGCGCGGCTGTGGGACGACGGCGTCCTCGACCCTGCCGACACCCGCACCGTCCTCGGCCTGGCGCTGTCCGCGTGCGCGCAGGCCCCCCTCGACGACGTCGCCTACGGCGTCTTCCGGATGTGAGCAGCAGCGTGTTCGACACCGTCCTCGTCGCCAACCGGGGCGAGATCGCCGTCCGCGTCGTCCGGACGCTGCGCCGGCTGGGCATCCGCTCGGTCGCCGTCTACAGCGACGCCGACGCCGGCGCCCCGCACGTCCGCGCCGCCGACGTCGCCTACCGGCTCGGCCCCGCCCCGGCCGCGGAGAGCTACCTGTCGGTGGAGCGGGTCGTCGAGGCGTGCCTCGCCACCGGCGCGCAGGCCGTGCACCCCGGCTACGGCTTCCTCTCGGAGAACCCGGCCCTGGCCGCCGCGCTGGCCGAGGCCGGCGTCGTGTTCGTCGGCCCGCCGGCCGAGGCGATCCGGGTGATGGGCGACAAGATCACCGCCAAGAAGACGGTGGTCGCCTCGGGCGTGCCGGTCGTCCCCGGCATCGCCGAGCCCGGCCTCACCGACGACGACCTGGTGGCCGCCGCTCCCGGCATCGGCTTCCCCGTGCTGGTCAAGCCCTCGGCGGGCGGCGGCGGCAAGGGCATGCGGGTGGTCGAGGACGCCGCCGGCCTGCCCGCGGCACTGGCGTCGGCCCGCCGGGAGGCCCGCGCGGCGTTCGGCGACGACACGCTGTTCCTCGAGCGCTTCGTGCAGCGGCCGCGGCACGTCGAGGTGCAGGTGCTCGCCGACGCGCACGGCGCGGTCGTCCACCTGGGCGAGCGCGAGTGCAGCCTGCAGCGGCGGCACCAGAAGGTCGTCGAGGAGGCGCCGTCGCCGCTGCTGGACACCGCCACCCGCGAGCGGATCGGCGCGGCGGCCTGCGCCACCGCGCGCAGCGTCGGCTACACCGGCGCGGGCACCGTGGAGTTCATCGTCTCCGCCGACCGGCCCGACGAGTTCTTCTTCATGGAGATGAACACCCGGCTGCAGGTCGAGCACCCGGTCACCGAGCTGGTCACCGGCCTGGACCTGGTCGAGCAGCAGCTCCGGGTGGCCGCCGGGGAGCCGCTGTCCTTCGCCCAGGACGACGTCGCGCTGACCGGCTGGGCGGTCGAGGCGCGGGTCTACGCCGAGGACCCGGCCCGCGGCTTCCTGCCCACCGGCGGGCGGGTGCTGGCCCTGGCCGAACCCGAGGGCGCCCGCGTGGACTCCGGCATCGCCGCCGGCACCCTCGTCGGCTCGGACTACGACCCGATGCTGGCCAAGGTGGTCGCCGCGGGCCCCGACCGCGCCACCGCGCTGGCCGCGCTGGACCGGGCGCTCGCGGAGACCGCGGTGCTCGGCGTGACCACCAACGTCGGGTTCGTGCGGTCGCTGCTCGCCGAGCCCGCCGTCCGCGCCGGGGACCTGGACACCGCGCTGCTCGACCGGTTCGCCGCCGCGTGGGAGCCGCCCGCCGTCCCCGACGACGCCGTCCTCGCCGCCGCCGCGCACGTGTGGCTGACCGCCTGGGCCGCCGCCGACCCGGCCGACCCGTGGAGCGCGCCCACCGGCTTCCGCGCCGGCGCGCCGTCGGCCCCGTTCGTCGTCCGGCTGGAGACCGGCGGGCGGCAGCGGACGGTGACGCTCACCGGCACGCCCGCCGCCGCACGCGCCGGCCTCGACGGCGCCGACGCCGGCCCGCTGAGCTGCGCGCCCGAGGACGGCGGCCTGGCGCTGGTCCGCGACGGCGTGCGGTCGCACTGCCGGGTGGCCGAGGACGGCGACGCGCTGTTCGTGCACGCCGGCGGCGCCGACTGGGCACTGCGGCGGGCCCGGCGGCTGGTGCTGCGCCCGGACGCCGCCGCGCACGCCCCCGAGCTGACCAGCCCGATGCCCGGCACGGTGATCGCCACCCCGGCGTCCCACGGTCAGGAGGTCGGCGCGGGCGACCCGGTGGTCGTCGTCGAGGCGATGAAGATGGAGCACACGCTGCGCGCCCCGGCCGACGGCGTCGTCGACCTGCTGGTCGCCCCCGGCGACCGCGTCGCGCTGGACCAGGTGCTGGCCCGGCTGACCCCCGCCTGAGCCGCGGGGCGCAGGATGCCCGGCATGGTGCTGGGGCTGCGTCGACCGGTCGTGCAGGCGCCGATGGCCGGGGGGCCGTCGACCGTGGAACTGGCCGCGGCGGTGTCCGACGCCGGCGGCCTGGGCTTCCTCGCCGCCGGCTACCGGACGCCGGAGGCGGTGCGCGAGGAGGTCCGCGCCGTCCGGGCGCGGACGCAGGAGCGGTTCGGCGTCAACGTCTTCGTCCCCGGGCCGCCCGCCGACGAGGGCGCCCTGCGCCGCTACGCCGAGCGGCTGCGGCCCGAGGCGCGGCGGTGGGGCGTGGACCTCGGCGAGCCCCGCGCCGACGACGACGCGTGGGAGGCCAAGGTCGCGGTCCTCGCCGAGGAGCGGGTGCCGGTGGTGTCGTTCACCTTCGGCCTGCCCCGGCCGGACATGGTCGCCACGCTGCACGACGCCGACACCATCGTGCTGGTCACCGTCACCTCGCCGGAGGACGCCGTGGCCGCCCGCGACGCCGGCGCGGACGCGCTGGTGGTGCAGGGCGTCGAGGCCGGCGGCCACCGCGGCGGCCTCCGCGACGAGGACGGGGCGGGCGAGTACGGGCTGCTGCCGCTGCTGCGGCTGGTCGCCCGGGCGGTGGACCTGCCGATGGTCGCCGCCGGCGGGATCGTCGACGGCCCCGCGGTGGCCGCGGTGCTCGTCGCCGGGGCGGAGGCCGCGCAGCTGGGCACGGCGTTCCTGCTGTGCCCCGAGGCGGGGACCGGCGCCGCGCACCGGGCGGCGCTGGGCGGCAACCGGCCGACGGCGCTCACCCGCGCGTTCAGCGGCCGGCGCGCCCGCGGGCTGGTCAACCGCTTCCTCGCCGAGCACAGCGCCGCCGCCCCGGCGGCCTACCCGCAGGTCCACCACCTGACGACGCCGCTGCGCGCGGCGGCGCGGCAGGCCGGCGACCCGGAGGCGGTGAGCATGTGGGCCGGGCAGGCGTACGCGCTGGCCGAGGCGCTGCCCGCCGGGGAGCTCGTCGCCCGCCTCGCCGACGACGCCGCGGCCGCCCTCGCCTCCCCCCGGCCCGGCGCCTCCTGACCGGGCGCTAGGGTTCCGCGCAGGCTCACGAGAGGCAGCGACAAGTACCTGGCTGGCTGCCCGGCAACCTCTCCTCCGTCCGAGGTGCTCCCAGGGGAAGAGCCGGCCGCGCGGCGCCCGCCGCGCGGCAAGACGGAGCCCTCCGTGCGCCGCGGGGTCTCCGCGAGCGAGAGGAGACGGCGCCGTGCCCGACCAGCAGAGCTGGAGCTTCGAGACCCGGCAGATCCACGCCGGGACCAGCCCCGACCCCACCACCGGGGCCCGCGCCCTGCCGATCTACGCGACCACCAGCTACCAGTTCCGCGACACCCAGCACGCCGCCGACCTGTTCGCGCTGGCCGAGATGGGCAACATCTACACGCGGATCATGAACCCCACGCAGGACGCGCTCGAGCAGCGCGTGGCCTCCCTCGAGGGCGGCGTCGCCGCGCTCGCGGTGGCCAGCGGCCAGGCCGCCGAGACCCTGGCGATCCTCAACGTCGCCGAGGCCGGCAGCCACGTCGTCGCCTCGGCGTCGCTGTACGGCGGCACGTACAACCTGCTGCACCACTCGCTGCCCAAGCTCGGCGTCGAGGTGTCCTTCGTCGAGGACCCGGACGACCCGGAGAACTGGCAGTCGCTGGTCCGCGAGAACACCAAGGCGTTCTACGGGGAGTCGATCGGCAACCCGAAGGGCGACGTCCTCGACATCTCCGCGGTGTCGGAGGTGGCGCACCGCAACGGCGTGCCGCTGATCGTCGACAACACCATCGCCACGCCGTACCTCGTGCGCCCGCTCGAGCACGGCGCCGACGTCGTCGTCCACTCGGCCACCAAGTACCTCGGCGGCCACGGCACCGCGATCGCCGGGGTCATCGTCGACGGCGGCAACTTCGACTGGACCCGCGGCCGGTTCCCGGGCTTCACCACGCCGGACCCGACCTACCACGGCGTCGTCTACGCCGACCTGGGCGCACCGGCCTACGCGCTCAAGGCCCGGGTGCAGCTGCTGCGCGACCTCGGCCCGGCGATCAGCCCGTTCAACGCCTGGCTGGTCGTGCAGGGCATCGAGACGCTGTCGCTGCGCATGGAGCGGCACGTGGCCAACGCCCAGCGGGTGGCCGAGTTCCTCGAGGCGCACGACGAGGTGGAGTCGGTGCACTACGCCGGCCTGCCGTCCTCGCCGTGGCACGCCGCCCAGCAGCGCTACGCCCCGCGCGGCGCCGGCGCGGTGCTGGCGTTCGAGATCCGCGGCGGCGTCGAGGCGGGCAAGCGCTTCGTCGAGGCGCTGGAGCTGCACAGCCACGTGGCCAACATCGGCGACGTCCGCAGCCTGGTCATCCACCCGGCGTCGACGACGCACTCGCAGCTAACGCCGGAGGAGCAGCGGACCACCGGCGTCACGCCCGGCCTGGTGCGCCTGGCCGCCGGCCTGGAGGGGATCGAGGACATCCTCGCCGACCTCGAGGCCGGGTTCCGCGCCGCGAAGGGCGCCTGACGTGGGCGGGGTGCGGGACCTCCCGGGGTCCCGCACCCCGCCGCGGACCGGCGGGTGGCGCGACGGCGACCCCGCCGGGGACCGGCTGTTCCTCGACCTGGACGGACCGGTCCGGCTCGAACGCGGCGGGGTGCTGCCCGGCGTCCGGGTGGCCTACGAGACCTGGGGCACGCTCGCCCCCGACGGCGGCAACGCGGTGCTGGTCGAGCACGCGCTCACCGGCGACAGCCACGTCACCGGCCCGGCGGGGCCCGGCCACCCGACGCCGGGCTGGTGGGCGTCGCTGGTCGGGCCGGGCGCGGCGCTGGACACCGACCGGTTCTTCGTCGTCTGCGCCAACGTGCTCGGCGGGTGCCAGGGGACGACCGGGCCGTCGTCGACCGCGCCCGACGGCCGGCCGTGGGGCGCGCGGTTCCCCGAGGTGACCGTCGGCGACCAGGTGCTGGTCGAGGCGGCGCTCGCGGACACGCTCGGCATCGGCCGCTGGGCCGCCGTCGTCGGCGGGTCGATGGGCGGGATGCGGGCGCTGGAGTGGGCGGTCGCGCTGCCCGACCGGGTGGCCGGGCTGTTCTTCCTCGCCTCGGGCGCGGCGGCCACCGCCGACCAGATCGGCACCCAGACCACCCAGCAGGCCGCGATCCGTGCCGACCCCGTCGCCGGGCTCGGCGTCGCCCGGCGGATCGCGCACCTGACCTACCGAAGCGCGTTCGAGCTGGAGGAGCGGTTCGGCGCGGCCGTGCAGGCCGACGGCCGGTTCGCCGTCGCCTCCTACCTGGACCACCACGCCGACAAGCTCACCCGCCGGTTCGACGCCGGCAGCTACCTGGCGCTCACCGAGGCGATGAACACCTGGGACGTCGGCCGCGGCCGGGGCGGGGTGGAGGCGGCGCTGGCCCGGGTGACCGCGCGGGCGGTGGTGGCCGGCGTCGACTCCGACCGGCTCTACCCGCTGGAGCTGCAGCAGCGGGTGGCCGACGCGCTCGGGGTGCCGCTGCGGGTGGTGTCCTCGCCGTACGGGCACGACGGCTTCCTCATCGAGGCCGGCCCCGTCGGCGCGCTCCTCCGCGAACTGCTCGACGCCTGACGGGGCCGGGGTCCCGGAGCCGGGGTCCCGGGGCCCCGGTCCGCCGGGACCCCGGCCTCCCGAGAGACTGGGCCCGTGGACGACGACCTCGACGCCCTGCGGCTGGCCTGCGACCGCGCCCTGACCGGGCACGGGGTGCAGCGCGCCGCCGACCTGCTGGCCACCATCCCGGCGGACACCGCGCTGGACCGGTACGGCGCGGGCGGCGTCGTCGGGGAGCTGGAGGCGGAGGTCGCGCAGCTGCTGGACAAGCCGGCCGCCGTCTACCTGCCCAGCGGGACGATGGCCCAGCAGGCGGTGCTGCGGGTGCACGCCGGGCGCAGCCGCCGGTCCACCGTCGTCGGACACCCCGAGTGCCACCTGTTCCGGCACGAGGGCGGCGCGCTGGCGCGGCTGCAGGGCCTGGTCGAGCGCCCGGTCGGCGACCGGCACCGCATGCTGCTGCGCGCCGACCTCGACGACGTCGCCGAGCCGCCGGCCGCGCTGGTGGTGGAGCTGCCGCAGCGGGACCTGGGCGGGCCGCTGCCGCCGTGGGACGACGTCGTGGAGCAGGCCGCGTGGGCGCACGACGTGCACTCGGTGGCCCACCTCGACGGCGCCCGGCTGTGGGAGGCCGCCGCCGGCTACGGGATGTCCCCGGCCGGCGTGGCGGCGCCGTTCGACACCGTCTACGTCAGCTTCTACAAGGGGATCGGCGCGCTGGCCGGGTGCTGCGTGGCCGGGCCCGCGGACGTCGTCGCCGAGGTCCGGGAGTGGCGCGGGCGGATGGGTGGCACGCTGTTCGGCCTGTGGCCGGGCGCGGCCTCGGCGCTGACCTGCCTGCGCCGCCGGCTGCCGCTGTTCCCCGCCTACCTCGAGCGGGCGCGGGAGGTCGCCGACACCGTCCGCGGCCTGCCCGGCGTGCGGGTGGTGCCCGACCCGCCGCAGACGCCGATGCTGCACCTGCTGCTGTCGACCACGCCGGAGGCCTTCGGGGCCGCGGTCCGCGCGCTGGCGCAGGAGGGGCTGTGGACCTGGATGCAGGCCGCGGTCACCGGCGACCCGGGCGTGGTGCGCGTGGAGCTGCCCGTGGGCGACGCCACGCTGGCGCTGTCCCTGGACGAGGTCCGTGACGCCGTCGCCCGCCTCGCCGGCGCTCTCTGAGGTGACGTGATGGAACGGCCACCCTTCAGGGGCCCGCGCCGAGCGTGCGAGGCGTGGGGGGAAGGGTGGTCCTTCGTCAGTCGGCGGCGTCGCCGGGGGTGTAGCCGGCCGGGGGCAGCGGACGGCGCACCACCGGCCGCACCTTCCGCGCCGCGTCCAGCCGCTCGGTGTAGCTGGCCGCGTTGAGCCGGATGTGCGTGAGGTCGTCGTCGGTGGTCGGCCGCAGCACCTTCGCCGGGACGCCGGCCACCAGCGACCCCGGCGGCACGACCGTGCCCTGGGTGACGACGGCGCCCGCGGCCACGATCGACCCCGCGCCGATGTGCGCGCCGTTCATGACGATGCTGCCCATGCCGACCAGCACGTCGTCGTCGACGCGGGCGCCGTGCAGCACCACCCGGTGCCCCACGGTGACGCCGCGGCCGAGGACCAGCGGGAAGCCGGGGTCGGAGTGCAGCGTGCTGCCGTCCTGCACGTTCGAGCCCTCGCCGATCTCGATGACCTCGGCGTCGGCCCGGGCGACCGCGCCGTACCAGATGCTGGAGCGCGGCCCCATGGTGACCGCGCCGACCACCACCGCCGTCGGCGCGACGAAGGCCTCGTCGTCGATGGCCGGGGCGCCGAAGGGCAGTTCCGCGATGTAGTTGTCCGCCACGGCGTCCACCCCAGCACACCCGGAGCCCCCTCGGCGCGGGCAGGATCACCCCGTGCCCGCTTCCCTGCCGCCGCTGCCCACCACGGTCGTCGGGAGCCTGCCCCAGCCCGGGTGGCTCATCGACCACGAGCGCCTGGCGCACCAGTTCCCGCCCCGGGTGCGCGCCCGGGAGCTGTGGCGGCCGGCGCCGGAACTGCTCGAGGAGGCGCAGGACGACGCGACGCTGCTGGCGGTGCGCGCCCAGGAGGCGGCCGGCCTGGACCTGGTCGGCGACGGCGAGCAGCGGCGGGAGTCCTACTCCAACCACTTCGCCACCGCGCTCGCCGGCGTCGACGTCGACACCCCCGGCACGGTGCTCAACCGCTCCGGGCAGCCGATCCCGGTGCCGCGGGTGGTCGGCGAGCTCCGCCGCCGCGGCCCGATCCAGGCGCGCGACGTGCGCTTCCTCCGCGCCGCCACCGACCGGCCGGTCAAGATCACGCTGCCCGGCCCGTTCACCATGGCCCAGCAGGCCGCCGACGAGCACTACGGCGACGACCGGGCGCTGGCGCTGGCCTACGCCGACGTCGTCCGCGAGGAGATCGCCGACCTGTTCGCCGCGGGCGCCGACGTCGTGCAGATCGACGAGCCGTGGCTGCAGGCCCGGCCGGAGGTGGCCCGCCGGTACGGCGCCGAGGCGGTGACCCGCGCGGTGGAGGGCGCGCCCGGCCCGGTGCACCTGCACCTGTGCTTCGGCTACGCGGCCATGGTGAGCGAGCGCCCGGAGGGCTACTCGTTCCTGCCCGAGCTGGCCGACACCCCGGTCGACACGGTGTCGGTGGAGACGGCGCAGTCGCACCTGGACCCCACGCAGCTGCGGCCGCTGCGCGGCAAGGGCATCGCGCTCGGCGTCCTGGACCTGTCCACCCCGGAGGTGGAGACGCCGGAGGTGGTGGCCGACCGCGTCCGGCGGGCCCTCGACGACGTCGACGTCGACCGGCTGGTCCTCACCTCCGACTGCGGCCTCAAGTACCTGCCGCGGACCTCCGCCGAGGGCAAGATGCGGTCGCTCGCGCAGGCGGCGGAGGTGCTGCGGGGCGAGCTGGGATGACGCTGCCGACCGACCTCCCGGTGCTGGCCTTCCCCGACCAGGCGGCGTTCGAGGCGTGGCTGGAGGCCGAGCACGCCACCGCGCCGGGCATCTACGTGAAGCTGGCGAAGAAGGGCGCGGGCGTGCCGTCGCTGACCCGCGACGAGATGGTCGAGTCGCTGCTGTGCTTCGGCTGGATCGACGGCCGCAGCAACAGCGTGGACGAGCACTGGTACCTGACCCGGGTCACGCCGCGGCGGCCGCGCAGCGTGTGGTCGCAGAAGAACGTCGGCATCGTCGCCGACCTCGTCGCGGCCGGCCGGATGCGCCCGGCCGGCCTGGCGCAGGTGGAGGCGGCGCAGGCCGACGGCCGCTGGGACCGCGCCTACGCGGGCCCGGCCACCATCACCGTCCCCGACGACCTCGCCGCGGCGCTGGCCGCCGAGCCCGCCGCGCAGGAGGCGTTCGCGGGGCTCGACGGCACCAACCGCTACGCCGTCCTCTGGCGGGTGCACACCGCCGCGAGCCCGGCCACGCGGGCGAAGCGGATCGCAGCGCTGGTCACGATGCTGGCGGAGGGACGACGGTTGCACTGAGCGGGTCGGCGTCCTCGGGGGCGACACCGGGGCGCTCGCGCCAGAAGCGGGCGTCGCGCCACCGCCACAGCAGCATGAGCACGATCCCGGCGACCATGATCCCGACGCCGATCACCAGCGGCGGGCCCAGACCGAGCCAGGCCTGGCCGGTGTAGCTGTTCCCCGGGTCGGCGAGGTCGCGCACCGAGAGCGCCAGCAGCCAGCCGAGCATCGCCGCCCCGACCAGCGGGCCGACGCCGAGGAGCAGCGCGTCGCGCACGCTGCGGGCCAGCCGGCGGCGGAAGTACCAGGCGCAGGCCAGGCCGGTGAGCGCGTAGTACAGAGCGATCAGCAGCGACAGCGCGGTGATCGAGTCGAACAGCGCGTTCTCGCTGACCAGGTGCACGCCCACGTACCAGGCGATCGCCACGCCGGCGACCCACCAGGTGGACACGTCCGGCGTCCGGAACCGCTCGGACACCGACCCGAACCGCGCCGGCAGCGCCGCCCGCCGCGCCATCGACAGGCCGGTGCGCGAGGCCGGGATGATCGTCGTCTGCGTGGAGGCGATCGCCGAGGTGGCGACGGCGGCCAGCACCACCCAGTCCCAGCCGCCCAGCGCCTGCGTGGACAGCAGCGCGAAGACCGCCTCCTCCTCGTCGGCGTTGCCCGCCAGCCAGGAGGTCCCGGCGAAGGAGACGACGGCGACCGCGACGCCGACGTAGGTGAGCAGCAGGACCACCGTGGCCAGCACGCCGGCCCGGCCGGGGGCGACCCGCGAGTCGGTGGTCTCCTCGGTCAGGTTGACCGCCGACTCCCAGCCCCAGTAGGCGAAGACGCCGAGCAGGAGGCCGCCGGTGAGCGCGGCGCCGCCGGCGCCGAAGGGGTCCAGCCAGTCCCAGGACGGCGTCAGCCCGCCGAACGGCGAGTCGCCCCGCACGCCGCGGACGACCGCGACGACGGCGAACACCAGCAGCGCCGCGGTCTGGGCGAGGATCAGCCCGTTCTGCAGCCGGGCGGAGATCTCGGTGCCGAGCACGCAGATCGCCGACATGACGACGACCAGCAGCACGCTCAGCGCGACGACCGCGGGCGTGGAGTCGGCCAGGGCGTCCAGGCCGAGCATGAGCAGGGTGAACCGGACGCCGACCTCGGCCAGCGACCCGACCACCAGGACGCCGGTCATCGTGATCGCCCAGCCGCCGATCCAGCCCGCCGTCGGGCCGAAGGCGCGGGTCACCCAGGAGAACGTGGTCCCGCAGTCGGGGTCGGCACGGTTGAGCGCCGCGAACGCCCCGGCGATGAGCAGCATCGGGACGAACGACGCGAGCATCACCCCGGGGGCGTGCACCCCGACCAGGGCGACGACGGGACCGATGACCGCCGCCAGCGAGTAGGCCGGCGACGTCGCGGCCAGGCCGATGACCAGCGAGTCGAGGAAGCCGATGGCCTCGGGCCGCAGGGCGGGTTCCTCACGCGGCAGTGCCCGGGTCACGGCAGGCAACGGTACGGCCCGCCGCGGGGTCAGCGCGCGCGGCGGGCGTCAGGCGACGCGGACGGCGCCGCGGTAGCCGGACTGGTCGACGCTGGTCACCGCGACCGGCTGGCCGTAGGTGCGCGCGTGCACCATCTTGCCGTCGCCGATGTAGAGGCCGACGTGGCTGACCGGCGAGTAGAAGTAGACGATGTCGCCGGGCATGAGGTCCGCCCGCGCCACCGGCGTCCCCAGCGTCGACTGCGCCTTGCTCGAGTGCGGCAGCGCGATGCCGGCGGCGGCGTAGGCGTAGGAGGTCAGCCCGGAGCAGTCGAAGCCGTCGGGCCCCGAGGCGCCCCACACGTAGGGGTCGCCGATCTGGGCCAGCGCCGTCTGCACCGCGATCGCGGCGGCGGGGCCGGGGGCGGCGGCCGCGGCGGCGGCCGCCGACGGCGCGTCGAGGACCGGGCCGGCCAGCGCGGTGGTGACGCGGGTCTGCTCGGCGGCCGTCAGCCGCTCGAAGTCGGCCTCGTACGCGTCGGCCTGCGCCCGGACCTGCGCCTGCTGGTCGTGCAGGGCGGTCAGCGCGGCGGTGGCCTCGGCGGCCGCGGCGTCGGCGGCGGCCCGGGCCTGCTCGGCCGCGGCCTGGGCGGCGGCCACCTCGGTGAGGACGCCGTCGGTGTGCTCGGCGATGAGGTCGATCATGGTCATCTGGGCGACGAGGTCGTCGGCGGAGTCGCTGCCCAGGAAGGCGGCCACGCGGGACCGGGTGGTGCCGGTGTAACCGCTCTGCGCGATGGCGCGGATGGCCGGGGCGTACTGGGTGAGCGTCGCCTCGGCGGTGTCGGCGGCCGCGTCGGCGGCGGTAGCGGCCTGCTGCTGCGCAGCGACCGCGAGCTCGGCCTGGTGCACCTGCTCGTCGAGGGCGGTCAGCTGCCGGCCGGCCTCCTCGACCAGTTGCGCGGCCTCCGCGGCGGTGGCCGGCGGCGTGCCGGGCTCGGCGGAGGCCGACGAGGGGGCGAGCACGAGGGCCACCAGGCCGGTGGCGGCGACGACCGCACCCGTCCAGCGCCGTCCCGTCGTCCGGTTGCGCTGCACGATCGGCCTCCCCCTGCCGCCTCCCGGCGGCGCTCCCCCTGGTCTCGTCGGTACGGACCGTAGGGAGATCGTCAGCGGAGCGTGTGCAGGGCGCGCGGTGCCCGGGGCGGGCGTGACCTCCTGCGCCCCGTCCGCCCCACCCGTCCCGGCCGTTCCACGACCGGGCCGGTCCTGTCAGGGGGAGGTGCTGCGGCGGCGGTCGGGGGCGAGCGGGACCAGCGCGTCGGACACCGCACCGGTGACGAGGGAGTAGAGGGTCTTGCCGGCGACGTCGACGACGCGGTCCTGCCGCGACCAGGTCCACGGCGGGTCGCCGACGCCGGTGGCGTTCTCCAGCGTCTGGTCGGTGGCCAGCCGGATGGAGGCGTGCCAGACCGAGGCGCGCCAGCCGCGCAGGCCGCTGGCCGACCAGATCCCCCGCAGTGCACCGACGGCGGCGCCGGTGCCCCAGTGCATGAGGTGGTTGCGCACGAACGGCCGCTCGGACCCGGGCGGGCGGCGCCGGGTGGCCAGCGCGGTGAGCGTGCGGGCCGGCACGTAGGAGTCCGGCCGGCCGGTCACCTGCTGTTCGGCCTTCGTGGCCAGGGTCATCGCCGCGGTGCCGGCCAGGCCGGCCAGGGCTCCGCGCGCAGCCGCTCGTCCCAGCACGGGGTGCGCATACCCCGCGGGGCGGGCGCCGAACGGCGCCCGCCCCGCGGGGTCGGTCTGGCTGCGGCCCCACCGTCAGCCGGCGAGCGGCTCCTCGGCGTCGAGCCCGGCGACGCGCTGCAGGTCCCGCAGGACGGCGGACAGCTCGTCGGCGGTCCACGGCTCGCAGCAGTCGCAGCCGTCCTCGTCGAAGCAGCGCAGGCCCAGCGTGCCGCCGGCCTGGTCCTCGTCGATGGCGAGGTGCCCGCCCATCGGCGAACGGTGGCAGGCACAGGCGGAGGCGCACAGCCCGATGCCCCACCCGGAGACGACGATCGTGCGGCCGTCGTCCCAGATCTTGCCCACCTGGAACACCGAGGGCTTCTGGTTGCGGGTCATGGCGTGCTCCCCTCGACGCCCCCGGGGAAGCGGGGGCTCTCTGCGGTCCGCCGGAAAAATATCCGGGATCCGTGTTTGAGGGCAGCAGCCGAGCGGTACAGGTGTTCAGTTTCACTCCTGCCGTCACAGCCGTCCCACGAGCCCCCGTGCGGGCCCGCCCTCCTGGGGCGCTGCGGGACCCCGGCAGCACGCGGGACACCGCACGAGCCGACGGCGACGCGCGGTGCCGGCGTTCCTCGCGCGGTGCGGGTCCTGCAGCGCCGTCAGTGCACGAGGACCGCCCGCGAAGGACGCGGCGCCTAGCTGGCCGGGGAGACCGAGCTCATGTTGAAGTCCGGCACGCGCACCGGCGGCATCGCGGCGCGGGTGAACCAGTCGTTCCACTCGCGCGGCAGGGTCCGCCCGGTGCGCCCGACCTCGCCGATCCGCGCCAGCAGGTCCACCGGCGACTCGTTCCACCGGAAGTTGTTCACCGCGCCGGTCACCTCGCCGCCCTCGACGAGGAACACGCCGTCGCGGGTCAGGCCGGTGAGCAGCAGCGTCTGCGGGTCGACCTCGCGGATGTACCAGAGCGTGGTCAGCAGCAGCCCGCGGTCGGTGGCGGCGACCATGTCCTCCAGGGACGCCGTCGCGCCGGGCTGCTCCAGGATCAGGTTGTCGACGGCGGCCACCGCGGGCGCGGTCGTCTTCAGCGCCCAGGCCCGCGGCCGGATCAGGTTGGTGAGGACGCCGTCGCGGATCCAGTCGACGGCGGGCGTCGCCATCCCGTTGTCGAACACGCTGGCCGAGCCGGACGAGGTGCTCACCACCTGGAACGGCGCCGTCTCCAGCCCCGGGGCGTGCGGGTCGCTGCGCAGGGTCAGCGGGAGCTGGGCCAGCCGGTCGCCGATCCGGTTGCCGCCGCCGGCCTTCGCGTAGACGTTGCGGCCCTCGTCCGCGTCGCGCGCCTCCATCGTCCAGTAGGCGTAGATCATCAGGTCGCTCACGGCCGACGGCGGCAGCAGCGTCTCGTACCGCCCGGCCGGCAGCCCGACCCGCCGCTGCGACCAGCCGAGCTTGCGCTGCACGTCGGCGGCGAGGTCGGCCACCGACACGTCGCGGAAGTCGCGGGTGCCGACGCCGGACCACACCGACCGCGAGAAGTCGGTGCTCTTGCCGTTGAGCTCCACCCGGCCGCTGGGCTGGTCGGTGCGCAGCCGCAGGCCGGTGGAGGTGCCCACGTACGTCGTCGTCAGGGCGTGCTCGGCGTAGCCGAACAGCAGGTCGCCGCGGTCGCGGGCGGCCCCGAACGCCTCCCCGAGCGCCGGCGCGAACTCGGCGAACACCTCGATCGAGGTCTCGGCCGGCTCGGCGTCCCAGTCCCCCGCGCCCGGCGGCGTCTCGGCGATCAGCGGCACCGCGTCCTCGGCCGGGCCGGCGTCGCGGGCGGCCTGCTCGCTGGCGGCGACCAGCTCGGCGACGTCCGGCGTGCCGGTCCGTGCGACCGTGCCGGTGGCCATCCCCGCCCCGCCGTCGACGAACGACACCACGACGACCTGGCGGGAGCGCATCGCCCCGTTGGTCGTCAGGCTGTTCGACGCCCACCGCAGGTTGGCCTCGGTGCTCTCGACGACGTAGGCGACGCAGCCGTCGGCGGTCGAGGCGGCCAGCGCCTTCTCGACCAGCTGCTGCGCGGTCAGCTGGCTCATCGCCCGCCCTCCTGGACCGTGTTGAGGATGGTGACGCCCTCGAAGAGCGCGGCCGGGCAGCCGTGGCTGACCGGCGCGACCTGCCCGGGCTGGGCCTTGCCGCAGTTGAACGCGCCGCCGAGGCGGTAGGTGGAGGGCCCGCCGACGGCGCGCATCGAGCCCCAGAAGTCCGTCGTCGTGGCCTGGTAGGCGACGTCGCGCAGCTGCCCGGCCAGCCGCCCGCCCTCGATCCGGTAGAAGCGCTGGCCGGTGAACTGGAAGTTGTAGCGCTGCATGTCGATCGACCAGCTCTTGTCGCCGACGACGTAGATGCCGCGCTCGACCCCGCCGATCAGCCCCGCGAGGTCGGGCCCGTCGGCGGCCGGCTGCAGCGACACGTTGGCCATCCGCTGCACCGGCACGTGCCGCGGCGAGTCGGCGAACGAGCAGCCGTTGGACCGGGCCATCCCGCCGAGCCGGGCGGTGTTGCGGTCGACCTGGTAGCCGACCAGCACGCCGTCGCGGACGATGTCCCACCGCTGGGCCTCGACGCCCTCGTCGTCCCAGCCGATGCTCGACAGCCCGTGCTCGACCGTCCGGTCGCCGGTGACGTGCATGAGCTCCGAGCCGTAGCGCAGGCTGCCCAGCCCGTCGACGGTGGCGAAGGACGTGCCGGCGTAGGCGGCCTCGTAGCCCAGCGCCCGGTCCAGCTCGGTGGCGTGCCCGACCGACTCGTGGATGGTCAGCCACAGGTTGGACGGGTCGACGACGAGGTCGTAGCGGCCCGGCTCCACCGACGGCGCCTTGGTCTTCTCCCGCAGCAGGTCGGGGATCTGCGCGAGCTCGGCGTCCCAGTCGAAGGAGTCCCCGGTGAGGTACTCCCAGCCGCGGCCCACCGGCGGGGCGAGGGTCCGCATGCTCTCGAACGCGCCCGTGGTGCGGTCGACGGTGAGCGCGGTGAACTCCGGGGTGATGCGCACCCGCTGCTGGCGGGTGCGGGTGCCGTTGGTGTCGGCGTAGTACTTCTGCTCCTTGACGTGCATGCAGCTCGACTGCACGTGCTCGACGCCGTCGGCGGCCAGCAGCCGCTCGGACAGCTCGGTGAGCAGCGCGGTCTTCTCGGCGTCGGGGACCTCGAAGGGGTCGACCTCGTACGAGGACACCCACGAGCCCTCGTGCTGCGGCTCGGGGGCGAGCTCGACCCGGTCGGTGGCCAGCGCCGCGGACACCTGCGCGACGGCGACCGCCTGCTCGGCCAGCCGCACCGCCTCGGCCGCGGTGAGGACGACGCCCGCGGCGAAGCCCCAGGTGCCCTCGTGCACCACGCGGACGGCCAGGCCGAGGTCCTCGCCGTCGGCCAGCGCCTCCAGCCGCGCGTCGCGCAGGCTGATCGACTGGGTGCGGATGCGCTCCACCCGGATGTCGGCGTGCTCGCAGCCGAGGTCGACCGCTCGGGTCAGCGCCGCCTCGGTGAGCGCGGACAGGGGCAGGGCGAGGAAGGACTCGTCGACGTCCCGGGACGACACCACCGCCCCTGTCTACCAGCCGGGCCCTCCCCGCCCGGCCCTCAGTGGTGCAGGTGGCGCTGCCAGTCCGCGGGCACCCGGCCGGCGGGCCCCGGCGCCGGCTGGCCCACCGGGTGCGAGGTCGGCGGCGCCAGCCGGAGGTCCCCGCCGAACTCGCCGGCGACGTAGTCCCACGTCCAGTCCTCCCCGGGCTCGAAGCTCTGCGCGACCCGGTGACCGGTGGCCGCAGCGTGCGCCGAGGCGTGCTGCGACGGCGAGGAGTCGCAGCAGCCGACGTGGCCGCAGGCGGCGCACCGGCGCAGGTGGAACCACCAGCCGCCGGTGGCGTCGCAGTCGGCGCAGCCGGTGCCGCTCGGCGGGACGGACGGATCGACCTGGCTCATCGGGGCTCCTCCTGGGTCCTGCGACGGGTCCTCCCCGGAGGCACCCTCCCGCGGCCACGGACCCGCCGACAAGGCCGGCCGGGGTTGCAGGACGACGGCTGACGGGTAGCCGCCGGGGCATGACCGCCGACCCGGGCAGCGCCGACCGCAGCTCCGCGCCGACCGACGAGAGCGCCGCCGACGTCACCCTCACCTTCGGCGGCAACGCGACGACGCTGCTGCGGCTGGGCGGGTTCACCCTGCTCACCGACCCGAACTTCGTCCGGCGCGGCGAGCGGGTCTACCTGGGCAAGGGGCTGTTCGCGAGGCGGCTGACCGACCCGGCGCTGCTGCCCGAGGACCTGCCCGACCTCGACGCCGTCCTGCTGTCCCACCTGCACGGCGACCACTGGGACCGGGTCGCCTACGCGACGATCGACAAGGCCACGCCGGTCGTCACCACGCCGGCGGCCGCGCGCACGCTGTCCTCGCGCGGCTTCTCGGCCACCGCGGACCTGCGGCCCTGGCAGGTGCACGAGCTCGTCCGCGGCGAGGAGAGGCTGCGGATCACCTCGGTGCCCGGGGTGCACGGTCCCGGCCCGCTGGCCCGGGTGCTGCCGCCGGTGATGGGCAGCGTGCTGGAGCTGCTCCGCGACGGCGAGGTGTCCTGGCGCGGCTACGTCACCGGCGACACGCTGTTCCGGCCGTGGCTGGGCGAGGTGCTGGAGCGCTGCGGGCCGCTCGACGTCGTCGTCCCGCACCTGGGCGGCACGAAGGCGCTGGGGGTCACCGTGACCATGGACGGCCGGCAGGGCGCCGACCTGGTCGAGCTGCTCGAGCCGCCGGTGACCGTGCCGGTGCACTACGACGACTACGACCGGTTCGCGTCGCCGCTCGGCGACTTCGTGCGGGAGGTCGCCGAGCGGCGGGCGCCCGGGCAGCTGCGGACCGTCGTGCGCGGGGAGACGATCTCGCTGCGCGCCTAGAAGGCGTCGCCCGTCCGCCAGGCCATCTCCTGCAGGGTCAGGGTGTTGCCGTCCGGGTCGGTGATCGCCGCGTACTTCACCCCGCCTCCCACGTCCATCACGGGCCCGACGTCGGCACCGCGGCCCACCAGGTCCGTACGGGCCTGCTCGATGTCCGGGACGACGAGGTGCAGCGCCCGGACCGAGCCGGGAGTGCCCTCGTAGGCCGCCAGGCCGGTGCCGAAGCCGACGGAGCAGGCCGAACCCGGCGGGGTCAGCTGGACGACCCGCACGCCGTCGGCCGGCCGCACGTCGACGTCGACGGTGAAGCCCAGCCGGTCGGCGTAGAAGGCCTTCGCCCGGTCGACGTCGGCGACCGGGATCGGTACGAGCTCGAGCTTCATCTGCACGGCGCGCTCAGCCACGGGCGAGCACCTCGTCGAGCCGCTCGTAGCCCTCGACCACGCCGACCTCCATGCCGCTGGCGAGCATGGCGTCGCGGTCGGCGAACGAGTCGCACAGCGAGGTGGCGGTGAGCCGGGTGCGGCCGTCGCCGAGGTCCTCGAGCACGAGCTTCTCCAGGGCGACGCCGTCGGGCTGCCCCTCGAAGGTGAACGTCTGCACGATCAGCTCGTCGGGCCGGACCTCGTGGAAGGAGCCGTGGAACCCGTACTCGCCGCCGGCGTCGCTGTGCACGTAGCGGTAGGAGCCGCCGGTGCGGCAGTCGTAGTGGTCGATCCGCATCTCCAGGCCGCGCGGCCCCATCCACCGCACGAGCAGGTCGGGGTCGGTGTGCGCGCGGAACACCTTGGCGCGCGGGGCGTCGAACTCGCGGGTGATGCGGATCAGCGGGACCTCGGGGTCGGCGGCGATCTGCGTCCGGCGCGTGCTGGTGGTCATGACCGGTTCTCCTCTCGCGGGGCTGCGTCCTCCGGCAGGGACCGGAGGACGTCGTCGAGGCGGCTGTAGCGCTCCTCGGCCTGGCGCCGGTAGCGCTCGATCCACTTCGTCATCAGGTCGAACACCTCCGCCTCCAGGTGCACCGGGCGGCGCTGGGCCTCCCGGCTGCGGCTGACCAGGCCGGCGTCCTCGAGCACCTTCAGGTGCTTGGAGACCGCCTGCACGGTCACGTCGTAGGGGGCGGCGAGCTCGCCCACCGTCGCGTCACCGACCGCGAGCCGAGCGACCATGTCGCGCCGCGTCGGGTCGGCCAGCGCCGCGAACACCCGGGAGAGCGGATCCGCCGTCACCTGCGACCTCCTTCGTCAACCTCTCGGTTGAGAAGGACGGTAGGACCCCCGGCCACCCTTGTCAACCGATCGGTTTAGGAGCCCACGAGCCCGGCGGGTGGCCGGGCAGGCCGAGGTCGGCGACGACGCCGGAGTGGTCGCTGGCCCACACGCCGGCCACCGGCTCGTCGAGCACCCGGGCGCAGGAGCGGACCTGCAGCGTCGGCCCGTGCACGCCGCTGCGCACCAGCACCCAGTCGATGCGCCGGCTCACCGCGGTGGCCACCTCCCCCGCCCGCACCAGCGGGTTCCGGGCGTCGAAGGTGAACCCGGGGTCGGCCGGGTGCAGGCTCTCCCAGGCGTCCTGGAAGCACACGCTCGTCCCGGCCAGCGACCGGCGTCCGCGCAGGAACTGCGTGCTGGCGGCGTCCGGGGTGGCGTCGAGGTCGCCCAGGAGGACGGCGTGGTCCACCCCGCCCACCCGGCGCTCGACCGCCCGCGCGGCGGCCAGCGCCTGCTGCTCGCGCTCGACCTCGTAGCCGAACTGCCAGCTCGGCTTGTGGTGGGCGACCAGCACGCGGCCGACCGCGGTGTCCACCTCGGCGAGCAGCGTCGCGCACCACGGGAGGTCGCGCGCCCGCTCCGTGCAGCGCTGGTCGACCTCCTCGACCAACCGGTGCGGCGCCCGCGTGGCCAGCACACCGCCCACCCCGTCGTCGGCGGCCCGGGAGAAGGGGGTCACGTGATACCCGGGGCCGAGGAGCTCCTCGACGGTGCCGCCCGCGACGGGCACCTCCTGCAGCGCGACGACGTCGGGGGCCAGCGCGCGCAGCGTCTCCCCGATCAGCGCGCTGCGCCGCGCCCAGTCCGGGTTGGCCGGCCCGAGCACGTTGAAGGTCAGGACCCGCAGGGACGCCACCATGCGCCGCAGTCAACCGCCGCGCGGCCCGGTCCTCCAGCCCGCGTCGCACCCCGGGTCCTCCCCCGGGTGGACGGCCGGCCCCGCCGGGATCAGCCCGGGCGCCGACGCCCGTGCAGGCCCTCCGGACCGAGGCTCGTCCCGCCACCGGCCGGTGGCCCGACGAGAGGAGGCCCGCGGTGCCCGGCACGGCGGTGAAGGTGGTCCTGGGCACGCTGGCGGGGACGGTCGCGGTCGCCGCGGCCGCGGGAGCCGGCGTGCTGGTGACGATGCCCGCCGGCGTGCACGGCCTCGGCGCGATGGTGGCCGAGCTGCAGGGGCACACCGACACCCGCGACGTCGCCGAGGCCGCCGGGGCGCCGGAGGACACCGTGCCGTGGTGGACCCGCGGGGTCGGCTCCGACGTCACCGTCGTCCGGCCGGGCGAGGCGTACGGCCCGGCCGACGGCAGCGTCCGGGCCGACATGACCCTCCCGCCCGGCACCGTCCCGCCCGCGGACTGCACGCCGCTGCCGCGGCCGGGGATGCCGTGGGACGGCGGCACCTGGCCCGATCTCACCGGCGAGCCGGCGCTGCTGTGCGAGGGCTGGGTGACCGTCGTCGTCGACGGCCACCTCTACACCTGGACCGGCCCCGCCCCGCAGGCCTAGCGGGCCAGCCGGGCCGCCCGCCCGGCGACCTCCGGGCGCAGCGCGTCCACGTCCACGGTGGTCACCGCGCCGCCGGCGACCACCTGCCGGCCGCCGACCCAGACGTCGCGGACCAGCCGGGAGGCGCCCGACCAGACCAGGTGGGTGAGCAGGTCGGTCTGGTCCCCGACCGGCTCGAAGCCGAGGTCGTGGGTGTCCACGTGCACGAGGTCCGCGCGCCGGCCCGCCTCGACCTGGCCGAGGTCGGGGCGGCCGATCGCCGCGGCGGCCCCGCCGGTGGCCAGCCAGAACGCCTCCGCGGCGGTGAGCGCCGTGGCCGAGGACTCGCGCAGCCGGGCCAGCCCCGCGGCCAGGCGGACGTCGGCGAGCAGGTCCAGCCCGTCGTTGGACGCCGGCCCGTCGGTGCCCAGGCCCACCCGGACCCGGCGGTCGAGCATCGCCCGCACCGGCGCGATGCCGCTGGCGAGCTTGGCGTTGCTGGCCGGGCAGTGCGCGACCGCGACGTCGTACTCGGCCCACAGCTCCAGGTCGGCGTCGTCGAGGTGCACGCAGTGCGCGGCCAGCACCCGCCCGCCCAGGACGTCGTGCGCGGCCAGCAGCGCGGGCACCGACAGCCCGTGCGCCGCGAGCAGGCCGGCGCCCTCGGTGGCGGTCTCGGCCACGTGCAGGTGCAGCAGCATCCCGTGCTCGCGGGTGAGCTCGGCGGCGCGGCGCAGCAGGGGCAGCGGGACGGTGTAGGCCGCGTGCGGGCCCAGGCCGAACTCCACCAGGCCGTCCGCGTCGGCGTGCCCGGCCAGGTCCACCGCGGCGGCCATCTGCTCCTCGAGCGGCGGCATGCCCGGCAGCGGCACCATCGGCGCCGCGACCACCGCCCGGGCGCCGGTGGCCCCGACCGCCGCGGCGATCCGCTCGGGCGAGAAGTACATCTCCACGCTGGTGGTGACCCCGCCGCGCAGCATCTCCGCCGACGCGGCGGTCATCGCCACCTCGATGTCGTCGCCGGTCAGCCGCGCCTCCCGCGGCCACATCACCTCGCGCAGCCAGCGGTCCAGCGGCAGTCCCTCGCCCTGGCCGCGGAACAGCACCATCGGCGCGTGCGAGTGGGCGTTCACCAGCCCCGGCACGAGCAGGCCGGGCAGCGCCACGACCTCGGCGTCCCCGGCCGGCGGGGCGTCGGCGGCCGCGCCGGCCCACGCGATGCGCCCGTCCTCGACGTCGACGACGGCGTCCGGCACGACCGTGCCCGCCCGGTCCCCCACGACGACGGCCCGGGCGGTGAGTCGCTGGCGCATGGCGGCACGCTAGCCCCATCCGTCCCGGCCGTCCGGGCAGCGACCCGCAGGTCCGGGCGACGTCCGGACGCCGCCCGTACCGTGGGAGCCATGTCCTTCCTGGCCGCCGCAGCGTCCTCCGACCAGGGTGGGCTCACCGCCTGGCTGCTCTCGCTCGTGGACTCGCTGGGTCCGATCGGCGTCGGCTTCAGCATCCTGCTGGAGACGGTCATCCCGCCGATCCCCAGCGAGGCGGTCCTCGGGGCGGCCGGTGTGCTCATCGACAGCCCGTGGGCGTTCGTCGCGGTGGTCGGCTGCGCGACGATCGGCTCGATCCTGGGGGCGATCTTCTTCTACTACGTCGGCCGGGCGCTGGGTCCACGCCGCTCGCACGCCTTCCTCGACCGGCTGCCGCTGGTCGAGACCGCCGACGTCGACAAGACCTTCGCCTGGTTCGAGCGGCACGGCCGCTCCGCGGTGTTCTTCGGCCGCATGGTGCCGATCGTGCGCAGCTTCATCTCCGTGCCCGCGGGCGTGGTGCGGATGCCGTTCGGCCAGTTCCTCCTCTACTCCGCGGCCGGCAGCCTCATCTGGAACACCGTCCTGGTGACGCTGGGCTGGCTGGCCCGCGACTTCATCGAGGCGAACCTGCACTACCTGGACTACGTCGTCGTCGCCGTCGTCGTCCTGGCGGTGGGCTACCTGGTCTACAAGCGGGTGAAGGACATCCGCCACCACCGGCGGCGGCAGACCACCGCGGGCCGCGCCGAGGACCGGCGCGGCGCCGGCGACCTCCCCGCCGCATGACGCGCCCCGAGGTCGTCGCGTTCGACGTCAACGAGACGCTGCTCGACCTCTCCCCCGTCGGCGCCGCGCTCGTCGAGCACGGGCAGCCCGCGGGGCTGCTGCCCACCGTGTTCGGCCGCACCCTGCACACCGGGACGGCCGCCACGGTGGCCGGCGTCTGGCTGCCCTTCCGCGCCGCCTTCGACTCGGCGCTGGCCCAGCTCACCGACCTGCCCGACGGCGCCCGCGCGGAGGTCGCCGACGCCTTCCTCGAGCTGTCGCCGCACCCGGACGTCGAGCCCGCGCTGCGCCGCCTCCACGACGCCGGCGTGCGCGTGGTGACGCTGTCGCACGGCTCCCCCGGCGTCGCCGAGGCGGGGCTGGAGCGGGGCGGGGTCACGCCGCTGGTCGAGCGGACGCTGACCAGCGAGACCGTGCGCGCCTGGAAGCCCTCCCGCGAGGCCTACCTGTGGGCCGCGGGCGCCTGCGGGGTCGAGCCGTCGCGGATGGCGCTGGTGGCCGCGCACGGCTGGGACGTGCTGGGCGCCGAGCGCGCCGGCCTCACCGGGGCGTGGTTCCCGCGCAGCGAGCGCGTCTACCCGCCGGGCTACCCCGCGCCGGCCGTCGTCGCCCCGGACCTCGCGGGGGCGGTCGACGCGCTGCTGGCCCGGTGAGCTCCCTCGCACCGGTCGGCACCCCGCTCGGCCCGGCCGCGGTGCACGCCGACGGCCCGGCCGACGGCGCCCGCGGCACCCTCGTGCTCGGACACGGCGCCGGCGGGGGCGCCGGGTCGGCCGACCTGGTCGCCGTCACCGCCTCGGCCGCCGCGGCGGGCTGGCGGGTGCTGTGGGTGGAGCAGCCGTGGCGGGTGGCCGGCAAGCGGATCGCGCCCGCGCCGCCGCGCCTCGACGTCGCCTGGACCGCGGTGGTGGAGGCGCTGCGGGCCGGCGGCGCGCTGACCGGCCCGCTGGTGTTCGGCGGGCGCAGCGCCGGCGCCCGGGTGGCCTGCCGGACGGCGACGGCGCTCGGCGCGGACGGCGTGCTGGCGCTGGCGTTCCCGCTGCACCCGCCGGGCCGGCCCGACCGCAGCCGCGCGGGCGAGCTGACCGGCGCCGGCGTGCCGCTGGTCGTGGTGCAGGGGGAGACCGACGCGTTCGGCCGGCCCGCGGAGGTCGCCGCGGCGCTGGACGGGGTGCCGACGGCGACCGTGTCCGCGGTGCCGGGCGACCACTCGCTGGGGAGGGCGCCCGTGGCCGTGGCCGCCGCCGCGCTGACCTGGCTGGAGGAGCTGGCCGCCGTCAGGAGTTGATCATCGGCTGCGCGCACGGGACACGGCCGGACACGCCGCAACACCGTGCACGCGTCCGATGATCAACTCCTCGGGCCGAACGCTCAGGAACGACGGCGGCGGGCGGCGAACAGGATGAGCAGCAGCACCGCGAGGACGGCGGCGCCGGGACCGGCGTAGCGGGCGAGCGCGGCACCGCCGGCCACCTCGAGCAGGTCGATCGGCTCGGGCTCCGCGGCCGGCTGGGGGCGCACCGGGGTCGCGGCCGGGGTGCTGCGCGGCGGGGCGCCGGTGCCCGGCCGGCTCGGCGGGGCGGTGTTGCGCGACGGCGGCGTGCTCGGCACGGGCCCGCCGACCGCGGCCGCCGGCGCGGTGTCCGAGGCCGCCGGGGCGACGTCGGACGCGGCCGGCGCGGTGTCCGACACCGCGGGGATCGAGACGGTGTCGGTGGCGCCGGTGACCGGGGCGGTGATCGGCGCGGTCTCCGTGGGCGACGGGGACGACGCCGCGGCGGCCTTCTTCGCCGGCGCCTTCTTCCCCGGCTTGCGCGCGGCCTCCGTCGCGGACGCCGCGGCCTCCCGCGCGGCGGTGCCGGTCTGGCGCACCTTCTCCGCGACCGCGTTGTCGCCGGGCACCTGCTCGACCGACTGGGCGACCTCCTCGGCGGCCCCCGCCGCGGTGGCGGCGACCGTGCCGGCGACGGTCGGCTCCTGCTGCTCGGCGGCCGCCGCCCGGTCCACGGTCACGTCGTCGCCGGTGGCCAGCTGGGCGGCGAGCTTGTCGGCGAACTGGCCGAGCAGCTTGTTGCCGACGTCGGTCATGACGCCGCGGCCGAACTGGGCCGGGCGGCCGGTGATGTTGAGGTCGGTGAGGACGTCGACCCGCGTCGTCGTCCCCTCGCCCTGGAGCCGGGCGGTGATGACGGCCGCCGCCGTCCCGTTGCCCCGCTGGTCCTTGCCGCGCGCGTCGATGACGGCGCGGTGCGCGGCCTCGTCCTTCTCCACGAACGACGCCTTGCCCTGGTAGGTCAGGTTGATCGGGCCGAGCTTGACCTTGACCCGGCCGGTGAAGTCGTCACCGGAGACCGAGTCGAGCGCGGCTCCGGGCATGCACGGCGCGATCCGCTCGATGTCGAGCAGGACCCGCCAGGCCTCGTCGACGGGCACGGGGACGGTGAACGAGTTCTCCAGCTGCACGGTGCGACCTCCGGGGTGGGAACGGACCTCGGCCGGTCCGCCCGGGAGGGCGGGCCGGCCGAGGGGACGGGCGGGAGCCGGGGTTGTGCCGGACGCTACAGCCCGGCGGCGGCGGTGACCGCGCGGCGGGTGAGCACCTGCGCGAGGTGCTCGCGGTAGTCGGCCTGGGCGTTGAGGTCGCTGCTCGGGCTGGTGCCCTCGGCCGCCGACCGCGCCGCGGAGGCCACCGTGTCCGGGGACGCGGCGGCGCCGGACAGCGCGGCCTCGGTGGCCGACGCCCGCAGCGGGGTCGGGCCCATGTTGGTCAGCCCGATCCGCGCCTCGGCGATGTGCCCGTTCTCGCGTCGCACCGCCGCGGCGACCGCGACGATCGACCACGCCTGCGCCACGCGGTTGAACTTCTCGTAGCGCACGCCCCAGTCGCCGGCCAGCTTCGGCACCCGGATCTCGACCAGGACCTCCCCCTCGTCGAGGGCGGTGGTCAGGTAGTCGACGAAGAACTCCCGCGCGGGCACCGTCCGGCGCCCGCCCGGCCCGGCGATGACCATCTCGGCGTCCAGCGCGAGCGCCACCGCCGGCAGGTCACCGGCCGGGTCGGCGTGCGCCAGGGCGCCACCGAAGGTGCCGCGCCGGCGGGTCTGCCGGTCGGCCACCGTCTCGGTCGCCTCCGCGATGAGCTTCGCGTGCTGCGCGATCAGCGGGTCGGTGAGGACGTCGGCGTGCGTGGTCATCGCGCCGATGACCAGGGAGTCGCCCTCCTCGCGGACGCCGCGCATCTCCGCCACCCGGCCGAGGTCGACGATCGTCTCCGGCGCGGCCAGGCGCAGCCGCATGACCGGGATGAGCGACTGCCCGCCGGCCATGACCTTGACGTCCTCGCCGCCCTCGGCGACCGCCTGGACGGCCTCCTCGACCGTCGTCGGCCGGACGTACTCGAACGGGGCGGGGATCACCGGTCACCTCCGAGAGCGGACTGCGGGGTCGAGACACCGGCGGTGGTCTCGGTCTGGGCGCCGCCGTAGGCGTTGGACCCGGCCGTGGCCCGGTCCCCGCCGTCGCCGCCCTCGTGGATGGCCCGCCACACCCGCTCCGGGGTCAGCGGCATCCGGATGTCCTCCACGCCGAGGTGCCGCACGGCGTCGAGCGCAGCGTTGACCACCGCCGGGGTGCTGGCGATGCAGCCGGCCTCCCCCACGCCCTTGGCGCCGATCGGGTTGCCCGGCGCCACGTGCACGGTGTTGCCGGTGTCGAAGTGCGGCAGGTCGGCGGCCGAGGGGACCAGGTAGTCGACGAAGGTGCCGGTGGTGAGGTTGCCGTCGGCGTCGTAGACGGCCTCCTCGTACAGCGCCTGCGCGATGCCCTGGGCCAGGCCGCCGTGCACCTGCCCCTCGACGATGAGCGGGTTGACGATCGTGCCGACGTCGTCGACGCAGGCGTACTTGCGGATCTTCACGAACCCGGTCTCGGTGTCGACCTCCATCGCGCACACGTGCGTGCCGTGCGGGAAGGAGAAGTTGACCGGGTCGAAGGTCGCGTCCGCGTCGATCGAGGGCTCGATGTCCTCGGGGTAGTCGTGCGCGGCGAAGACGGCGAGCGCGACCTCCTGGATCGACATCCCGGTGCCCGGCGTCCCGCGGACGGTGAACTTCCCGCCGGAGAACTCCAGGTCGTCCTCGTTGGCCTCGAGCAGGTGCGCGGCGACCCGGCGGGCCTTGGCGATCACCTTGTCGGCGGCCTTGACCACCGCGGTGCCGCCGACGACCAGCGAGCGCGAGCCGTAGGTGTCCATGCCCTTGTGCGAGACGGCGGTGTCGCCGTGCAGCACCTCGACGTCCTCGAACGGCACGCCGAGCTGGTCGGCGACCAGCTGACTCCACGCCGTCTCGTGGCCCTGGCCGTGCGGCGTCGAGCCGGTGACGACCTCGACCTTGCCGGTGGGCAGCATCCGGATCGACGCCGACTCCCAGCCGCCCGCGCCGTAGGACAGCGAGCCGAGCACCCGGGAGGGCGCCAGGCCGCACATCTCGGTGAAGGTGGAGAAGCCGATGCCGAGCTGCACCGGGTCGTTCGACTCGCGCCGTCGGCGCTGCTCCTCGCGCAGCTCGTCGTAGCCGAGCAGCTCCAGCGCCTGCTGGGTGGCCGAGTCGTAGTCGCCGCTGTCGTACTCGAGGCCGGCGACGGTGGTGAACGGGAACTCCGCGGCGTCGATCCAGTTCTTCCGCCGCAGCTCCAGCGGGTCCATGCCGAGCTCGACGGCGAGCTCGTCCATGATCCGCTCGACGGCGAAGGTGGCCTCGGGCCGGCCGGCGCCGCGGTAGGCGTCGGTGGGGACCTTGTTGGTGAAGACGCCGTCGCACTCGAAGCGGTAGGCCGGGAACTTGTAGATGCCGGGGAACATGAACGCGCCCAGCGCCGGCACGCCCGGGGTGATCAGCCGCAGGTAGGCGCCCATGTCGGCGAGCAGCCGCACGCGCAGGCCCTTGACGTTGCCCTCGCGGTCGGCGGCGACGTCGATGTACTGGATCTGGTCGCGGCCGTGGTGGGCGGTCATCAGCGACTCGCTGCGGGTCTCGGTCCACTTGACCGGCTTGCCGAGGTGGCGCGCGATCAGCAGCGCGAGGACCTCCTCGGGGTTGACCTGCAGCTTGCCGCCGAAGCCGCCGCCGACGTCGGGGGCGACGACGCGCAGCTTGTGCTCCGGGATGCCGGTGACCATCGCCAGCATCACCCGCAGCACGTGCGGGATCTGGGTGGCCGACCACAGCGTGAAGTTCTCGCCCTGGGGCTGGACGACGACCGAGCGCGGCTCCATGAACGCCGGGATCAGCCGCTGGTTGACGAACCGCCGGCTGACGACGACCTCGGCGTCGGCGAAGGCCTGCTCGGTGTCCACGCCCGTGCCGGCCTCGCCGGCGTCGAAGACGAAGTGGTAGCTGGTGTTGGTGCCGAGCTCGTCGTGCACCAGCTCCGCGCCGTCGCGGACGGCCTCCTCCATGTCGAGGACCGGGGGCAGCGTCTCGTAGTCGACGTCGACCAGCTCGACGGCGTCGGCGGCCGCGGTGCGCGAGCGGGCGACGATGACCGCCACCGCCTCACCGACGTGGTTCACGCCGTCGACGGCGATCGAGGGGTGGCCGGGGTTCTTCATGTCCGGCGTGACCGGCCAGGCGCAGGGGATGGAGCCCTGCTCGTCGGCGAGGTCGCGGCCGGTGAACACCGCGACGACGCCGGGGGCCTCCTTGGCCGCGGAGACGTCGATCGAGGTGATGCGGGCGTGCGCCACGGGGCTGCGCACGACGCTGAGGTGCAGCATCCCGGGCAGGACCATGTTGTCGGTCCAGGTGGTGCGCCCGGTGATGAGGCGGGCGTCCTCCTTGCGGCGGCGCGCCTTCCCGACCTCCTTGTCCGGGGCCGGGGTCTGGGTGGTGGCCGCGTCCTCGGTGACGGTCATGCCTGCGCTCCCAGGGTCTCGGAGGAGCCGGACATCTCCCCCGCGGCCTGCTGCACCGCGCGGACGATGTTCTGGTAGCCGGTGCAGCGGCAGAGGTTGCCCTCGATGCCCTCGCGGACCTCGGTCTCGCTGGGGCTCGGGTTCTCCTTCAGCAGGTCGATCGAGGCCATGATCATCCCGGGCGTGCAGAAGCCGCACTGGAGACCGTGCATCTCGTGGAAGGCCTTCTGCACCGGGTGCAGGGCGCCCTCGCTGCCGATGCCCTCGATGGTGGTGACCTCGGCGCCGTCGGCCTGGACGGCGAGGACGGTGCAGGACTTCACGGCCTGCCCGTCCAGGTGCACGGTGCAGGCGCCGCAGTTGCTGGTGTCGCAGCCGACGACGGTGCCCACCTTGCCGAGGGCCTCGCGCAGGTGGTGGACCAGCAGGGTCCGGGGTTCGACCTCGTCGGTGTAGGTCACGCCGTCGACCCTCATGCTGACCTGGGTCATGGATCCTCCGCTCCGTTGCAGCAGGCGATCGCGCCCGGCTCCACGGGCGCTCCGCGGCGGAGTCTGTCAACGGCGGAGTGACTTAGGCCACGCTTACCTGTGACCGGGTGACCTGCCGGTCCGCAGCTGCGGCCCCTTTCCCCTTGCGCAGCCGCAGGTGCGGCCGGGCGGTGGCCGCTCCGCCGCAGGGGAGAGGTTGCAGGCCCGTTGCAGCGCGCGTCAGGCGGCGACGGCGCGCAGCTCGCGCCGCCGCAGGGCCGCGCTGCCGGCCAGCGCGACCAGGCCCAGGACGGCCAGCCCGACGCCGACCAGGCTCGGCGCGGTGTAGCCGTACCCGGCGGCGATGACCACGCCGCCGAGCCACGCGCCGAGCGCGTTGGCCGCGTTGAGCGCCGAGTGGTTGAGCGCGGCGCCGAGCATCTGCGCCTCCCCGGCCACCTCCATCAGCCGCAGCTGCAGGCAGACGACCAGCGTCGACGCGGCGACCGCGAGCAGGAAGATCCCGGCCAGCAGGGTGGGGCCGGTGGCGGCGGCGGGGCCGACCAGCGCCAGCAGGACGGCGAGGGCGACGAGGGTGGCGACCAGCGAGCGGAACAGCGCGATGTCGGCCAGCCGCCCGCCGAGCGCGGTCCCCACCACGCCGCCGATGCCGAAGGCGAGCAGCACCCAGGGGACGACGCCGCGCGAGAGCCCGGTGACCTCGGTGGTCAGCGGCGCGACGTAGCTGTAGACGGCGAACATGCCGCCGAACCCGACGGTGGCCACGGCCAGGGTGAGCAGCACCTGCGGGCGGCGCAGCGCGCCGAGCTCGGCGCGCACGCTCGCGTCCCGGGCCCCGGGCGAGGAGGGGACGACGGCGAGCACGGCCGCGACGGTGAGCGCGGCGAGGACCACCACCGCCCAGTAGGCCGAGCGCCAGCCCAGCGTCTGCCCGAGCCAGGTGGCCGCGGGGACGCCGGCCACGTTGGCCACGGCCAGCCCGAGCATCACCGTGCTCACCGCGCGGCCGCGCAGCGACGGCGGCACCAGCGACGCGGCGACCAGCGAGGCGACGCCGAAGTAGGCGCCGTGCGGCAGGCCGCTGACGAACCGGGCGAGCAGCAGCGCCGCCGACCCGGGGGCGAGCGCGCTCAGCGCGTTGCCGGCGAGGAAGGCGGCCATGAGCCCGACGAGCAGCGCGCGGCGGGGCAGCCGGGCGCCCAGCGCGGCGATGACCGGCGCGCCGACGACCACGCCGAGGGCGTAGGCGGAGATGACGTGGCCGGCGGTCGGGATGTCCACGCCGACGCCGTCGGCGATGTCGGGCAGCAGCCCCATCGTGACGAACTCGGTGGTGCCGATCGCGAACCCGCCGAGCGCGAGCGCGACCAGCGCGACGGCCACCCGTGGGGTGGCCAGGGACGTGGTCGCGGGGGCGGGCGGGGCGGCGGTGCTGGCACTCACGTGACCGTGCCAAGTGAACAGCGCCGGGCCGTATTCCCCGTGGGGCAGAAATGGCCATTTCCGCCCCACGGGCCCCGGGGGTCAGGCGCGGGAGGCCCGCCGGAGTGCGAGCAGGTGGGCGGCGACCGCGCCGCGGCGCGGGGACCCGGCCGGCAGCGCCTCGAGGCAGGCCTGCCAGGCGGCGGCGTCGTCGCGGGCCTCGGGCAGGGCGGTCCAGCGCAGCAGCAGCTCCGGCCGGCGGCTGCCGATCACGGCGCCGCGCAGCGCGGCGACGAGGCGGCGGCGGGCGAGGACGACGCCGGGCGCGGTCGAGCGGGGCAGCACGGGGCCGGGGTAGCGGTCCAGCGCCGCGGCGACGGCGCCGCGGTCGAGCAGCCGGCGCACCGCCTCCAGGTCGGTCTCCAGCGGGCGCAGCAGCCGGTAGGGGCGAGAGCCGACGAGGTCGTCGCCGACCAGCCGGCGCAGCCGGGACAGCTCGGCGCGCACGGTGACCGCGGCGGTGTCGCCGGCGTGACACTCGGCAGCCAGCTGCTCGGTGCTGCGGCCCTCGCCCGCGGCGGCCGCCTCGGCGAGCAGGAGCAGCAGCTCGGAGTGGCGCACTGAGAGCTCGACCGGGCCGCCGGGCAGGGTCAGGCGGGCTCGCTCGCGGCCGAGCACGTCCAGCCGGGGCGCGGCGGGCCGCACCGGCGGCGCGGGCCGGGGGCCGCGGGCGGCGTCGCGCTGCTCCTCGCGGTGCAGCCAGCGCAGCTCCGACTCGACGGCGGCCACGGTCGCGCGGACGAGCGTGAGCACGTGCGGGCTGGCCACGTGGTCGCCGCCGGTGACGTCGATGGCACCGAGCAGCACCCCGGTGACGGGGTGGTGCACCGGCGCGGCCGAGCAGCTCCAGGGCTGGACCGGGCGGCGGTAGTGCTCGCTGCCGTAGATCTGAACCGGGTGGTCGAGGGCCAGCGCGGTGCCGGGGGCGTTGGTGCCGGCGACCTCCTCGGACCACCGGGCGCCGGCGACGAAGTTCATGCCCTCGGCCAGCGAGCGCAGGCGGCGCTCGCCCTCCACCCACAGCATCCGGCCGTCTGCGTCGGTGACCGCGACGATCATCCGGTCGGCCTCGGCGTCCTCGACCAGCAGCCGGCGGATCACCGGCAGCACCGGGGCCAGCGGGTGGGCGGCGCGGTAGGCGGCCAGGTCGTCGTCGAGCAGGTCGACCGGCGGGCCGTGCCCGTCGGGGTCGACGCCGCTGCCCAGGCTGCGCCGCCAGGAGTCCCAGACCACCGACCGCACGTCCGGCAGGGGCGGCGGGGCGCCGCGGGTCACCAGCGTCTCGTGCGCCGCGCGCAGGCGGCGGGTGAGCCCGGGCGTGGGGCGCCCCTCGGGCAGCGCGAGCCACGGGCTGACGCTGGTCACGACGTGTCCCCCGGGCTGAGAGTCATGGCCCGCACATGGTGACCCGGATCGCACGATTCCACCAGCGACCGAACCGGGCGTCAGACCGACGGGGGCCGCGCCGGCAGCAGCGCGGCCGGGTCCCGGCGGCGCAGCGCGCCCGCCCAGAGCCCCGCGCCGTAGGCCAGGTCCTCCAGCCGGCGGGCGGCGGCGAAGCGCACCGGGTCCACCGCCGCCCGGTGCGGCCACCAGGCGAGGACGGCGTCGGCGGCGGCGACGGCCAGCGCGGCCCGCCGCGCGCGGCGGGACACCAGCGCCGCGGCGGCGGTCAGCGGCCAGTGGTGCCGGGTGGCCGAGCGGGCGAGCGTGCGGCCGGCCGCGGCCGTGCCGCGCAGCACCAGCGCCGCGGCCAGGCCGTACGGGGGGCGGCGGCCCGGGCCGGCGACGCGGTGCGCCAGGCGGACCGTCGCGTCGCCGAGGACGGCGACCGCCAGCACCCGGCCGGCGCGCCCGCCGGCCAGCGCGAGGGCCAGCGCGGCCGCCGACCACGGGCTCACGACCACCGGTGCGACGGCGCGGCCGTGCCGGGCGGCCAGCGGCGCCGCCCCGGTGCCGTAGACCGCCCGCCGGCGCAGCCACGCGCCGGTGGCCGAGGGGTGCTCGTGGTCCACACGCGCGGCCGGCTCGTAGCGCACCCGCCAGCCGGCCGCGGCCAGCCGCCACACCAGGTCGACGTCCTCGGCCACCCGCATGCCGGCGTCGAAGCCGGCGCCCAGCGCCGCCCGCCGGACCAGCAGCGCCGCGCTGGGCAGGTAGGACAGACCCGACAGCGGCGCGACCGGCCCCGGGTCCGGGCCCATGTCCAGGGCGCTGACCGCCGTCTCGTAGGCGGTCACCCACCCGGGGTCCGCGGCCGGCAGGGCGGTGATCCGCGGCGCGACGACGGCCAGCCGCGGGTCGGCCAGGTGCGGCAGCAGCGTCGCCAGCCAGCCGGGCCGGGGCACGCAGTCGGAGTCGAGGAAGGCGACGGCAGCGGTCGTCGCGGCGCGCAGCCCGGTGTTCCGCGCGGCGGCGGGCCCGAGCGAGCGCTCGTGCCGCAGCACCTCGGCCCCGCCCGCGGCGGCGGCCGCGGCCAGCGCGGGGGCGTCGGCGGAGCCGTCGTCGACGACGAGCACGCGCCCGGCGGCGGTGTCCGGGTCGGCGCGCAGCGCGGCCAGCAGGCGGGCGACGCCGGCGGCGCGGTCGCGCACGGGGACGACGACGGTGACGCCGTCCGGGCCGGGCGCGGGGCCGGCGGGCTCGGGGACGGCGACGCCGGCGTCCTGCAGGCGCGCCGCGAGCGCCGCCGTCGCCGGGCCGGTGACGACGAGGCGGTCGCCGGCGAGCAGGTCGCGGGCGCGCGGCGCGAGGCGGAGCAGCCGCAGCGGCGAGCCGCCGAGCAGCGCCGCGCCGTCCTCCAGCCGGCGGGTGCGCGGGTCCAGCCGCACCGCCCAGCCGTCGGGCAGCCGGGCGTCCGGGGGCGGCGGGAGGCTCACCCGGCCAGCACGGCGTCGGTGGTGGTGACCTCGACCAGCGGCGCGTAGAGGCCCATGAGGTCGAGTGCCTTCCGGTGGTCGTCGTCGGTGCTGCCGGCGCAGGCGTCGGCGACCACGCGCACCGGCACGCCGGCGTCGGCGGCGGGCAGCACGGTGGAGACGACGCAGCAGTCGGTGGCCACGCCGGCCACGGTCAGCGGCCCGGCGCCGACCGCCTCCGCCAGCTCCGGGCCCCACTTGCCGAAGGTGGTCGCGGTGAGCACGCGGGCCGGGCCGGGGTCCTCGACCAGGTCCCACAGCGGGGCGTCGGGCGGCTGCAGCGCGAACGGGAACCGCTCGTAGTAGTCGACCCAGGCGCCGGCGGGCTCCCGCGGCGCGACGAACCGGGTGAGGACGACCTGGTCGCCGAAGGCGGCCACCAGGCGCCGGATGCGCGGGCGCACCTCCTCGTAGCGGGGCGCCGCCCACGGGGAGCCGGGGTCGGCGAACACCCGCTGCGGGTCGACGACGACCAGCCAGCCGGAGGGGTGCGTCACGGCCGGACCCTAACCGCCCGCGGTGCCGCGGCCAGGTTTGGTCAGGCTAGCCTTACCCGGACCGACCGAAGGAGACCGTCCATGTCCCGTCCCCTCACCCGGCGCGCCGCCCTGGCCGCGGCCGCCCTCACCACCGCCGCGGCGCTGGCCGCCTGCGGCTCCGACGACGGGGGCTCGACGGCGGGGTCCGAGGCGTCCTCCCCCGCGGCCGGCGGCGACGGCGCCTTCCCCGTCACCGTCAGCACCGCGTTCGGCGACGTCGAGATCGAGGAGGAGCCGCAGCGCGTGGTGGCCCTCGGCTGGTCCGACGCCGAGACGGCCCTGGCGCTCGGCGTGCAGCCGGTCGGCGCGAGCGACTGGCTCGGCTTCGGCGGCGAGGGCGTGGGCCCGTGGGCCGAGGGGCTCTACGACGAGGCGCCGGAGATCATCGAGACGCTCGAGCCCAGCCTCGAGGCGATCGCCGCGCTGGAGCCCGACCTCATCCTCGACACCCGCTCCGACGGCACCCAGGAGCGCTACGACTCCCTCAGCGCGATCGCGCCGACCGTGGGGATCCCCGAGGGCGCCGAGCAGTACGTGACCACCTGGCAGCAGCAGCTCGAGCTGGTCGGGCAGGCGCTCGGGAAGAGCGACGAGGCCGCGCAGCTGCGGAGCGACCTCGAGCAGCGCTTCGCCGACGCCGCGGCGGCCAACCCGGCCTTCGACGGCACCGAGGTCGCCGTCGGCGCGTACACCTCCGAGGGCTTCGGCGCCTACGTCCGCGGCGACACCCGCGTCGACTTCATGGAGGCGCTGGGCTTCACGAACAAGCAGGCGATCCAGGACCTCTCCACGGAGAGCTTCTTCGTCCCCGTCTCCGACGAGCAGGTCTCGCTGCTGGACGCGCCGCTGACCGTCGTCTTCCCGATCTTCGTCGACCCGGCGCAGATCACCTCGAATCCGCTGTGGCAGACGCTGCCGTCGGTGCAGCAGGGCAACGCGCTCGTGCTCGAGGACGAGACGCTGGTCAACTCCTTCTCCAGCGGCTCGGTGCTCGGGACGGGGTACGCGCTGGACAACGCGGTGCCGCTGTTCGCGGAGACGCTGCAGGGCTGACCGGCTCAGTACGCAGGAGGCCGTCCCGGCACCGCCGGGGCGGCCTCCTGCGTCCGCACCGCCCCCCGGCGCAGCGCGAGCGTGCCGAGCAGCCCGACGAGGAAGGCTGCCAGCACGCCGAGGTTGGCGAAGGCCCAGTCGCCCTCGCGGCCGCCGAGCCCGAGCGGGCCGAGCAGGTAGCCCTGCCAGTCCAGCCAGCCGGCGTAGGTGTTGGTGACCAGCCCCCAGCCGAGCACGGTGCCCACCGCGAGCAGCAGCAGCGGCACCGGCGGGACGGCGCCGTAGCGGCCGCGGGCGTCGTAGAGGTCGGCCTCGGCGTAGTGGCGGCGGCGCAGCGCGAGGTCGCCGAGGAAGATCCCGCACCAGGCGGCGATCGGCACGCCGAGGGTGATGAGGAAGCCCTGGAACTGGACCGAGAAGCTGGCGTCGGCCAGGAACACCACCCAGATCGCGCCCAGCACCATGAGGGTGCCGTCGATGCCGGCGGCGACCGGGCGGGGCACCCGCACCCCGGCGGCCAGCAGCGACAGCCCCGACGAGTAGATGTCCAGCAGCGCGCCGCCGACCAGGCCGAGCACCGCGACGACGACGAACGGCACGAGGAACCAGGTCGGCAGGATCGTGCCGAGCGCGCCGATCGGGTCGGCGCCGATCGCGCCCGACAGCTCCGGGTCCGAGGCGGCCAGCAGCAGGCCGGTGCCCAGCAGCACGACGGGCGCCAGCGCGCCGCCGAACGTCGTCCAGCCGACGACGCCGCCGGTCGACGCCGCCCGCGGCAGGTAGCGGGAGTAGTCGGCGGCGGCGTTCACCCAGCCGAAGCCGTAGCCGGTCATCGCCAGCACGAGCGCGCCGACGACGGCCGCCGTCGAGCCGCCCGGGACCGCGGTCACCGCCGACCAGTCGACGTCGTCCACCACCAGCACCACGTAGACGACGGTGAGCACGCCGCTGACGACGGTGATCACCGCCTGCATGCGCATGATCGCGTCGAAGCCGAGCACGCCGCCGGCCACGACCAGCGCGGCGACGACGAGCAGCGCGACCACCTGGGTCGCCGTCCCGCCGCTCCAGCCGAGCTGCCCGAACACGGTCGCCGTCGCGAGGGTGGCGAGGCTGACCAGCACCGTCTCCCAGCCGACGGTGAGGACCCAGGACAGCGCGGCCGGGACCCGGTTGCCGTGCACGCCGAACGCGGCGCGGCTGAGCACCAGGGTGGGCGCCGAGCCGCGCTTGCCCGCGATCGCGACGAGCCCGCAGAGCAGGAACGAGACGACGATGCCGACCGTCCCGGCGACCAGCGCCTGCCCGGCGGAGATGCCGAAGCCGAGCAGGAACGAGCCGTACGCCAGGCCGAGGACGCTCACGTTGGCGCCGAACCACGGCCAGAACAGCTGGCGCGGGCGGCCGCGGCGCTCCTCCTCGGCGATGACGTTGATGCCGTTGGTCTCGACGGCGCCGCGCCCCGCGGCCACCTCCGCGCCCCGGTCGACGGCCGGCTGCTGGGTCATCGGCGGCTCCTCCCCGTGTCGTGTCCCCGCCATCCTGGCGCGCCGGGGGGACCGCGGCCCGCGGGGCTAGCGGAGCCGCCCGTCGTCGCCCACGTCCCAGCGGGCCACCGCCGCCGCGAGGCGGGCCGCCAGGCCGGCCAGCAGGCGGGCGCCCTCCTCCGCCGAGGCGCCGGCCGGGTCGCCGAGCACGCCGGTGGGGCTCACCCCGTGCACCCCCTCGGCGCGCAGCCGGGGCAGCAGGTCGCCGATCGGCGTCGTCACGCCGGCGACGAGGGCCCCCGACCGCACCGATGCCGGTTCCACGTGCAACAGCAGCGAGGTCTCGGTGCGCCCGGCGTGCGCGTCGCCTCCGGGGACGCCGCAGGGGGACCAGGCGGCGTCGCGGCCCTCGGCGCGCAGCAGCGGCACGGCCCGGCGCAGCGCGTCGAGGTTGCCGCCGTGCCCGTTGACGACGAGCAGCCGGCCGGCCCAGCGGCAGGCGGAGCGGCCGTACTCGACCAGCAGCGTGGTCAGCGCCTCGGTGCCGATCGAGACGGTGCCGGGGAAGCCCTCGTGCTCGCCGCTGGCGCCGTAGGGGAGGGCGGGGGCCAGGACGCCGTCGAGGTCCGCCGCCCGGGCCACCGCCTCGGCCACGACCGTGTCCGTGGCGAACGGCAGGCCGGGCCCGTGCTGCTCGACCGAACCGAGCGGGACGACCAGCAGCGGGCGCGCGGGCAGCTCCGGCCACGCGGCGCCGGCCAGGTCGGGCACCGGGTCAGCCTAGGCGGTAGAAATGGCCATTCCTGCCGCCCCCGGGCTCAGGCGGGGACGGCCTCGGCGTCGACGGGCAGCCGCCACGGCCGGACGACGAGCACCAGGACCGCGATCGCCACGACCAGCGCGGCCAGGACGACGACGCCCATCGCGACCGCGTCGTTGCCGAGCACGCCGACCAGCGGGGCGACCGCAGCGCCGACGCCGAACTGCACCGCGCCGAGCAGCGCCGCCGCGGTGCCGGCCGCCTCGCCGTGCCGGGACAGCGCGAGCGCCGGGGCGTTGGGCAGCGCCAGGCCGGAGGCGAACAGCACCGCCCACAGCGGCAGCGCGATCGCCCACAGCCCGCCGGTGCCGGTGCCCGCGAGCACCAGCAGCACCGCGCCCGCGAGCGCCCCGACGACGACGCCGGTCACGAGCACCTGGGCGGGGGAGAACCAGCGCAGCACGACCGGGTTGAGCTGGGTGGCGCCGATCAGCCAGACGGCGCCGGCGCCGAAGAGCAGGCCGAACTGCTGCTCGTCGAGGCCGAACTGGTCCTGGAAGACGAACGAGGAGCCCGAGACGTAGCTGAACAGCCCGGCCATCGTCAGCCCGGCGACCAGCACCAGCCCGACGTAGGCGCGGTCGCGCAGCAGCGCCCGGTAGCCGCGCAGCGTCCCGGCGACGCCGCTGCTGCGCCGCCGCTCGGGCGGCAGCGTCTCGCGCACCGCGAACCAGCCGACCGCGAGCAGCGCCAGGCCGTAGACGGCGAGCAGCAGGAACACGCCGCGCCACGAGGTGACCCGGAGGACCTCCCCGCCGACGGTCGGCGCGAGCACCGGCGCCGCGCCGAGGACGAGGAACAGCCGGGAGAGCATGGTGGCCGCGGCCCGGCCTTCGAACAGGTCCCGCACGACGGCGAGCGCGATGACCGCGCCGGCCGCCGTCCCCACGCCCTGCAGGAAGCGCAGCGCGCCGAGCACCGCGATCGACGGCGCGACGAGCACCAGCAGCGAGGCGACGACGTGCAGCGCGGTGCCCGCCAGCAGCGGGCGGCGCCGGCCCAGGGCGTCCGACAGCGGCCCGAGCACGAGCTGGCCGAGCGCCAGGCCGACCAGCGTGCCGGTGAGGGTCAGCTGCACCGTGGCCGAGCTGGTCCGCAGGTCGTCGGCGATGGTGGGCAGCGCCGGGAGGTACATGTCCACGGTGAGCGGCCCGAGGGCCACGAAGGCGCCGAGGGTGAGCGCGGTGCGGGCGGTCCCGGGCCGGTCGGGGGTCGTGGCCGGTCTCGTCGCCGGCCGGTCCTGGATCGTCGTCACGACGTTGCGCAAGGCAACCGGGTGCCGGTGCATTCCGGGACGCCGGGGTGTCGCCCGTGTCGCGCGGCCGATCCGGGGAAGGGCAGGGGCATGACCACCGACTCGCAGGACGCCACCGCCAAGGTCGCCGGGCTCATCAAGGGGCAGAGGTTCGGCTTCCTCACCACGACCATGCCCGACGGGCGGCTGACCAGCCGGCCCATGGCGCTCCAGGAGGTCGAGTTCGACGGCGGCCTCTGGTTCTTCGCCGAGCACGACGCCCCGTGGCTCGCGCACATCCGGGCCTCGCCGCAGGTCAACGTCGGCATCGGCTCGGGCGGCACCTGGGTGTCGCTGACCGGGACCGCGCGCGTCGTCGACGACGTCGCGAAGAAGAAGGAGCTGTGGAACGGCGGCGTCGAGGCGTGGCTGCCGCAGGGGCCCGAGGACCCGTCCGTCGTCCTGGTGAAGGTCGACGGCGACACCGCCGAGTACTGGGACAGCCCCGGCAACCGGCTGGCGACGGCGCTGAGCTTCGTCAAGGCCAAGACCACCGGCTCGAAGCCCGACACCGGGGAGAAGGACGTCGTCGACCTCCCCTGAGGGAGGACCCCCTCGGCCCCCGGCCCACGCTCCGCGCGGGCCGGGGCCCTGCGAGGGGGCCAGGGGCACCCAGCGGACTCCCAGGCGGCTCACCGGGCCCGGTCAGGGACGGCGGTCAGCCTGGGGGCACGTCGTCCCGGAGGTGCCCCGTGCTCACCCTCGCCCTGCTCGTCGCCCTGCTCCTGACCATGACCCTGGCCGACCTCGCGCCCGGCCTGCTCCCCGACGGGCCGGGCCCCGCCGGGGTGGCGCCGATCCGCTGAGGCCTCAGCCCGGCTGCAGGCCGGCCAGCGGCGACTCGTCGCACGCCTTGGCCGGCGGGAGCGACGGCATGCCCAGCAGCGTGGGCTGGCCGCGGACCGGGCCGGTGTGCGAGTGGTCCAGGTGGCTGCGCGGCGCGACGAGGTCGGCGTCGCGCGCGGCCAGCGCGGTCTCTCCGTACCCCTGCACGCACTCGGGGTCCGGCCCGTCGAGCGGCAGGCCGGTGAAGAACTTGGCCGCCATGCAGCCGCCGCGGCAGGCGTCGAAGTGCGCGCACTTCGTGCAGGCGCCGCCGGTCTGCGGGCTGCGCAGCTCGGCGAACAGCTCGCTCTGCTGCCAGACCCGCTGGAAGCCGCCCGGCGAGCGGACGTTGCCGGCGAGGAACTGCTCGTGGATGGCGAACGGGCAGGCGTAGACGTCGCCGACCGGGTCGATGAGGCAGACCACCCGCCCGGCGCCGCACAGGTTCAGGCCGGGCAGCGCCTCGCCGTAGGCGGACAGGTGGAAGAACGAGTCGCCGGTGAGCACCCGGTCGCCGTTGGCGAGCAGCCACGCGTAGAGCTCGCGCTGCTGGGCCTGGGTGGGGTGCAGCTGGTCCCAGACGTCGGCGCCGCGCCCGGACGGGCGCAGCCGGGTGATCCGCAGCTGGGCGCCGTAGCGGTCGGTGAGCGCCTTGAAGTCGTCGAGCTGGGAGACGTTCTCCCGGGTGACGACGACGGAGACCTTGAAGTCGCGCATCCCGGCCTCGGCCAGGTTCTCCAGGGCCTTCACCGCGGTGGCGAACGAGCCGGTGCCGCGGACGCGGTCGTTGACCTCGGCGGTGGCACCGTCGAGGGAGATCTGCACGTCGACGTAGTCGGTGGCCGCCAGCTGCCGCGCCCGCTCGGCGTTCAGCTTGACGCCGTTGGTGGAGAACTTGACGCCCACGTCGTGGCCGATGGCGTAGTCGAGCAGGTGCCAGAAGTCCGGCCGCACGGTCGGCTCGCCGCCGCCGACGTTGACGTAGAAGACCTGCATCCGCTGCAGCTCGTCGATCACCGTCTCGGCCTCGGCGGTGGTCAGCTCGCGGGGGTCGCGCCGGCCCGAGGAGGACAGGCAGTGCACGCACGCCAGGTTGCAGGCGTAGGTGAGCTCCCAGGTCAGGCAGATCGGGGCGTCGAGGCCGTACTCGAACTGGTCGACCAGCCGGCCGCCCGTGGGGCGCTGGGGGACGACGGCGGTCATGCGCGCACCTCGATCATCTGGGAACGGGCGAGGTCGGCGAGCGCCCTCACGTAGGCGGGCCGCTGGGCCTCGGGGACGCCGCACGCGGCGAGCGTGGCGTCGGCGCTGGGGTGGTCGGCGAGGGTCTCCACGACGCTGACCAGCGTCTTCGACTTGAGGAAGGACAGCTTCCGGTTGCCGAAGTGGTACACGAGAGCCCCGAACGGCTCCGGCCGCAGCGCCACCGACCGGGCGCGCCGCCAGGGTCGGGCCGGGTCGAAGACGTCCGCGGCGGGAGCGGCGGGGGTCACGGGACCGGTCGGCTCAGTAGACGCCGCACATGCCGTCGATGGAGACCTCCTCGACGAGGGACTCCTCGACCAGCTCCTCCTCGGCCGCAGCGGTCGCGACCGCGTCCTGGGTCTCGGTCTGGGCGGTCGTCTCGGGCATGCGGGGCCTCCGGAGAGCGGCGGAACGGGATGCGGGGGACGTTAGAGACACCGGGTGCCACCGGCAAGCGAGGGGGGTGGCCGCCGGCCGGCGAGGGGCTGACCGGCGCGGCCGGGTGGGACAGGATGGGCGCGTGAGCCCGCCGACGATGACCGCCGTCCCACCGGCCGTGGACGACGGCCTCGGCAGCACCCGCGCCCGGATCGAGCGCGCGGCCCTCGAGCTGTTCACCGCCGCGGGTTTCGAGCAGGTGACCATCGAGGAGGTCGCCGCCGCCGCGGGCACCAGCCGGCGCACGTTCTTCCGGCACGTGGGCGGCAAGGCCGACGCCGTGTGGGGGGACTTCGCCGGCCACGTGTCCCGGCTGGCCGCCCTGCTGGACGCCGCCGGCGACGACGTCCCGGTGCTGCCCGCCGTGTTCGGCGCCTACGTCGAGGTCAACGACTACGCCGAGGCCGACCTGCCGGTGCTGCGGCAGCGGATGCGGCTGATCCTCACCGAGCCGGCGCTGCTGGCGCACTCGCAGCTGCGCTACGCCGAGGTCGACGAGGTGGTGGCGCGCTACGTCGCCCGCCGCCGCGGCCAGAGCCCCGCCGACCTGCTCCCCCGCCTGGTCGCCACCGCCACGCGCGCGGCCGCGACCACCGCGTTCGAGGTCTGGCTGGCCGGCGGCAACGGCTCCCTCGCGGAGGCGCTGCGGACGGCGTTCGCCCAGCTCGCGGAGGGCTTCCCCGACCTGCGCTAGAGCGCGGCGCGCAGGCCCGCGAGCAGGCGGTCGACGTCGTCGTCGTCGCTGTAGGGCGCGAGCCCGACGCGCAGCCCGCCGGCGTCGCCGAGCCCCAGCCGACGGGAGGCCTCGATCGCGTAGAAGTTGCCGGCCGGGGCGTTGACCCGCCGCTCGGCCAGCGCACGCGAGACCTCGGCGGCGGGCCGGTCGGCGAAGGTGAGCAGCAGGGTCGGCGTCCGGTGCCGGGCGCGGGACCACAGCGTGACGCCGGGGAGCTCCGCGACCGCCTCCTCGATGCGCTCGCGCAGCCGGTCCTCGTGCGCCTCGACGGCGGCCATCCCGGCGGTCAGCCGGGCGCGCCGGTCGCCCTCTGGGCCGCCGAGGGCGGCGAGGTAGTCGACGGCCGCGGTGGTCCCGGCCAGCAGCTCGTAGGGCAGCGTGCCGAGCTCGAACCGCTCCGGGACGGCGTCGGTCGAGGGCAGCAGCTTGTCCGGGTGCAGCGTCTCCAGCAGCGCCGGCGCGGCGGTCACGCAGCCCAGGTGCGGGCCGAGGAACTTGTACGGCGAGCAGGCGTAGAGGTCGGCGCCGAGCGCGGCGACGTCGACCGGCGCGTGCGCGGTGAGGTGCACCCCGTCGACGTAGGTGAGCGCCCCGGCGTCGTGGGCGAGGACGGTGAGCGCCGCGACGTCGGGCCGGGTGCCGATGAGGTTCGAGGCGCCGGTGACCGCGACCAGGCGGGTGCGCTCCGACAGCACCGCCCGCAGCGCCTCGGCGGTCAGCTCCCCGGTGTCCGGGTCGAGGTCGGCCCAGCGGACGGTCGCGCCGCGGGCGGCGGCGGCCTGCACCCACGGCCGCACGTTGGCGTCGTGGTCCAAGCGGGTGACGACGACCTCGTCGCCGGGTCCCCAGGCGGCGGCCAGCGTGCGGGAGAGGTCGTAGGTCAGCTGGGTCATCGAGCGGCCGAAGACGACCCCGCCCGGGTCCCCGCCCACCAGGTCCGCGACGGCGGCGCGGGCGGCCAGGACGACGTCGTCGGCGTTGCGCTCGGCCTCGGTCAGCCGGCCGCGGTTGGCGATCGGGGACCCCAGGGTGGCCGCCACCGCGTGCGCGACCTGGCGCGGCACCTGGGAGCCGCCCGGCCCGTCGAAGTGGGCGGCCCCGGCGCGCAGGGCCGGGAAGTCAGCGCGGACGGCGGCGACGTCGTAGCTCGTGTGCACGGGGGCAGCATGCCCGGCGGCCTGGCGCCGCCCGTGCACACTCCCGGGCGTGGACTCCCTGACGCACTCCGACTCGATCGTCGTCGCCGCCTCCCCGGAGGAGGTGTACGACCTGGTCAGCGACGTGACCCGCACCGGCGAGTGGAGCCCGATCTGCGCCGCCTGCTGGTGGGACGAGGGCGCCACCGGGCAGGTCGGCGACTGGTTCACCGGCCGCAACGTCACGCCCGAGCGGACCTGGGAGACGCGCAGCCAGGTGGTGGCGGCCGACCGCGGTCGGGAGTTCGCGTGGCTCGTCAGCGGGCGGCTGGTCCGGTGGGGCTACCTGCTCGAGCCGGTCGAGGGCGGCACCCGGCTGACCGAGACGTGGGAGTTCCTGCCCGCCGGCCTGGAGTTCTTCGCCGAGCGCTACGGCGAGGACGCCCCGCGGCAGATCGAGCAGCGCACGCGCGCGGCGCACGAGGGCATCCCGGCGACGCTGGCCGCGATCAAGCGCATCGCCGAGTCCTGACGCCCGTGCACTACCGCGGAGATGCCCGGGGCATCTCCGCGGTAGTGCACACCGGCCCGTCCGGGTCTCAGTCCTGGCAGAGCGACGTGCCGTACCGGCAGGCCACGACGTCCGGCGTGTCCACGGGACGGCCGGCGTCGACGGCGTGCGCCAGCCGGATGAACCCCGCGTGGCTCCAGGACAGCGGTGTCGCGGAGAACGTCGGCTCCCCCGGCACGAACTCCGTCCCCTCCGCCGACGGGGGCTGGTCGTCCCACACCTGCTCGGCCATGAAGAACGACCGGTCGTCGGCCGCCCGGGCCATCGTGTCCAGCCGCTCCTGGGCGGTCCCGGCGGCGTCGCCGCCGAGGGCCAGCTCGTACTCCCCCCGCTCGCCGGTGAGCAGCGGCCAGCCGCGGCCGATCGTCTCCCGCGAGCCCGGGTCCACCGGCTCCCACTGGGTGCCGTCGGCCTTCTCCCCGTACCCGTCGAAGCTCGACCGGTGCCAGAACCGGCCGTTGGCCGTGTCGTAGGCCAGCTGCTCGTCGACCAGCCGCAGGGTGTTCGCCACGACCGGGTCGTCGGCCGGCACGATGCCGAGCCGGACCAGGTCGAGGAAGCTCGGGTCGAGCACCTCCCGCTGGTCGACCAGCGGACCGCCGTCGGCGATCTGGATCTGGGTGCCGGCGTCGGCGTCCCCGTCGGCGGTGATGCGGAGGTAGTACGGCTCGGGCGACAGCGGGCCGGTGGTCGTCACCGTCCACTCCGCGAGACCCGCCCGCCACTCGTCCGCCGTGGCCAGGTACGTGTCGGCCCGGGCGTCGTCACCGTTGGCGCGGGCGATCTCGGCCGCGGTCACCAGGCCGGCGATCTCGGCCGCGATGGTGTTCGGCGACCACCCGCTCAGGTTCTCCCACCGCTCCTGCTCCGTCTCCGGCCCCTCGGCCACGATGAAGTCCGCCGAGAGCCGCACCCGCTCCCAGTCCTCCGGCCCCGTCCGGCCGAGCTGCCAGGCGAGCACGATCGGCAGGGCGATCTCGTCCATCTGCAGCCCGCCGAAGACCGCCTCCCCGTCGAGGCGCGCGTTCTGCGGGAACGACCCGTCGGGACGCTGCTGCACCGTCCACAGGTGGTCCAGCGCGCGCCCGGCGGCCGCCTCGTCGCCCATCGCGATCAGCGCGGTCGCGTGCTGGTACAGGTCGCGCGACCAGACCTCGTGGTAGACGGGGAAGTGCTGCAGCTCGTTCGCCCAGGCCCACGGCTTGCCCGGGGAGGCGATGAACCCGCCGCGGAAGGTCTTGTCCTCGCTGGCCGCGACGACCATGGCGGACACGTCGTACGCCGTGCGCCACCGCTCGGCACTGGCAGGCACGGGGGCCAGGCCGTCGAGGTAGTCGTGCCAGCCCTCGGTGTAGGCCGCCAGGGCGTCGTCGAAGCCCCGGTCCAGCGCCCGGTCGGCGGCCTGCGCGGCGTCGTCCTCCGTCGTCCCGAAGCCGAGGGAGAGGGTGAGCTGCTGCCCGCCGTCGGTGCCGGTGAGGCCGGTGCGGCCGATCTGCACCACGTTGCCGGGGGTCGGCGCGTCCCACCTGTCGTCGAGGACGAAGTCGTCGCGCAGGTCCGCCCAGCCGTCGCTGCGCTCGAGGTAGCCGCTGGAGGTGTCGGTGAGGCCGCCCGAGACGGTGACGGCACTGCTCAGCGCACCGTCGGTCGCCAGCAGCCGTCCGTCGGAGGAGCGGCCGGTGTCGTCGTTGGCGTTGAGCCCCAGGCCCACGTCGTGGAGCAGGTAGACCTGGTACGGCTGCCCGTCGAGGGACTCGAAGCGCACGTCGACGAGCACCGCGGACCGGTCGGGGTCGGTCGTGTAGGTCTTGGTGATGCGGTAGCGGCCGCTCTGCGCGGTGTTGACCTGCCGGTAGACCAGGGCCCGCGGGTCGACCAGCTCGACGACGGAGTCGGTGGCCTCGTCCTCCCGCTCGGCGAAGGTGGCGCCGTCGGTCACGACGAACTGGGTGTCCCGGGAGCTCGGCGTGTCGATCCGCGGGGCGTAGACCTCGCTGAGCGTGCCGTCGTTGAGCGTGTACCAGACCGTGCTGTCGAGGGCACCGATCGCCGTCCCGAAGCCGTCCTTGTCACCCGGCGACCAGGTCGCCGCCTCCCCGGGGTATCCGGGCGCCGCGTCCGCCGCCTGCGCCGAGGCGGGGACCACCGCCCCGAGGACGAGGACGCCGGCGACGACGGCACCGCCGACGACCGGCCGCCTCCCGGACCCCCTCGGCCGCGTCGCTCCGCGGGGGCGCCTGCGGCGCGGCGGGGTGTGGGGCAGGTCGTACGGGCTCACCGGCTGTCCTCCGTCTCGGACCCGGCCGGCGGAGCGCCGCACGCGCGGTCGCGCGACCAGCCGGGCACGACCGGCCCCCGTCCGGCCGTCGTCGTGTGATGTGCACCACACCGTAGGAGAGCCGGGAGGCCCCAGCCACCGGCGGGACTGCGTGCGCGTCCGCAGAGGGGCACGGGGCACCTCCGCGGACGCGCACGGCGGAGGGTCCTAGCGGCCGAGGATGCCGCCGATCGCGCCGCCGAGGCCGCCGCCCTGGCCGCCGCCGCCGCTGATCATCTTGATGAGGTCACCCGGGTCCAGCCCGAGCTTCTGCAGGATCCCGGCGTGCTGGTCGGTGTCGACCTGGCCGGGCAGTTCCTGGTCGGCCTGCTGCGCCTTGGCGTCGTCGCCCTGGGAGCGCAGCAGCTGGAGGATCTGGTCCTTGTCGATCTGCATGACGGCTCGCTACCCACTCAGCCCGCGGCACGCACCACCCGGTCGGGCCGGACGACGGCGAAGCGGGCCCGTCCCGCCCGCAGCCACGCGGTGAGCGCGCCGTCGACGTCGTCCACCTCGGTGCGCCGGCCGGCCGCGGTGACCGCCACGCGCCCCGGCGCCGCCAGCGCCACGACCGCGGTGCCGGCGCCGAGGACGTCGTCGAGCCGGCACTCCCGCCCGTCGGCGCGGACGCGGGCCCGCGGCACGAGGGTCCCGGCCAGCCGCCGTCCGGCCGGGCCGCGCCGGTCGACCAGCGGCCCGGGGCGCAGTGCCGGGGTGCGGCTGTCGGTGGCGTAGGCGGCCAGCGCCGGCACGCCCGCGGCCGCGGCGAGCACCGCCCGGCGGACCGGCACCGCGCCCGCTCCCCCGCCGGTCATCAGCCGCCCGACCACCGCCGCGAGCCGCACCAGCGCCCGGGCGTGCGGCTCCCGCTCGGCGCGGTGCGTGTCGAGCAGCTCCACGCCGGCGGCGCCGGTGACGACGGCGGCCACCTTCCAGGCCAGCTGGTGCACGTCGCGCAGGCCCAGCCCCAGGCCCTGGCCGACGAACGGCGGGGTGAGGTGGGCGGCGTCCCCGGCCAGCAGCACGCGACCGCGCCGCCAGCGGTCGGCCACCTGCGCCCGGTAGACGTACTCGGCCGCGCGGACCACCTCGGCGTCCTGCGCCCCGAACGGCGCGAGCAGGGCCGCCAGCGCGGCGCCGGTGAGGTCCGCGGCCGTCTCGCCGGGCCGCAGCCGCGCCTCGAAGCGGTAGCGGTCCCCGCTGACCGGCATGAACGTCGCCGCGCGGTCCGGGTCGCACACCTGGTGCACGCCCGGCCACACCGGCAGCGGCACCCGCGCGCGCAGGTCCACCACCAGCCAGCGGTCGGGCCGGCCGAGGTCGCGCATCCGCGCGCCCACCAGGCCCCGGACGGTGCTGTTCGCCCCGTCGCACCCGAGCACGGCCGAGGCGACGACGTCCCGGCGGCGCCCCGTGGCCCGCTCCCGCACGGTCACCGTGACGGAGCGGTCCGCCTCGGCCAGCCCGACGACCTCCTCCCCGCCGCGCAGCTCGACCCCCGGGGCGGCGTGCACCGCGGCGCGCAGCAGCCGCTCCAGGTCGGGCTGGTGGAACATCGACGCCTGCGGCCAACCGTGCCTCCCGGCGTCCCCGGCGCGCCGGAACTCGGCGAGCGTGCGGTGCCGGGCGTCGAGCAGCCGCAGCCCCGCCATGGGCCGGCTGACCTCGAGGAATGCCTCGGCGACGCCGGCGTCGGCCAGCACCCGCAGCGCCTCGTCGTCGAGGTGCACCGCGCGCGGCAGCCCGTACGGGCGGGGCTGGCGGTCGAGCAGCAGGACGGGCAGGCCGCGGCGGGCGACCAGCAGCGCGGCGGTCGTGCCCACCGGCCCCGCGCCGACCACCACGACCGGCGGGACGACCGGCTGCGACGACACGCCGCCCAGTGTCGCCGACCGCGCCGGGCCCGGGCTGGCACAGTGGCCCGGCGATGGCCCCGACGAACGCCCCCGCGCCGCCGGCCGAGTGGCGCCGGCACGGCCGGACGCGCGGCGACCGCTGGCGCACCCTGGCCGGCGGGCTGGGGCAGACGCTGGTCACCGCCGGCGTCGTGCTGCTGCTGTTCGTGGTCTACGAGCTGTGGGTGACCGACCTGTTCTCCGCGCGCGACCAGGACCGGCTCTCCGACCGGCTGCAGACCGAGTGGTCGGCGGAGCCGCCCGCCTCCGGGGTGCCCACCGTCCCCGCGGAGGTGCCGGTCGGCGAGCCGTTCGCGGTGCTGCACGTCCCGCGGCTGGGCGAGGACTGGTCGCGCGTCGTCCTCGAGGGGACCGGCGAGGACCAGCTGTCCCAGGGCCCCGGCCACTACGCCGGGACGGCGATGCCCGGAGCGCCCGGCAACGTCGCGCTCGCCGGGCACCGGGTGGGCCGGGGCTCGCCGTTCCTGGACCTGGACCGGCTGCAGCCGGGCGACCCGGTCGTCGTCGAGGTGGCCGACGGGTGGTTCACCTACCGGGTGCTCGGCGACCCGGCGCAGGACCCCAACGGCGTCCCCGGGCAGCAGGTCGTGACGCCGGCCGACGTCGACGTCATCGCCCCGGTCCCCGGGGCCGCCGCCGACGCCGCGCCCGCCGGGTCCTACCTGACGATCACCACCTGCCACCCGCGGTACTCGGCGCGGCAGCGGCTGGTCGTGCACGCCGTCCTCGACGGCCCGGGCGTGACCCGGGCGGACGCACCCGACGGGCCCCCGGCCCTGACCGAGGGCTGAGGAGGACCCGTGTACCGCTGGATCTGGCGGCACCTGCCCGGCGGGACCGCGACCCGGTCGGCGCTGTCCCTGCTGCTGGCGCTGGCCGCGGCGGCGCTGCTGCTGTTCGTCGTCTTCCCCTGGGTGGAGCCGCACCTGCCGTTCACCGCGGTGACCGTCGACCCCGGGCGCTGAACCGGACGTTGCAGTCCGTTGCGCACTCTTGACGGCACCCGGTGCCGCGGTGAGTCTGTGGCCCGGCGCACACTCCAGCGGGGTGTGCGCACCAGGCTGCCCGCCGACGAGGGCGGGCCGGACCGAGAGGACACCGGGTGAGGACCAAGGGCGCGATCCTGTGGGGCGTCGGCGAGGAGTGGTCGATCGAGGAGATCGAGCTGGGTGACCCGAAGGAGGGCGAGGTCCAGGTCCAGCTGGCCGCCTCCGGGCTGTGCCACAGCGACGAGCACCTCGTCACCGGCGGGACCCCGGTGGCCTTCTACCCGGTCATCGGCGGGCACGAGGGCTCCGGCGTGGTCACGAAGGTCGGCCCCGGCGTGACGGGCCTGCAGGAGGGCGACCACGTCGTCACCGCCTTCATCCCCGCCTGCGGCCAGTGCCCGCCGTGTTCCAAGGGCATGCAGAACCTCTGCGACCTCGGCGCGAACCTGCTGGCCGGCACCTCGATCTCCGACGGCAGCTACCGCATCCAGGCGCGCGGCCAGGACGTCATCCCGATGTGCCTGCTCGGCACGTTCTCCCCCTACATCACCGTGCACCAGGCGTCGGTCGTGAAGATCGAGCCCGACATCCCGCTGGAGATCGCCGCGCTGGTCGGCTGCGGCGTCACCACCGGCTGGGGCTCGGCCACCAAGGTCGCCGACGTGCGGCCGGGCGAGAACGTCGTCGTCATGGGCGCCGGCGGCGTCGGCATGAACGCCGTCCAGGGCGCGGCGGCGGCCGGCGCGAAGCGGGTCATGGTCATCGAGCCCGTGGCGAAGAAGCGCGAGTGGGCGATGGACCTCGGCGCCACGCACGTGTTCGAGTCGGCCGAGGAGGCCACCGAGAAGGTCAACGAGCTGACCTGGGGCCGGATGGCGGACAAGACGATCATCACGGTCGGCGACATCCAGGGCGAGGACATCCAGACCGCGCTCAGCCTCACCGGCAAGGGCGGCCGCGCCGTCGTCACCGGCATGGGCAACGCCGCCAACACCGACGTCAAGCTCAGCCTGTTCGAGCTGACCCTGCTGCAGAAGGACCTGCAGGGCGCCATCTTCGGCGGCCTGGCCCCGCGGGCGGCGATCCCCGAGCTGCTCTCGCTCTACCAGGAGGGCCAGCTCAAGCTCGACGAGCTCGCCACCACGAAGTACAAGCTCGAGGACATCAACCAGGGCTACCAGGACATGCGCGACGGCAAGAACATCCGCGGGATGGTCGTCTACGGCGACTCCGACCGCTGACCCCGTCCCCCGTGCCCGCCGGCGTCCCCGGCGGGCACGGGGAGCGGCTCAGCCGCGCAGCTCCGGGAAGTCGGTGTCCGCCCAGTCGGTGCCGGTGCCCCGCGGCGCCGCCCGCTCCTCGCGCTGCCGCAGCTCGACCCGGCGGATCTTGCCCGAGATGGTCTTGGGCAGCTCCGCGAACTCCACCCGCCGCACCCGCAGGTAGGGCGCCAGCCGCTCGCGCGCGTGCCGCAGCACCGCGAGCGCCGTCTCCGGCCCCGGCTCCCAGCCCGGCGCGAGGGTGACGTAGGCCTTGGGCACCGCCAGCCGCACCGGGTCCGGCACCGGGACGACGGCGGCCTCCACCACCGCCGGGTGCTCGATGAGCACGCTCTCCAGCTCGAACGGGCTGATCTTGTAGTCGCTGGCCTTGAAGACGTCGTCGGTGCGCCCGACGTAGGTGACGTAGCCGTCCGCGTCCCGGGTCGCGACGTCGCCGGTGTGGTAGTACCCGCCGGCCATCGCCTCGGCCGCCCGCTCGGGGTCGCCCTGGTAGCCGGTCATCAGGCCCGTCGGCCGCTGCGCGAGGTCCAGGCAGATCTCGCCCTCGTCCCCCTGCTCCCCGGTGACCGGGTCGACGAGCACCACGGGCACGCCGGGCAGCGGCCGGCCCATCGAGCCCGGCCGCACCTCCGCGCCGGGCGGGTTGCCCACCGACGCCGTCGTCTCGGTCTGGCCGTAGCCGTCGCGCAGGGTCAGGCCCCAGTGCCGCCGGACCTGCTCGATGACCTCGGGGTTGAGCGGCTCGCCGGCGGCCAGCACCTCGCGCAGCTGCCCGGGGCCGCCGGACAGGTCGGCCTGGATGAGCATCCGCCAGACCGTGGGCGGGGCGCAGAAGGTGGTGATGCCGGCGTCGCGGATCCGGCCGAGCAGCACCGCGGGGTCGAAGCGGCGGTAGTCGAGCAGGTGGACGGTCGCCTCGGCGGCCCACGGCGCGAAGAAGCAGCTCCAGGCGTGCTTGGCCCAGCCCGGGGAGCTGATGTTGAGGTGCCGGTCGCCGGGCTGCAGGCCCTGCCAGTACATCGTCGACAGGTGCCCGACCGGGTAGCTGACCTGCGTGTGCTCGACCAGCTTGGGCCGGCTGGTGGTGCCGCTGGTGAAGTACAGGAGCAGCGGGTCGCCGGGCGCCGTGCCGGGGTGGCCCAGCGGCCGGTCCGGCGCGCCGGCCGAGTCCGCGTAGGGCGCCCAGCCGGCGGGCTCCCCGCCGACGGCGATCCGGCCGTAGTCCCCGGGGACGGCGTCGAACTTCCCCGCCTCGGCGGCGTCGGCGACCACGTGCCGGGCGCCGGTGCGCCCGATGCGGTCGGCGAGGTCGGCGGGCGGCAGGGCCGTCGTCGTCGGCAGGATGACGGCGCCGAGCTTCATGACGGCGAGCATCGACTCCCACAGCTCGACCCGGTTGCCGAGCATGAGGACGACGCGGTCGCCGCGCCGCACGCCCCGCTCGCGCAGCCAGGCCGCCACCTGGTCGGAGCGGCGGGCGAGCCCGTCGAAGGACCAGCTGCCCTCGGTGCCGTCCTCCTGGGCGATCACCAGCCCGGGCCGCTCGACGCCCCGGGCGATCTCGTCGAACCAGTCGACCGCCCAGTTGAACGGCCCGTCGAACACCGGCCAGCGGAACTCCTGCGCGGCCTTCACGGGGTCCCCGCGCAGCGCGAGCAGCTGGTCGCGGGCGGCGCGGTAGGCGGCGGTGGCGGTGCCGGGCATCGGCGGCTCCTCGTCGTCGGGGACTCCTCCCCGCATCGTCGGCGCGGACGGGCGGGCCGGCCACCCCCGATCGCGCCGGGCGTTGCCCGAGGTTGCAGCGGAACGGGACGGCCTCCCTGACCTGCGTTAACGTGACCTGGGTCACCGCAGTCGCGCGTGAGGAGGTCCCCGTGTCGCTCCCGCCCGCCGCGCGCCCCGACGACCGCGACGCCCTGCGCGCCGCCGTCCGCGAGGTCCGGGCGCGCTCGGGGATGCGGGTCGTGTTCGCCGGTCCGGTGCGCGGCGGGGCGTTCCGCATCGACGAGCTGGTCGGCGCGCGCACCCGCCACCTGCACGGCCTGGAGATCCGCTCCGGCTCCGGCCTGGGCGGCCGGGTGCTGCGCGAGCGCCGGCCGGCGGGGGTCGAGGACTACGGGCGGGCGCTGGACATCACCCACGACTACGACGGCCCGGTGCTGGCCGAGGGGCTGCGCACGGTCGCGGCCGCCCCCGTGCTGGTGGCCGGCGCCCCGCGGGCGGTCCTGTACGCGGCCAGCCGTGAGGGCGGGTCGGTGGGCGACCGGGTGCGCGACGCGCTGTCCCGGGCGGCGGCCCGCATGGCCGCGGAGCTGACCGTCCGCGACGAGGTCGACCGGCGGCTGGCGCTGCTCGCCGCCGTCCCGGCGCCGGCGCCCGCGGACGGGCCGGCGCGGTGGGAGGAGGTGCGGGCGGTGCACGCCGACCTGCGCCTGGCCGCCCAGGAGACCGGCGACGCCGCCCTGCGCGACCGGCTGCTGGCCGCGTGCACCCGCCTGGCGGCGCTGGGCACCGCGGACGGGGCGGCGCCGGCGGTCCGGCTGTCGGGGCGCGAGGTCGACGTCCTGACCCAGGTGGCGCTGGGCTGCAGCAACCGGGAGGTCGCCGCGCGGCTGTCGCTGCGCCCGGAGACGGTGAAGAGCTACCTGGGCTCGGCGATGACCAAGCTCGACGCGCACACCCGCCTGGAGGCCGTCTCCCGCGCCCGGAGGCTGGGCGTCATCCCCTGAGAGCGCCCGCCCGGGTGTTGATCATCGTCCGCGTGCACGCGACACGGGCGGACACGCTGGGCGGCCGTGCACGCATCCGACGATCGACTCCACGGTCAGCCCAGCAGGCGGGTGAGGGCGGGGCCGAGGTCGCGCACGGTCCGCACCATCTGCGCCGTCCCCGCGCCCCGCGCGGCCAGCGACCGCGCCGCCGTCTCGGCCTCGGGCGTGGGCAGCGGGCAGAGCACGTGCAGCCGGTCGATGCCGGCGAGCGCGGTCTCCGGCGGGTCGCCGGTGGTGTGCAGGCAGTCCGAGAGCAGCACGACTACCCGCTCGTCGGCGACCTCGGCGGCCAGCTGCAGCCGGGCGGCCCGCAGCGCGCCGGCGACGTCGGTCATCCCGTGCCCGCGCAGGCCGAGCAGGTGGGTGACGACGTCCTCCGCGGCCCGCCGCTGGCCCTGGCGCTGCACGACGTCGACGTCCCGGCCGAAGGTGATCAGGCTGGTGCGCAGCCGCTCGTCGCCGGTGAGGACGACGCCGGCCGCCGCCACCGCCGCGATCGCCACCCCGAGCCCGGTCATCGAGCCGGAGGTGTCGACGGCGAGGCACACCGCGCGCCGGTGCCCGGTCCACCGCCGCATGACCAGGTCGCCGGCCTGCAGCGGCGTCCCGACGTCCCACCGGTCGAGCGTGCGGTCGAGGTCCAGGTCGCCGTCGCCGTGCCGGTCGGGCACCAGCCGCCGGGTGCCGCGGGTGCGCGACCGGCCCACCCGGCCGACCTGCACGAACACCCGGCCGGCCAGGCGCCGGGCGGCGGCGCGCAGCTCGCGGTCGGTGGCGGCGGCCAGGTCGGTGAGCAGCGCGGCCGCGGCGTCGGCGTCCTGGGCCATCAGCTCGGCGAAGGCCTCCTCGTCGAGCTCGCCGACCTCCGGGCTGACCTCCTCGAACGCGTCGTGGCGGGCGGCCATCTCGCGGCGGCTGGTCTGCCGGCGGCCGCCCCCGCCGCGGCGGTCGCGGCGCGGGGAGGAGGAGGGGTCAGGGCCCGCCGGTGACTCCGGCGGGCCTCCTGCTTTTCCCTCGCCACCCCCCTCGGCGGGAGCGGGGGGCTCCTCCTCGTCCGGTGGTGGCGGCCCGTCCGGCGGCCAGACGCCGTCGAGGATCTCGTCGATGACCGCCTCGGGCGTGCGCTCGACGCCCTCGGCGATCCGGATGCGGCCCGACAGCGCGGCGTGCGCGGCGTCGCGGGCGGTCTCGCGGGCGCCGTCGGCGCCCAGCCCGGACTGCCCGCGCACGTCCAGCAGGCCGCCGAGCAGCAGCACCAGGTCGGTGGCGCCGCGCACCGACGAGCCCATCCGGACGTCGCGGTGCACCCGCGAGGCCCGCACCAGCCGGACGGCCGGCCCGATGAGCGACGGCGGCGCGCCCGTCACCGCGGCGACGATGGCCCGCTCCGCGGCGGCGTCCTGGTAGCCGAGGACGACGCGGCACATCCGGTCGGCGATCGCCTGCCCGACGCGGGCGGTGCCGATGGCGTCGAACGGGTTCATCGCCGCGATGAGCCGGAAGCCGGCGGCCGCCCGCACGTGGCCGAGCCGCGGCACGGTGATCTCACCTTCGGTGAGCACCGTGATGAGGACGTTGAGCGTCTCCTCGGGGATGCGGTTGAGCTCCTCGAGGTAGAGCAGGCCCGAGCCGCGCATCGCCGTCAGCAGCGGCCCGTCGGTGAAGCTGCCGGGCACGTACCCCTCGGTCAGGACGGCGGCCGGGTCGTACTGGCCGATCAGCCGGGCCGGCGTCAGCTCGGCGTTGCCCTCGACGAACACGACCTCCTGGCCGGTCTCCGCCGCGATCGAGCGGAGCAGCGTCGACTTGCCCGTGCCCGGCGGGCCCTCGAGGACGACGTGCCGGTTGGTGCGCAGCGCGACCGTGAGCACCTCGCGCTCCCGGCGCAGCCCGATGACCGGGTGCGGCACGGTCGGCGTCACGCGGTCCCCTCCCTGGTCGGCGGGGTCTGCACACCCGGGGTCTCGGCGGCGCTCATGGCCCCGAGTGTGCAGATCCCCGTGCGGACGGTGGTGACCGGGGCCACTCAGGCCGGCGTCTCCTCCAGCGGCGGGGTGTCGAAGAGGATCACGCCGCGGATGTTCTTGCCGTCGACGAGGTCCTGGTAGCCCTCGTTGACCTCGTCGAGCGTGTAGGTCTGGGTGACCAGCTCGTCGAGCTTGAGGTCCCCGGACTGGTAGAGCTCGACCATCTTCGGGATGTCGTGGAACGGGTCGCCCGAGCCGAACAGGCTGCCCTTCACCGTCTTCTCGAACAGGGTGAGCAGCGAGCTGTTGAGCTCGACGTTGGTCGTGGTCGGGTCGGCCAGGCCGGTGATGACCGCCGTGCCGCCCTTGCGGATCACGTTCACCGCGTCCGCCACCACCTTCGCGTCGACGACGCCGACGGTGATGATCGCCTTGTCCGCCCCGACGCCCCGGGTGAGCTCCTGGACCAGCTCGTGCGCCTCCTCGGCGGTCTCGCAGCTGTGCGTGGCGCCGAGCTGCTCGGCGGCCTCGCGCTTGTTGGGCAGCGGGTCGACGGCGACGACGTTGCGCGCCCCGGCCAGCGCCGCGCCCTGCACGCTGTTGATGCCGATGCCGCCGATCCCGTAGACGACGATCGTGTCGCCGGCCTCGGTGGCCGCCGCGTGCACCGCCGAGCCCCAGCCGGTCGGGACGCCGCAGCCGATGAGCACGACCTTGTCCAGCGGCAGGTCGGGGTCGACCTTCACCGCGGAGTTCTCGCTGATGACGGCGCGCTCGGAGAACGTGCCGAGCATGCACATGCCGCCGAGGTCGTTGCCGTCGTCGTCGTGGAAGCGGTAGGTGCCGTCGGGCAGCTGGCCGTCGAGGATGGTCGCGCCCTGGTCGCACAGGTTGGACTTGCCCGTCGAGCACCAGCGGCAGTGGCCGCAGACCGGCAGGAACGAGCAGATGACGTGGTCGCCGGGCTGCAGCCGGGTGACACCGGGGCCGACCTTCTCGATGACGCCGGCGCCCTCGTGGCCGCCGACGATCGGGAACCGCGGCACGATGTCGCCGTGCCGGAGGTGCTCGTCGGAGTGGCACAGCCCGGCCGCGACGAAGCGGATGAGCACCTCCCCCGCCTTCGGCTCGTCGAGTTCGAGGTCGGTGATCTCGAACGGCTTCCCGACGTCCCGCAGTACCGCTGCCCTGGTCCGCATCGCCCCTCCAGCCCGCGGCCGCCGGCCCTCGGCGGCCCGTCCTCGGTCGGGCCATGGTCGGAGCGGCGGTGTGACCCGGGCCACCCCCGGACGGGGGGACCCAGCCCGCTCGCGCGGGTGGACCGCGTCCCCCGGTCGGGTGCGACGGTCACCGACGGTCGCCGCTGCGCTCCCCGCCTGCGGACGATCCCGCGGTGTCCCGCACCCCCCAGGCCCCGACGTGGAGCGTGCCGCCGCCGTGGACGGTCCCCGTGCAGCGCACCGCGACCGCCCCTGGCCCTCCTGGCTGCTGACCGTCCTCGTCGCAGCCGCCGTGGCGTCCGGCACCGTCGTCGCCCTGGACGACAGGCGTGGGGCGGGCGAGATGCCGGCGGCCAAGGGCACGTCGGTCGTGGACACCGGCTGGCGTCCGCTGTCGGTGTCCACGGAGTGGTTGGTGACCGGGGACGGCGCGCGGTACCGCGTCGTCGACGGGATCTGCTACCTCCAGGTGCACGTCCGCGACGTGGACGGCCAGTGGGAGCCCAACAGCCTCGTGGCCACGCTGCCGACGGGCACCGCGCCGGCGTGGCACATGGGGTTCGTGGCCACCCGCGACGGGCTGCCGTTCAGCGAGTTCAAGGTCTTCACCAACGGCCAGGTGCTCATGGTGGCGCCGGGCGACGGCCGCGACGGACGGCTCACCGCGTCGGCGTCCTTCCCCGTCGGGAGCTGACCTCAGCCGCGGGGGCGGGGCAGCACCCGCTGGGGCTCGCCGGCGCGGGCCGGGTCGAGCGGGACGGCGCTGGTGAGGACGGCGGGCCCGAGCCGCAGGACGCCGTCGGTCAGCGGAGCGCAGCGGACCCCGCCGCGGCCGCGCATCCCGCGGTGCGCGCCGGGCGCCAGCACGGTGTCCAGCCAGGCGCACGGGTTGGCCGGCCGCCCGCCGCGCAGGACGACCGCGCCCTCCCCGCAGTCGAGGGCGAACACCTGCCCGCGCAGGGCCTCCACCTCGGCGCCGCGCAGGACGACGTTGCGCCGGGCGAGCAGCGGGTCCAGCGGGCCGGCGCCGAGCTCGGCGGCCAGCGCCTCGACCGACTCCGCGGCGAGCACGGTGACCGCGGCGTCGCGGTGCGCGGGCCGGCCGGCGTAGCGGTCGCCGACGAGGCCGTGCCCGGCGCGCACCTCGACCCGCTCCACCCGGTCGCCGTCCTGCGGCGGGACGACGCCGCCGGGCCGCCCGTCGTACCGGTGCACCGGCGAGACGAGCAGCCCCACCACCTCGACGTCGTAGCGGTACGGACGCTCGGCGTTCAGCGGTCGACCAGCCCGTACTCCCGGGCCTCCTCGGCGGAGAGCAGCCGGCCGGCGCGCATGTCGGCGGCGACCTGCTCGACGTCGCGGCCGGTGGCCCCGGCCAGCCGCTCCTGCAGCCGGCGCAGCCGGCGGGCGTGCTCGGTGGCGAGGACCTCGACGTCCCGGCCCAGGCCGCTGCCCGGTGCCCGCGGCTCGGTGAGCTGGAAGAGGGCGTGCGTCCCGGCGGTGCGCCGGTCGGCCACCGCGAGGACGGCGACCGCGGCGCCGGCGATCGTGCCGAGGCAGGTGACGTGCACCGGGGCGCCCATGAGGTCGATGGCGTCGACGAGGACCAGGGCGGCGTCCAGGTCGGCGCTCACGCCCGACAGCCGCAGCTGCACCGGCCCGTCCCCGTCGGCGTCGAGCAGCGCCAGCTCGGCGACCGCCCGGTTGACCGCGTCGGCGTCGAGCTCGCCGGACAGCGTCACCATCCGGTGCTCGACCAGCCGCTCGGCCAGCCAGTCGGGCGAGCCGACGACGACGGACATCGCCGTCGCGCCCTGCCCGGGGACGGCCGGCGGCCGTGGCGGCGGCTGCCACGGGCTGCGGGGGTGGTCGGGCGGCGGCAGCGGGAACGGGGGCTCCGGCGGGAGGGGCGGCCAGGTTCCTGAGGGACGGGTCACGGGAACTCCTCGGACGTGCGGACCTGCCAGTCGACGGTGCGGCCCAGGGCGGCCGCGTAGCGCTCCAGCGTCGACAGCCGCGCGTCCAGCTCCCCGCTCTCCAGGCGGGCGACGGCGGACTGCGACGTCCCCATGCGCGCCGCGACCTGCGTCTGGCTCAGCTCGCTCTCCCGGCGCAGCCGGACCAGCTCCTCGATCAGCCCGCGCCGGCGCTCACCCCGGTCCTCCAGGCCGGGGAAGCGGCTGCGGCGCGGCGGCGGCATACCGGGAACGGTATACCTGATCCGCTATGGGAGCGCCTTCAGCGCTCCGCGGTGTGGTGGATCGGCCCCGCGGTACCGCTCAGCCGCTCCCCCGTGCCGCCCCAGCGCCCGGCGATGATCTCCGCGGCGATCGAGACGGCGGTCTCCTCGGGCGTGCGGGCCCCCAGGTCCAGGCCGATCGGCGAGGACAGCCGGGCCAGCTCGGCCTCGGACAGCCCCGCCTCGCGCAGCCGCTCGAGCCGCTCGTCGTGCGTGCGCCGCGAGCCCATCGCGCCGACGTAGGCCACCGGCAGCCGCAGCGCGACCTCCAGCAGCGGGACGTCGAACTTCGGGTCGTGGGTGAGCACGCACAGCACGGTGCGCTCGTCGATCCGCCCGGCGTCGACCTCGGCCTGCAGGTAGCGGTGCGGCCACTCGACGACGACCTCGTGCGCGTCGGGGAAGCGGCGGGCGGTGGCGAACACCGGCCGGGCGTCGCAGACGGTCACCCGGTAGCCGAGGAACGCCCCGACCCGGGCGACGGCGGCGGCGAAGTCGATGGCGCCGAACACGACCATCCGCGCCGGCGGGGCGAACGAGGAGACGAACAGCGTGAGCTCGTCGCCGCGCCGCTCGCCGTCGTGGCCGTAGGTCAGCGTGCCGGTGCGGCCGGCGGCGAGCATGCCGCGGGCGTCGTCGGCGACGGCGTCGTCGAGGCGCTGCAGGCCGAGGGTGCCGGAGCTGCGGTCGGGCCAGAGCACCAGCCGCCGGCCGATGCGGTCCTCGGGCCCGCGCACGCAGGTGACGACGGCGACCGGCTCGTGCCGGCCCACCGACTCGGCGATCTCGCCCAGCTCGGGGAAGGACTCGCGCGAGACCGGCTCGACGAACACGTCGAGGATCCCGCCGCAGGTCAGCCCGACGGCGAAGGCGTCGTCGTCGCTGACGCCGTAGCGCTCCAGCGTCGGGACGCCGGACTCGACGACGTCCTTCGCCTCCTCGTACACCGCGCCCTCGACGCACCCGCCGGACACGCTGCCGACCGCCGTCCCGTCGGGTCCGACCAGCATCGCCGCCCCGGCCGGCCGCGGCGCGGACCGCCAGGTGGCCACCACCGTCCCCATGCCGACCGTCTCGCCGGCCTGCCACCAGCCGACCAGGTCGTCCAGCACCTCACGCACCGCACGCCTCCTTCTCAGGCACGGGAGATCACCCCGGACAGCTCCTCGAACGCGGCCAGGCTGTGCCCGGACACGAACGCGTCGACCGACGGCAGCGCCGCCTGCATCCCACCGGTCAGCGGCTCGTAGCCGGCCCGGCCCTTGTGCGGGTTCACCCAGACGACGGCGTGCGCGAGCCGGCGCAGCCGCGCCATCTGCTCGCGCAGCAGGTCGGGGCTGCCCCGCTCCCACCCGTCGCTGCACACCACGACGACGGCGCCGCGGGCGGTCCCGCGCTGCCCCCACCGGTCCAGGAACGCCTTGAGCACCTCGCCCAGCCGCGTGCCGCCGGACCAGTCGGGGATCGCGCCGCCGCTGGCCGCCAGCGCCCGGTCGGGGTCGCGCAGCCGCATCTCGCGGGTCACCCGGGTCAGCCGGGTGCCGATGGTGAACACCTCGGAGGAGGCCGGCCGGGCGCGCACGACGGCGTGCGCGAAGCGCAGCAGCGCGTCGGCGTAGGGGCTCATCGAGCCGGACACGTCGACCAGCAGCACCACCCGCCGGGGCCGCGGCCGGGCCCGCCGGTGCAGCAGCCGGGTGACCTCGCCGCCGTCGCGCAGCGCCCGCCGCACCGTGCGCGCCGGGTGCACCGCGCCGTGCGGCGCCGGCCGGCGGCGGCGGGCCGGGCGCATCGGCGCCGCGGGGCGGACCAGCGCGAACAGCCGCCGCAGGTGCTCCCGCTCGGCGGGGGTCAGGTCGGCGACGTCGCGGTGCCGCAGCACCTCCTCGGCCGAGGCGGCGACGGCGAGGTCCGAGGGCTCCTCGCCCTCCTCGCCGGACCCGCTGCCCTGCTCCAGCGGCGCGGTGACGGCGACCCGCGGCGGGGCGGTGGGGCCCGCGGCCGTCCCCGGCCGGGGCGCCTCGCCGCCGAAGTACGCGGCGAAGGCGGCGTCGTAGCGGTCGAGGTCGTCGGGGCCCGAGCACAGGGTCAGCCGCCCGGCCCAGTAGACGGCGGTGGCGTCGAGGACGTCGAGCACCGCCACCGCCGACAGCATCGCCTCTACCCGGTCCGGGGAGGCGGCCACCCCGGCGGCGCGCAGCGTCCGGGCGAACCCCAGGACGGTCGCGACGACGTCCCGCTCAGCCACCGCCGAACAGCGCTCCGCGGGCCAGCGCGTGCACCCGGTCGGTGTCCTCGCGGTACTTGAGCACCGCGCCGAGGGTGCGGGCGGCGAGGTCGGGGTCGAGGTCGCGGGCGCCGAGGGCGTGCAGCGCGGTGGCCCAGTCCATCGCCTCGGCGACGCCCGGCGGCTTGAGCAGGTCCAGCGTCCGCAGCTTCCCGGTCGCCCGGGCCACCTCGCGGGCCAGCTGCTCGGTCACCTCGGGCAGCCGGGTGCGCAGGATGGCGACCTCGCGGTCGAAGTCGGGGTGCTGCAGCCAGTGGTAGAGGCAGCGGCGCTTGAGCGCGTCGTGCACCTCGCGGGTGCGGTTGGAGGTGAGCACCACCAGCGGCGGCACCTCGGCGCGCACGGTGCCGAGCTCGGGGATGGAGATGGTGAAGTCCGACAGGACCTCGAGCAGGAACGCCTCGAACTCGTCGTCGGCGCGGTCGACCTCGTCGACCAGCAGCACGCTCGGGGAGTCCTCCAGCGCCTGCAGCAGCGGGCGGGCGAGCAGGAACCGGCGGTCGTAGAGCGAGGCCTCGAGCGCCTCGGTGTCGCCGGTGGCGTGCGCGGCCTCGGCGGCGCGCAGGTGCAGCAGCTGGCGGCCGAAGTCCCAGTCGTAGAGCGCCTGGCTGGCCTCCAGGCCCTCGTAGCACTGCAGGCGGTACAGCGGGCGGCCGGTGACCTCGGCCAGCGCCCGGGCCAGGGCGGTCTTGCCGACGCCGGCCTCGCCCTCGAGGAACAGCGGGCGGCGCATGACCAGCGCCAGGTAGGCGGCGGTGGCCAGGCCCTCGTCGGGGAGGTAGCCGGTGGAGCGGAGCGCCGCGGCCAGCTCGTCCGGTCCGCCGGGCAGGCCGTCGGTCCCGGGGAGCTGGGTCGTGGTCTCGGTCACGCTGCCGAGCATCCCACCTGCACAGGCACGCGACACGCCACGGTCCCGGTGCCCGCAACCGTTGCAGACGCCACGGTGGCCGGCCGGGAGTCATCGTCTCCGGCCGGCCACCGCCGTCTGGTGCGCCCGGTCAGGACCGGGCCGTGGTGCTGTTACCGGATCAACGGCCGATCTTGCCGTCGTTGTCGCGGTCCAGGGCGTCCTTGGCCTTCTGCACGAGGCTGCGGTCGTCCCCGGTGGTGCCGGTGGTCGTCCCGGTCGTGGTGCCGGCGACGCCCGCCGTGCCGCCCTCGACCTCGATCTCCTCGCGGCGCACCTGGTCGGAGACCGTCTCCTGCTCGGTCACCGTCTGGGTGTCGAGGCGGACGCGCTCGACCGGCGTGGCCTCCTTGGACACCACGGGGCGCTCGGCGTGCAGGACGACCTCGTGCTCCTCCTCGGAGATGGCCGGCCCGTCCATCGCGTTGCCGATGTTGGCGTCGGTGATGGGCTCGCGCTCGACCCGGACCTCCTCGTGGGAGACGGGGACGGTCTGGCTCACGTTCTCCGTGACGACGTACTTCCGCAGCCGCGCCCGGCCGGCCTCGACGCGCTGGGTGCCCACGTTGAGGTGCTCCTCGGAGCGGGTCATGGCGTTGTCGGTCGTCGGGCCCGAGGTGTCGTGGCCGACGGCGCCGCGGACGTCGTCGTAGACGCCGTCACGGTCGCGGTCCCGGACGGTGCCGGTGCCGGCCGTCGTCAGGTCCTGCTGGGACCGGTTCTGGTCCAGCGAGTAGGTGCCGGCGGTGCCGACGTCCGTGGTGGTCTGCGTGGTGGTCTGCGTGCCCGAGCCGAAGCCGAGACCGTAGTACCGGTACAGCTCCTGCTCCTCCTGCGGGGACAGGTGCCCGTCGGTGTCGATCTTCGGGGCGTCCTTGACCTGGGCCTTGCTCACGCGTACGCGCAGGCCCTCGTTGGTCAGGTCGGCGTCCCGCAGCGGGACGAAGGACTCCTTGGTGCCGAACAGCCCGGTGCGCACCGTGGCCCACTCCGGCTGACCGGTCTCGTCGTCGAGGTAGACCTCCGAGGCCGAGCCGATCTTCTCGCCGGCCTCGTCGTAGACGTCCTGTCCGATCACGCGGCTGATGGTGTCGGTGCCGATCATCGTCGCTCTCGCTCCCATCTGAGCTGTGGTGTGACGGTCGTGTAGATGGGTGACCGGGCTCGGCGCAGCGAAACGAGGGTGATCGACTCGGACGCTTCGCCACCTGAGCGTCGTGACGGGCGGCCGGGGCGGAACCCGGGTGCGGATCGGCCGTTTTCCCAGGTCACGGGGGAGTCCGGGGATACCGGAGAGCTCGCCGCCGGCCGCGACGATTCGTGACTGCGTGTGGTCATCGGGTCGCCCGGGCGTGTCGCAGCCCACCTCGTGCCGGGTCCCCCGGCGCGTCTGCCGGACTGAGACACCCTCATCGGCTCTCCTGGGAGAGTGCCGCCCCGTTCTCCCTACGACAACCTGGTGCACCCCCGCACGGTCAAGAAGCCGCCGCCGCAGGTGGCCGCCGAGCGCGACCTCGTCGTCGAGGACCCCAGCTCGGGGTTCGTCGGCGCCGTCGTGCGCTGCGAGAAGGACGTCGTCCACCTCGAGGACCGGTTCGGGAAGGTCCGCGCCTACCCCCTCGGCCCGGGCTTCTGGGTCGACGGCCGCCCGGTGGTGCTCGTGCGCCCGACGCCGAAGGGCCCGGTGACGCCGACCCGCAGCGCCTCGGGCTCGACCTACGTGGCCGGCGCGCGCGCCCGCGTCGCCCGCGAGGGCCGCATCTACGTCGAGGGCAAGCACGACGCCGAGCTGGTCGAGAAGGTGTGGGGCCACGACCTGCGCATCGAGGGCGTCGTCGTGGAGCCGCTGCACGGCGTCGACGACCTGCCCGGCATCGTCCGCGAGTTCCGCCCCGGGCAGGGCCGGCGGCTCGGCGTGCTGGTCGACCACCTGGTGCGCGGGTCGAAGGAGTCGCGGATCGCCGAGCAGGTCACCGGGCAGCACGCGCTCGTCGTCGGCCACCCGTTCATCGACATCTGGCAGGCGGTGAAGCCCTCCGTCGTCGGCATCCGCGCCTGGCCGGAGGTGCCGAGGGGCGAGGACTGGAAGACCGGCGTCTGCCGCCGCCTGGGCTGGGAGGACGACACCGGCTACGTGTGGGCGCAGCGCATCCTGGCCCGCGTGCGGACCTGGACCGACCTCGAGCCCGCGCTCATCGGCCGGGTCGAGGAGCTCATCGACTTCGTCACGACGGACTGAGGCCCGAGACGATCACGGCGCCGTGACCGGGCCGGAGGGTCCTCCGGTGGGCACGGCGCCGTGATCGTGGTCAGGCGGGGCGGTCAGCCCGGGATGTAGTCGAACGTGTCCGGGTCGGGGCCGGTGCGCTCGCCGCGGTCGAGGCCGGTGATGGTGGCCATCTGGCCCTCGTCGAGCTCGAAGTCGAACAGCGCGAAGTTCTCCTCGACCCGGGCGCGGGTCACCGACTTCGGGAAGACGACGTCGCCGCGCTGCACGTGCCACCGCAGCACGACCTGGGCCGGCGTGCGGTCCAGCTTCTCGGCGATCGCGACGATCGCCGGGTCGTCGAGGACCTTGCCCTGCGCGATCGGCGACCAGGCCTCGGTGACGATCTCGTGCTCGGCGTCGAAGGCGCGCACCTCGTCGTTGGCCAGGTAGGGGTGCACCTCGATCTGGTTGACCGCCGGGCGCACCTCGGTCTCGGAGAACAGCCGGCGCAGGTGGTGCGGGTTGAAGTTGGAGACGCCGATCGAGCGGCACCGGCCGCCGGCGTAGATCTCCTCCATGGCCTTCCACGTCTCGACGTAGTCGACGTCGATCGTGGGCAGCGGCCAGTGGATCAGGAACAGGTCGAGGTACTCCAGGCCGAGGTCGGCCATCGTCTGGTCGAAGGCGCGCAGCGCGTCGTCGCGGCGGTGGTAGCCGTTGTTGAGCTTGCTGGTGACGAAGACCTCCGACCGGTCGATGCCGGACTCGCGGACCGCCTGGCCGACCTCCTTCTCGTTGCCGTACATCTCGGCGGTGTCGATGTGGCGGTAGCCGACCTCGAGCGCGGTGCGGGTCGCCTCGACGGTCTGGTCCGGCGGGATCTGGAACACGCCGAAGCCCAGCTGCGGGATCTCGACGCCGTTGTTCAGGCGGATGGTGGGCACGGTGGCCACGGGCTCTCCCTCTCGGTCGCGGACGGTGGGCGGCGCGCCACTCCGCGGCGCACCCGGCCCCCGAGGAGCCCGCCTACCCGCCGACCGCGTCCCCAACCCGTGACGCCCGCCCCTCCGTCGGCTCCGGCACGGCCGCCGGACGGCGCAGCAGCGGCGCGCCGAGCAGCGCGAGCCCGGCCGCGCCGGCCGCGGCCAGCGCGGGGACGGCGAACGCCGCCCGGGCGCCCCACGCGTCCACCGCCGCGCCGGCCAGCGCCGACCCGGCGGTGACGCCCAGCGTCAGGCCGGTGTTGGTCCAGGCCAGCGCCTCGGTGAGCGCCGCCCGCGGCACCCGCGACTCGGCCAGCGACGTCCCGGACACCAGCACCGGCGCGACGGCGAGCCCGGCGAGGAACCCGGCGCCGACCAGCAGCGGCAGCGAGGTCACCGCCCACAGCCCCTGCGCGGCCAACCCGAAGAAGACCGCCGTCGCGAGGAACCGGGTGGCCAGCGTGCCGCGCAGCCGCGCCACGCCGTAGGCGAGCCCGGCGACCAGGCTGCCGCCGGCGTAGAGCGCGAGCGCCAGCCCGGCCAGCGCGGGCTCGCCCTGCTCCTCGGCGAAGCCCACGACGACGACGTCCATCGCGCCGAATACGGTGCCCACGCCCAGGTAGGTCGCGCAGACCAGCAGGACCGCCGCGTTGAGCGCGGCCGGCCGGCGGTGCCCGCCGCCGGTGTGGGTGGGCGCCGCGACGGGCTCGGTGGCCCGCTGCCGGGCCAGCCACAGCCCGCCGACGGTGCCCAGCACGATGCCGGTGGTGAAGCCGGCGGCGGGGGCGACCATCGTGCCGAGCACGGTCACCAGCGGCGGGCCGACGACGAAGACGACCTCGTCGACGACGGACTCGAAGGCGAACGCGGTCTGCCGCCGCTCGGCGTCCTCGAGCGCGGCCGCCCACCGGGCGCGGACCAGCGCGCCGATGTTGGGCAGGCTCGCCCCGGTCAGGCCGGCGAGGACGAACCACGCCCAGCGCGGCCCGTCCGCGACGACGACGCCGACGAACGCCAGCCCGGTGACGAGATAGGCGGCCATCGCCGCCTGCAGGACCCGGCCCTGGCCGCGGCGGTCCATGGCGCGGGCCCACTGCGGGCCGCCGACCGAGGCCGCGAGGGCGAGGGTGCCGGAGACGGCGCCGGCCAGGCCGTAGCTGCCGGACTCGCCCTCGACCAGCAGCACCGCGCCCAGGCCGAGCATCGGCAGGGGGAGCCGGGCGACCCACCCGGCGAGGGAGAACCAGACGGCTCCGGGGACGGCGAACAGGCGGCCGTAGGGGCCGAACAGCGTGCGGGGTGACACGGGCTCTTCTCGCGCTTCCTGGCCACAGGCGAGTGCGGGACTGCCCGCCGGACTCTCGGGTGGCGCCCCGACGGTAACAACGGGCACCGACGTCGTCGTCCCGGTTTCCGCCCGCTCGCCCGCCGGCAACCCGGCTGCAACCTCGGCCTCCGCACCAGCGGCCGGTGCCGGGCGATCGGCTCCGCGGATGCGGCGGCCCGCCGGGCCCCGTCGCGGGACGGGGGACGGGATCGGCGTTCCGGATTACATTCGCGGCGTGAGTGCCACCCCGCTGCCCGACCCCTGGACCCGTCCGGCCGACGGCGTCCCGGGCGGTGCCGTCCCGGGCGGTGGCGGGCTGGTCGACCGGCACGGCCGGGTCGCCACCGACCTGCGGGTCTCGCTCACCGACCGCTGCAACCTGCGCTGCTCCTACTGCATGCCGCCCGAGGGCCTGCAGTGGCTGCCCAAGGTCGAGCAGCTCACCGACGACGAGGTCGTCCGGCTGGTCCGCATCGGCGTCGAGCAGCTCGGCATCCGCGAGGTCCGCTTCACCGGCGGTGAGCCGCTGCTGCGGCCGGGCCTGGTCGGCATCGTCGAGGCGACGACGGCGCTGCGCCCGCGGCCGGAGGTCAGCCTCACCACCAACGCCATCGGGCTGGCCCGCGTCGCCCCCGCGCTGGCCGCGGCGGGCCTGGACCGGATCAACGTCAGCCTCGACACCCTCGACCGCGAGCGGTTCAAGGCCCTCACCCACCGCGACCGGCTCGACGACGTCCTGGCCGGGCTGCAGGCCGCGCAGGACGCCGGGCTCACCCCGGTGAAGGTCAACGCGGTCCTGCTGCGCGGCATCAACGAGGCCGACGCCGTCCCGCTGCTCGACTTCTGCCTCGAGCGCGGCTACCAGCTGCGGTTCATCGAGCAGATGCCGCTCGACGCGCACCACGCCTGGACCCGCGGCGAGATGGTCACCGCGGAGGACATCCTGGAGCGGCTCTCGGCCGCGCACGACCTCACGCCCGACACCGAGGAGCGCGGCTCGGCGCCGGCCGAGCGGTGGCTGGTCGACGGCGGCCCGGCCACCGTCGGCGTCATCGCCTCGGTCACCCGCTCGTTCTGCGGCACCTGCGACCGCACCCGGCTCACCGCCGACGGCCAGGTCCGCAACTGCCTGTTCGCCCGCGAGGAGTCCGACCTGCGGACGGCGATGCGCGAGGGCGCCACCGACGCCGAGCTCGCCGACCGCTGGCGGATCGCCACGCTGGCCAAGCTGCCCGGCCACGGCATCGACGACCCGAGCTTCCTGCAGCCGTCCCGGCCCATGTCGGCCATCGGCGGCTGAGGCATGGGCACCGTCACCGTCCGCTACTTCGCCGGCGCCCGCGCCGCGGCCGGCGTGGACACCGAGACCTGCGAGGCCGGCACGCTGCAGGAGCTGGTCGGCCGGATCGTGGACGCCCACGGCGAGCGCCTCGAACGGGTGCTCACCGCCTGCTCGTTCCTCGTCGACGGAACGCAGACCCGTGACCGCGCGTTGGAGCTGTCGACCGGGGCGGTCGTGGACGTGCTGCCCCCCTTCGCCGGAGGATGACCGCCCCCTCGTGAGCAAGCCTCACCATACGAGCCCTCCCCTGCCCTCCCCCGCCACCGAGGTCCTCCCGTGATCGAGTGGCTGCTGGTCCTGGTCGGCGTCCTGCTGGTGCTCGCCTGCGCCGCCTTCGTGGCCTTCGAGTTCGCCCTGGTGACCGTCGACCGGGCCACCGTCGAGCGCGAGACCGAGGCCGGCGTCCGCGGGTCGGCCGGCGTCCTCGCCGCGCTGCGGACGCTGTCGACCCAGCTGTCCGGCGCGCAGCTCGGCATCACCGTCACCAACCTGGCCATCGGCTTCGTCGCCGAGCCCTCCATCGCCGCGCTGCTGCGCGGGCCGCTGGAGTCGGCCGGCCTGTCCGGCGCCGCGGCCCGCTCGGTGTCGATCACTCTCGCCCTGGTCCTGGCCACCGTGCTGACCATGGTGTTCGGCGAGCTGGTGCCCAAGAACGTGGCGATCAGCGAGCCGCTGCGCACCGCCCGCGCCGTCGCCGGCTTCCAGCGGGGCTTCACCAGGGCGACGTCGCTGGTCATCCGGTTCCTCAACGGCTGGGCCAACGCGATGCTGCGCCGGCTGTTCGGCGTGGAGCCGCAGGAGGAGCTGGCCTCGGCCCGCTCGCCGGAGGAGCTCACCTCGCTGGTCCGCCGCTCGGGCCGGCAGGGCACCCTGCCCGCCGAGACCGCGGTGATGCTCGAGCGCGGGCTGGCCTTCGGTGAGCTGCGCGCCAGCGACGCGGCCACCCCGCGCACCCGCATGACCACCGTCCCCGCCGACGCCCCCGTGGCCGAGGTGCTCACCGCCGCGCGCGACTCGGGGCACTCCCGGTTCCCGGTGGTCGACGACGGCGGCGTCGACGACGTCGTCGGGATGGTCCACGTGAAACACGCCCTCGCCGTCGCCCGCGACCGGCGGGCCGCCACCCCGGTCTCGGCGGTCATGCTGCCGCCGCTGTTCGTCCCCACCTCCCGGCGGCTGGACGACCTGCTCGGCGACCTGCGCCGCGGCGGGCTGCAGATGGCCGTCGTCGTCGACGAGTACGGCGGCACCGACGGCGTCGTGACCATCGAGGACCTCGTGGAGGAGATCGTCGGCAACCTGACCGACGAGCACGACCAGGAGACCGGCGACGACGTCGTCGACCGCGGCGACGGCACCTGGTCGGTGTCCGGGCTGCTGCGGCCGGACGAGGTCGCCGCGGCCACCGGGCTGGCCGTGCCGGCCGACCGGCACTGGGAGACCCTCGGCGGCCTGGTGCTGCACGTGCTCGGCCGGATCCCCGAGGTCGGCGACCGGATCGAGGCGCGGCCCACCCTGCCGCCGGAGCTCGCCGCCGAGGCCGAGGGGCTGCCGGCCGGCGTGTGGGTGCAGGTCGAGCGGGTCGACGGCACCCGCGTCGAGCGGGCCGTCGTCGGCGGCCTGCCGGCCACCACCGGCGACGACGACGAGGAGGACGACCGTGGGTGACTGGGCCGGCGTGCTGGTCGCCGTCGTGCTGCTGCTCGCCAACGCGTTCTTCGTCGGCGCGGAGTTCGCGCTGATCTCCGCGCGCCGCTCCTCCATCGAGCCGCTGGCCGAGGCCGGCTCCCGCCGCGCCCGCACCACGCTGGCCGCGATGGAGCGGGTGTCGCTGATGATGGCCGGCGCGCAGCTGGGCATCACCGTCTGCTCGCTGGGGCTGGGCGCCATCGGCGAGCCCGCGGTGGCGCACCTGCTCGAGCCGGTGTTCGAGGCGCTGTCGGTGCCCGAGGCGCTGGTGCACCCGATCTCGTTCGTCATCGCGCTGACCGTCGTCGTCGCGCTGCACGTGGTGATCGGCGAGATGGTGCCGAAGAACCTGGCGCTGGCCGGCCCGGACCGGGCCGCGCTGGTCCTCGCCCCGCTGCTGTCCGGCGTCGTCACGGTGCTCAAGCCGGTGATCGTGACGCTCAACGCGCTGGCCAACGGGGCGCTGCGGCTGCTGCGCGTGCAGCCCAAGGACGAGGTGACCAGCGCCTTCACCCGCGACCAGGTGGCCGGCCTGATCGACGAGTCCCGCGCCGGCGGCCTGCTCGACGAGCGCGGCCACGAGCTGCTCACCGGCGCGCTGCAGCTGGAGGAGCGCGACACCCGCTCGGTGCTCATCCCGCGGGCCGCGCTGACCGTGGTCGCGCCGGGCGACGACATCGCCGCCGTCGAGCGCGCCGCGGCCGCCACCGGCTTCTCCCGCTTCCCGGTGGCCGACGGCGAGCGGCTGCTCGGCTACGTGCACGTCAAGGACGTGCTGGTCGCCGACGGCGCGCCGGAGCCGCGGGTCCGGGACATCACCCGGCCGCTGCCCCGCGTGGCCGCCGAGGACGACCTGCGCCGCACGCTGGGCGTCATGCAGGCCGACCGCGCCCAGTTCGCCGCGGTCACCGAGGGCGGCCGCGTGGTCGGCGTCGTGGCGCTCGAGGACATCCTGGAGGAGCTCGTGGGCGAGATCCGGGATGCTGCACACCGGGACTCCGCACACCGGAACGCCGAGAGGACGGGAGCGCGATGAGCTTCATCGAGAAGGCGAAGGCGAAGGCCGAGGAGCTGCTCGGGCGGGCCGAGGAGGTCTACGGCGAGTCGCACGGCGACGCCGCCGCGCAGGTGGCCGGCGAGGCCCGCCGGTTGGAGGGCGAGGTCGAGCTGGAGGAGGAGCGCGCCGAGGAGGCCGCGCACGGGCACGGTCACGGGCACGCCCGCCCGACCGACGAGGACGGCCAGGCGCCGGTCCGCTAGCCCCCCAGGCGGAGGGCGACGAGGGCGACGTCGTCCTCGGGCCGGCCGTGCACGAGCCGCTCGATCACCTCGTCGCACAGCTCGTCGAGCGGCCGCCCCGCCAGCTCGGTGACGGCCCCGGTCAGCCGGGCCAGCCCGGCGTCGAGGTCGAGGCCACGCCGCTCGACCAGCCCGTCGGTGAACAGCAGCACGGTGGAGCCGGGCTCGAGGACCACGGCGCTCTCGGCGCGGACGCCGGCCGGGTCGACGCCGAGCAGCAGGTCGCCGGGGGGCGCGGGCAGCTCGACCGGCCGGCCCGCCGGGTCGAGGACCAGCGGGGGCAGGTGGCCGGCGCTGGACCAGCACATCCGGGTGCGCCCGGCCGCGCCCTCCCCCGGTACCCGCTCGAAGCGGGCGACGGCGGCGGTGGCGTAGGTGTCCACGCCGAGGGTCGCCATCGCCTCGTCCAGCCCGCGCAGCACCTCGGCCGGGCCGGCGTCGCTGTAGGCGGCGATGCCGCGCAGCAGCGAGCGCAGCTGGCCCATCGCCGCCGCGGCGGCGGTGTCGTGCCCGACGACGTCGCCGATGACCAGCGTCGTCGCCCCGCCGGGCTGGGGGAAGGCGTCGTACCAGTCGCCGCCGACCCGCGCCGCCTCCGCCGCCGGGGTGTACCGCACCTCGACCGCGCCGAGCCCGGAGCCGCGAGGGTCGGTGAGCAGGCTGCGCTGCAGCGCCTCGGCGAGCTGGTGCTGGCGGGCGAACAGCCGGACGTTGTCCAGCGCCAGGCCCACCCGGCCGGCGACCTCGCGGGCGGTGAGCGGGTCCACCCGGGCGGCGCTGCGGCTCCCGGCGGCGAGGAAGGTCAGCGCGCCGATCACCCGCTCCCGGCCGGGGAGCGGGACGGCGAGCACCGCGGGCGCGCCCAGCTCGCGGTAGAGCCGGGCGGCCTCCTCGTCCTCGATCGCGGCGAGCACCGCGGCGCCGTCGGCGGCCACCGTCTCCCCCGCCAGCGCGCGGACCACCGGGGCGGCGGCCGGCATCCCGGGCAGCCGGACGGCGGCGTAGCGGGCCAGCAGCTCGCGGCGGTCCGGGTCGCCGTGCCAGGAGCTCAGGTCGCGCGGGCGGCCGTCGTCGTCGAGGACGGTGAGCAGGCAGGCCTCGCCGAGCTCGGGCACCACCAGCCGCGGGATCCGGCGGACCGCCTCGGCCAGCTCGAGCGTGCCGGTGAGCTCGGAGCCGACCCGGGCCAGCAGGGCCAGCCGGTCCTGCGCGCTCCGGCGGGCGGTGACCTCGGAGAAGTACAGGGCCAGGCCGGTCGGCAGCGGGACGGCGCGCACCTCGAACCAGCAGTCGAGCGGCTCGGGGTGGTAGGCCTCGATGCTCTGCGGGGTGCCGGTGGCCATCACCTCGCGGTAGACCCGGCCGAACGCGTCGTCCCGGTCGGCGGGGAACGACGTCCAGAAGCAGGTGCCGACGAGCTGCTCCCACGTCCGGCCGACCACGGCCTCGCCGGTGACGTTGACGTAGGCGACCCGCCAGTCGGCGTCGACGGCGATGTAGCCCAGCGGCATCGCCTCGAGGACGGGGTCGCGCTCCGGCGCGGGCACGGGAACCTCGCTGTCGTCCGGCCGCTGTGCGCGGGCACACCGGGGGGGAGCCCCACCCCACCCTTGGAGTGGGCACCGTTGTGTCACGCGCGCCCCGGCCGGTCAAGGAACCCGGCCGCACCGACACCCGGACGAGACCTGCCTCAGGGGCAGGCCACCCACTCCTCGTCGCCGTCGGTGAACACCTGGCGCTTCCAGATGGGCAGCCGCCTCTTCACCTCGTCGACGAGCTCGGCGCAGGCGGTGAAGGCCTCGCCGCGGTGGGCCGAGCTGACCGCGCAGGCCAGCGCGACGTCGCCGATGCCCAGCAGCCCGACCCGGTGGGAGACGGCGACCGCGCGGATCCCCGGGCGGGCGGCGAACTCCTCGGCCAGCTCGGTGATCACCGCCGCGGCGGTGGGGTGGCCGACGTACTCCAGCTCGGTCACCGAGCGGCCGCCGTCGGTGTCCCGGACGACGCCGGAGAAGGAGACGACGGCGCCGGCACCCGCGTCGGCCACGGCCTGCTCGTGCTCGGCGACCGACAGCGGCTCGTCGACGACCCGGGCGATCACGGCGCCGAAGCTACCCCGCCCGGCGGCACGTCGAGGTCTACCGGGTCCGCGAGGCCCGTGCAGTCGACCTCGGTGACCGGGTGCGCGGCCAGGTAGCGGCGGGCGCCCTCGTCGCCGGTCGCCGTCGCGGCGACCCCGGCCCAGTGCTCGCGGCCGAGCAGCACCGGGTGGCCGCGGACGCCGTCGTAGGTGGCGACCGCCAGCGCGTCCGGGGCGGCGTGCGCGGCGACCTGCGCCAGCGCCTCCGGCGTCATCCCGGGCATGTCGACCAGCGTGACCAGCGCGGCGTCGACCCGTCCGGGCCACCCGCGCAGCCCGTCCAGGCCGGTGCGCAGGCTCGAGGCCATGCCGGTCTCCCAGTCGCGGTTGGCGAGCACGGTCGCGCCGCTGAGGTCGGCGGTCCGCCACACGTCGACCGCGCGGGCGCCCAGGACGACGAGCACCGGGTCGCACACCGCGCGCGCCGTCCGCACCGCCCGCTCGACCAGCAGGCTGCCGTCGTACTCGACCAGCGCCTTGGGCATGCCGTAGCGCCGTCCCCCGCCCGCGGCGAGGACCAGCCCGGCGACCGTCGTCATGACCCCAGCCTCCCCCGCGCGTGGTGCGGTCCGTCCACGGGGCGGGGCGATGAGTCCCGGCGTCGGGCACGGTCTCCCCCCGGGGCGCCCCCGACGGGCGCTGCGACCGGACGACGAGAGGGAACGGGATGACCGCGGACACGGACGTGCAGGGACTCCAGGGCTGGACGGCGCGCACGTACGACGGCCTCGCCGGCCTGCTGGCCGCCGACGCGGACGGCACCTGGGACGCACCGTCGCTGTGCGCCGGGTGGCGGGTCCGGCACGTGGTGGCGCACGTGACCATGCCGGCGCGGCTGTCGGCCGAGCAGTTCGGCGCCGAGATGGCGGCGGCGGGCGGCGACTTCACCGTGCTCTCCGACACCGTGGCGGCCCGCGACGCCTCGCTGCCGGCCGGCGAGCTCCTGGACGCCCTGCGCTCGCCGGTGCTGCACGCGTGGCAGCCGCCGGGCGGCGGCGCGGCCGGCGCCCTCGTCCACGCCGTCGTCCACTCCCTGGACGTGACCGTCGCCCTCGGCCGGCCGCCGGTCGCGCCGGCCGGGGCCGTCGCCGCCGTCCTCGACTCGCTCACCGCCGCGGACGGCGCGGTCTTCGGGATCGACCTCACCGGCGTCCGCCTCGAGGCCACCGACACGGCGTGGAGCCGGGGGGACGGCGCGGTCGTCCGCGCGGACACCGGCGCGCTGGTCGCGCTGCTGAGCGGACGCCGGCTCCCCGACGGCCGGGCGCTGCCCCGCCGCTGACCCGGCCGCCGTCGTCCTGGGCCCGGCCCTCCCGGACCGACAGAAATGGCCATCTCTGCCGTCTCAGCGGGCGTAGACGGCGACCTCGGAGGCCTTGACCACCGCCCACACCGGCGAGCCCGGCGCCAGCCCGAGCTCGGCGAAGGCGGTCGCGGTGACGTCGGCGACCAGCGGCACCTCGCCGTCGAGCTCGCAGCGCACCGTGGCGCCGTGCGGCGTCGCCCCGGCCACCCGCGCGGGCCAGACGTTGCGCGGGCTGCCCTCGGGCCGGACCGGGTACAGCGCCACCGACTCCGGGCGGACGGCGACGAACACCGGCCCCGCGGTCTCCTCGGCCACCGCCACCACGCCGCCGCCGTCGAGCCGCACCGCCGTCCCCTCCCCCGTGCCCGGCAGCAGGGACAGCCCGACCAGCCGCGCGACGTAGTCGGTGCGGGGGTGCCGGCTGACGTCGGACGGCGTCCCGGCCTGCACCACCCGGCCGTCCTCGACCACCACGACCCGGTCGGCCAGCGCCATGGCGTCCACCGGGTCGTGCGTGACCAGCACGGTGCTGCCGCCGTAGTCGGCCAGGTGCCGGCGCAGCTCCGCGCGGACGGCGAGCCGGGTGCGGGCGTCCAGCGCCGACAGCGGCTCGTCGAGCAGCAGCAGCGCCGGGTCGCCGACCAGCGCGCGGGCCAGGGCCGCCCGCTGCGCCTGCCCGCCGGACAGCTGCGCGGGCCGCCGGTCGCCGAGGCCGGCCAGGCCCACCCGCTCGGTCCACGCGGCCGCGGCGCGGCGCGCCTGCGCCTTCGACGCCCCGCGGGTGCGCGGCCCGAACGCCACGTTGTCCAGCACGGACAGGTGCGGGAAGAGCAGGTGGTCCTGGAACACCATCCCGAGCGGCCGCCGGTGCGCGGGCAGCTGCACGCCGGCGTCGACGTCGTCCCACACGGTCCCGTCGACGACGACCCGCCCGCCGTCGGGCGGCAGCAGGCCGGCCAGCACCCGCAGGAGCGTGGACTTGCCCGCGCCGTTGGGCCCGAGGACGGCGAGCACCTCGCCGTCGGGCACGTCGAGGGCGACGTCGACGGTCACCGGGCCGCGGCGGACGCGGACCCGCGCCTCCAGGGTCACGGGGCCACCCCCGTGCGCCCCAGCCAGCGGTCGCGCAGGAGCAGCAGGGTGGCCACCGAGACGGCCAGCAGCACCAGCGACAGCACGATCGCCGCGTCCGGGTCGCGCTGCAGGGCGAGGTAGACCGCGAGCGGCATCGTCTGCGTCGTCCCGGGGAAGTTGCCGGCGAAGGTGATCGTGGCGCCGAACTCGCCCAGCGCCCGCGCCCAGCACAGCACCGCGCCGGCGGCGACGCCCGGCGCCACCAGCGGCAGGGTGACCCGGCGGAAGGTGGTCCAGCGGTCGGCACCGAGGGTGGCCGCGGCGTCCTCGAACCGGGCGTCGGCGGCCCGCAGCGCCCCCTCGACGCTGACCACGAGGAACGGCATCGCCACGAACGTCTCGGCGATCACCACCGCCGCGGTGGTGAACGGGATCGTGATCCCGAACGCCTCGTCGAGCCAGCGCCCGACGATCCCCTGGCGGCCCAGCACGAGGAACAGCGCGACGCCGCCGACCACCGGCGGGAGCACCAGCGGCACGGTCACCAGGGCGCGCAGCACCGCCCGCCCGCGGGCGCGGGAGCGGGCCAGCACCCAGGCCAGCGGCACGCCGAGGACGACGGAGACCAGCGTGGCCAGCGTCGCGGACACCAGGGACAGCCGCAGCGCCTGCCCGACGCCCGGCTCGGCGAGCAGCGCGGGCACCTGCGGCCAGGGCGCGCGGACGAGCAGCCCGGCCAGGGGCAGGACGAGGAAGGCGACGGCGAGGGCGGCGGGGACCAGCAGGGGCGCCGGCGTGCGGGCCCGCCTCACGGCGCCCGGAAGCCCGCGTCCGCGAGCGCGCGCTGCCCCTCCCCGGACAGGACCAGGTCGACGAAGGCCCGCGCCGCCTCCGGGTTGGGGGCGCCGGTCAGCGTGCACAGCGGGTAGTCGTTGACCGCGTCCTCGGCCTCCGGGACGGAGACGCCCTCGACGGCGTCCCCGGCGGCGGCCACGTCGGTGGCGTACACCAGCGCGGCGTCGACCTCGCCGAGCTCCACCTTGGTCAGCGCGGCGCGGACGTCCTCCTCCTGGGTGTCCGGGCGCGGCGTCACGCCCGCGGCGGCGAAGACGTCCGCCGCGGCCGCGCCGCAGGGCACCTCCGGCGCGCAGACGGCGATCGTGAGGTCCTCGCGGGCGAAGTCGGCGAGCCCCGTGACCCCGGCCGGGTTCCCCGCGGGCACGGCGACCTGCAGGACGTTGGCGGTGAACACGGTCGGGTCGCCGTCGGCGAGGCCGGCGTCGGTCACCACCGACATCTGGGCGCCGTTGGCCGAGGCGAAGACGTCGGCCGGGGCGCCCTGGGTCAGCTGGGTGGCCAGCGCCGAGCTGCCGGCGAAGTTGAACTGCACGGCCAGCCCGGCGTTCTCCTCCTCCAGCCGCTGCCCGAGGTCGGTGAAGACGTCCGTCAGCGAGGCGGCGGCGAAGACGGTGAGCGTGCCGGTGGGGCCGCCGTCGTCCCCGGCCGGGCTGGCGCCGGCCCCTCCCCCGCACCCGGCGGCGCCGAGCGCCACCGCGGCCAGCAGCGCACCGACCCGTCGTCCCCGCATGCGCGGGACAGTAGCCCCTCCCAGTCCGCAGGTGCGGTACTCCTACGGGACGTCGACGCTCACCTGCGTCGCCTTGACCGTGGCGACGGCGCGGACGCCGACCTCGAGGCCCAGCTCGTCGGCCGCCTCGCGGGACATGAGCGAGACCAGCCGGAACGGCCCGGCCTGGATCTCCACCTGCGCCATGACCGTGTCGCGCAGGACCCGGGTGACGATGCCGGCGAGCCGGTTGCGCGCCGAGGACCCGCGGGTGGTGCCGGGCTCGGGCGCCTCGTGCAGCTCGGTGGCCAGGCGGGCGAGGTCGGCGCCGCCGACGTGCGCCGGGCCGCCGCCCTCTCGCGACGCCGGCAGCCGGCCGCTGTCGATCCACCGGCGCACCGTGTCGTCGCTGACCCCGAGCAGCGCCGCGGCCTCGGCGATCCGGTAGCTCGCGCTCACGCCGGGGACCCTACGTGCGCGCACGCCGCGCCTCCGTGGGGACGCCGACACCCCGGCCTCCGTTTGCCGATCACGGCGCCCGGGCAGCGGCAGCCGGTGTCACGCACCCCCAGCGACAACCCCGCCGGCGGCTCGGCCGCGGTCCGCACCCGCCGTCTGCGCGAGGTCTCCCGCGACGTCCTCGGCTTCGAGGAGTTCCGCCCCGGCCAGGAACAGGCCATGCAGGCCGTGCTGTCCGGGCGGGACACGCTGGCGGTGCTCCCGTCCGGGGCCGGGAAGAGCGCGGTCTACCAGGTCGCCGGGCAGCTGCTCGACGGCCCCGTCGTCATCGTCTCGCCGCTGATCGCCCTGCAGCGCGACCAGGTGGAGCGGCTGGAGGAGCTCGGCGACGACGCCGGCCGCGCCGCGCAGCTCAACTCCAGCCTGTCCGCCGGCGACCAGCGCGCCGCGCTCGAGGGCCTGGCCGACGGGACGGTCCGCTTCCTCCTCCTCGCCCCCGAGCAGCTGACCAAGCCCGAGGTGGTCGACGCGATCCGCGAGGCCGGCGTGGCGCTGTTCGTCGTCGACGAGGCGCACTGCGTCTCGGCCTGGGGCCACGACTTCCGGCCCGACTACCTGCGCCTGGGGCAGGTGGTCGAGCAGCTGGACCACCCGACGGTCCTCGCCCTCACCGCCACTGCGGCCCCGCCGGTGCGCGCCGAGATCGTCGAGCGGCTGGCGATGCGCGACCCCGAGGTCGTCGTCGCCGGGTTCGACCGGCCGGAGATCCGGCTCGAGGTCGACCACCACGCCGACGCCACCGCCAAGCGCACCGCCGTCGTCGACCGCACGGTCGCCGAGGTCGAGGCCGGCCGCGGGCCCGGCATCGTCTACAGCGCCACCCGCAAGGGCACCCTCGAGGTCGCCGAGGCGCTCACCGAGCGCGGGCTGCGGGCGCGGCCGTACCACGCGGGCCTGAGGAAAAGCGAGCGCGAGGACACCCAGCGCGCGTGGATGGAGGACGAGCTCGACGTCGTCGTCGCCACCACGGCGTTCGGGATGGGCATCGACAAGCCCGGCACCCGCTTCGTCGTCCACGCCGAGCCCGCCGACTCGATCGACAGCTACTACCAGGAGATCGGCCGGGCCGGCCGCGACGGCGACCCCGCGCTCGCGGTGCTGGTCTACCGGCAGGAGGACCTCGGCCTGCGCCGCTTCTTCGCCGCCGGTGCCCCCGCCGAGGAGGAGCTGCAGCAGGTCGCCGGGCTGGTCGCCGCCGCGCCCGCCGCCGGCGTCGAGGACGGCGTCGACGTGAAGAAGCTGCGCGAGGAGACCGGCCGCGGCGCCACCCCGCTGGCCCGCGACCTCAACCTGCTCGAGCAGGTGTCGGCGGTCGTCCTCGACGAGGAGGGCGCCGCGCACCCCGCCGAGGGCGCGCCGCCCCCCGGCGAGGCGGCCGCCGCCGCGCGCGAGCTCGCCGAGCACCACGAGCGGGTCGACCAGAGCCGCGTCGAGATGATGCGCGGCTACGCCGAGACCACCGGGTGCCGCCGCCAGTACCTGCTCGGCTACTTCGGCGAGCAGCTCGAGGAGCCCTGCGGCAACTGCGACAACTGCTCGGCCGGCACCTCCCAGGAGCAGCCGGCCGGCGGCGACGCCGACACCCCGTTCGCCCCCGAGACCCCCGTGACGCACACCGAGTGGGGTCCCGGTGTGGTGATGCGGGTGGAGGACGACCGCGTCGTCGTCCTGTTCGAGGAGGTCGGCTACAAGACCCTGGCGCTCAAGGCCGTCGAGGAGAACGACCTCCTGCAGGTCCGCGGCGCCTGAGCGCCCGGCCTCGGGCATGCTGTGCCCCTCGTCTCACCTGACCCGGAAGAGGTGGCCCGTGGCCTCGACAGACCGGTCGCCGCTCGGCGACGAGGCGTTCGACCAGCTGCTCGCGCACGCCCGCCTGGACCTCAGCACCGAGCGGCGGGCCGCAGCGGGCCCCGCCGTGACCATGGTCCACGGGCTGTACGACAGCCTCGACCAGGTCCCGGTCGGCGAGACGCCGCCGGCCGCGGCCTTCGACGCGCGGTGGGAGTGAGGTCGTGCAGCCCTCCGAGCTCAGCATCGCCGAGGCCGCCCGCCGGATCGAGCAGCGCACGCTGTCCCCGGTCGAGCTCGTGCAGTCCGTCCTCGACCGCATCGAGGCGGTCGAGGACCGGCTGAACGCCTTCGTCGTCGTCACCGCCGAGCAGGCGCTGGAGGCGGCACGGCAGGCAGAGCGGGAGATCGCCGGCGGTGACCACCGCGGGCCCCTGCACGGCATCCCGGTGGGGATCAAGGACCTCTACGACGTCGCAGGCCTGCCGACCACCTCCAGTTCCGCGGTCCGGTCCGAGCACGTCGCGACGGAGGACTCGGCCTGCGTGGCCCGGCTCCGCGACGCCGGCGCGGTCGTGGTGGGGAAGACGCACACCCACGAGTTCGCCTACGGCGTGCTGACGCCGACGACCCGCAACCCCTGGGACACCGGTCGCGTGCCGGGTGGATCCAGCGGCGGGTCCGGCGCCGCCGTGGCCGCCGGGGAGTGCCTGGTGGGGATGGGTACCGACACCGGCGGCTCGATCCGCATCCCGGCGTCGGTGTGCGGCACCGTCGGCCTCAAGCCGACCTACGGCCGGGTCTCCCGCGCCGGGATCACGTCCCTGTGCTGGTCGCTCGACCACGCCGGACCGCTCACCCGCACGGTGCGGGACGCGGCCCTGACGCTGCAGGCGATCGCCGGCTTCGACCCCCGCGATCCGGGCTCCGCCCGGGAGCCGGTCCCCGACTACACGGCGGACCTGGACGCCGGGGTCGGCGGCCTGACGCTCGGCGTCCCGGCCAACTACTTCTTCGACGACGTCGACCCGGAGGTGGAGGCGGCCGTCCGGGAGGCCATCGGCGTCCTCGAGGCCCAGGGGGCGACGCTGCGGGAGGTGGAGATCCCCTACGCCGACCAGATGATGGCCGTCGAGTTCGGGGTCCTCGTGCCCGAGGCGAGCGCCTACCACCAGGAGATGCTGCGGGAGTCCGGGGAGCTCTACACCGACGACGTCCGGGTCTTCCTCGAGGCCGGCGAGACGGTGCTCGCCACGCAGTACATCAAGGCGCTGCGCGTCCGCACGCTGGTGCAGCAGGCGTTCCGCCGCGCCTTCGAGGGCATCGACGCGCTCGTGTGCCCGACCCTGCCCGCCGCCGCGGCCGAGGTGGGGCAGCAGACGTTCACCTTCCCCGGCGGGAGGGAGAAGGCGGTGATCGACGCCTGGGTCGGCCACTCGGCCCCGGGCAACGTCACCGGCCTGCCGGCACTGTCGGTGCCGTGCGGGTTCACCTCGTCCGGGCTCCCGATCGGGCTGCAGGTCATCGGCCGGCCCTTCGACGAGGCGGGCGTGCTGCGGGTGGGCCAGGCCTACGAGTCGGCGACGGACTGGGGCAGCCGCCGCCCGCCCCTCTAGCCGGGCGGGGACCCGGGGGCCGTCACCGCATCGGGGGCTCGCCCTGCGGGACCGGCGCCGCGCCTCGAAGATCAGCCGCAGAGAGCCGGGCGCCGCGCCCGGTGCGGGAGGAGAGCGCACGTGAAGGTCCTCGGCATCAACGCCATCTACCACGACCCGGCGGCGGCGCTCGTCGTCGACGGGAAGGTCGTGGCCGCGGCCGAGGAGGAACGCTTCAGCCGGCGCAAGCACGGCAAGCGCCCCCTGCCGTGGAGCGCCTGGGAGCTGCCCGAGCTGTCCGCCGCGTGGTGCCTCAAGCACGCCGGCATCCGCCCCGAGGAGCTCGACGCCGTCGCCTACTCCTTCGACCCGGCGCTCATGGGCACGCCGGAGGACTCGGGCCTGTTCGACGACGGCGACACCATGCGCAAGCGGTACGCCGAGATGGCGCCGGACTTCCTCGCGCACGCCCTCCCCGGCCTGGACCCCGCCAAGGTCCGCTTCGTCAAGCACCACGTCGCGCACGCGGCCTCCGCCGGCAAGGCCGCGCCGCAGCGCGACAACGCCGTCCTGGTGCTCGACGGCCGCGGCGAGGCGCACAGCCACCTCGCCGGCCGCTACGTCGACGGGCAGCTGGAGATCCTCGCCGGGCAGGCGCTGCCGCACTCGCTGGGCCTGATGTACGAGGAGCTCACCGACCACCTCGGCTTCCTGCGCAGCTCCGACGAGTTCAAGGTCATGGCGATGGCCTCCTACGGCAAGCCGCGCTTCCTCGGCGAGCTGTCCGAGCTCATCCGCGCCACCGGTGACGGCGGCTTCGTCACCGAGCGGATCGACTTCTGCGAGTTCGCGCCGCGCCTGGGCAAGGACGAGCAGTGGACCGAGGACCACGCCGACCTCGCCGCCAGCGTGCAGACGCGGCTGGAGGAGGTGCTGGTCGACCTCGCCCGCTGGGTGCACGAGCAGACCGGCGAGAAGACCCTCACGATGGCCGGCGGCACCGCGCTCAACTGCGTCGCCAACACCCGCATCCTCGCCGAGAGCCCGTTCGAGCAGGTCTGGGTGCAGCCGGCCGCCGGCGACGCCGGCACCGCCCTCGGCGCCGCCCTGCACGTCGCCGCCGAGCTGGGCGAGCGCACCGAGCCGATGCCGGGTGCGGCGCTGGGCCGCGGCTGGAGCGACGACCAGATCGAGCGCTGGCTGCAGACCGCCGCCATCGACTACGAGCGTCCCGACGACGTCGCCGAGGCCGTCGCCGAGGTGCTCGCCGACAACGGGATCGTGGCCTGGTTCCAGGGCCGCAGCGAGTACGGCCCGCGGGCGCTGGGCCACCGCTCGCTGCTCGCCCACCCCGGCTACGAGGCCAACCTCGAGCGGATGAACGACGTCAAGGGGCGCGAGCAGTTCCGCCCCGTGGCGCCGATGGTGCTGCTCGAGAAGGCGCCGGAGATCTTCAGCCGCGGGCCGATCCCCTCCCCGTACATGCTGTTCGTGCACGACGTCGCCGAGGAGTGGCGCGACCGGATCCCCACGGTCACCCACGTCGACGGCACCGCGCGCATCCAGACGATCGACCCGGAGACCGAGCCGCTGGTGCACCGGATGATCGCGGCGTTCGAGCGGCGCACCGGGCTGCCGGTGGTGGTGAACACCAGCCTCAACACCGCCGGGCGCCCGATGGTCGACGACCCCCGCGACGCCCTGGAGTGCTTCGGCTCGGCCCCGGTCGACCTGCTGGCCATCGGCCCGTTCGTCGTCCGCCGGCCGAGGCGGACGCCGCGCCCCTGACCGCTCCCTCCCGCAGGGCCCCGCGCCGCCGGCGCGGGGCCCTGCGCGTTCCTGCCCTCCATCGGGTGACCGGCGAACCGGATCGGCCGCGGCGTCCGAAGACCGGGTGCACCGCACGCCGCGACGGTGACGATCCGGCAACGACCCTCGCCCGGACGAGGGAGTCTCGTTACCGGCCGTCACCCCGGGGTAGGCGACACCCAGTGCCCGCCACGAGGCGGCGACCCACCCACACACGGAGGAACCAATGGCCACCACGGGGAACACCGGCGCTAGGCCGGCGATGGCCTGGCCCCAGACGCTCGCGCTCGCCTTCGGCGTCGTGTACCTGCTCGTCGGCATCGCCGGCTTCTTCATCACCGGCTTCGACGGCTTCGCCGGCAGCGGGCAGGACGAGATGCTCCTGTTCTTCATGATCAACCCGCTGCACAACGTCGTGCACGTCGTGATCGGCCTGGCCGGCATCCTGCTGTCGCGCACGCTGGCCGGCGCCCGCACCTACGGCTGGCTGCTCGCCGTCGGCTACGGCGCGGCCTTCGTCTACGGCCTGCTCGCGATCGGCGAGGACTGGGACTTCCTCAACATCAACGCCGCGGACAACGTCCTGCACGTCGCCACCGCCGTCGTCGGCCTGGTGGTCGCGCTCGGCCCGGTCAACTCGGCCGTCCGCGCCGCGCGCGCCTGATCCGCGGGCCCCGGACGGGGCCCGCCGGGGGCCGG